>CAXTUS010000052.1:10835-22179 GCA_964247475.1 uncultured Acidobacteriaceae bacterium | reverse complement strand
GTCCTAAACCCTATCTCTGCTGCATTGATGAGCCCGACCGAGGCCCCACCGAACCCTTCGGATGGGGCTTTGTTCTTCGCCTCGAAGGGTGGTCAGATCCGGACAACAGCGTGGCCCAGGCACATGCCGCGCGCCTCTTCAACCATCCGATCGATCAGTGCTTCCCCACCCTGGGCCAGGAACCATATCCCGCCAAGCACACGCTCCTGGGGGTGACCTTCCGGGAGCAGGTGAAGGGTCATGGCCTCCGCATGCTTCCGCAGGCTCGCCTCCTTCTGCAACTCAAAGGTAGCTGCCATGCGGCGCAGCCGGTTCATCTGGTAGCGCATCTTGCTTGCGGAAACCTCGGCCGAACGTCCGAGGCTCTCGTCCATGGCCTCAAGATAACCGGTGAGCGCGCCGAGTTCCGCGTCCATGGCGTTGCCGACCGCGGCCAGCCGGCGCTTGCCTTCGATCGGCATCGCGCGCGCCCCCAGCCGCTGGGCGAGCGCCTCCTCGGTGCGTGCCTCAAAGATGTCCTTCAAGGACACCTCGTCTTTCTCCATGACGCTGGCAATGGCGGGTTCGATGATGGTGGCCGAAAAGCGCGGCAGAACCGGGGTAAGCCGCCCAAGGATGGCCTGGTAGAGGACCGCGCTCTGGGCGAAGTAGGCGATCTCGGCCGGACCGCCGACGTAGGCAGCCGTGGGCAGGATGCTGTCCTGTAGGACAGGGCGCAGAAGCGCGTTCGGGCTCACGCGCTCCGGAGCTTGGTCGAGAATCACAAGCAGCTCGTGCTCTGTGAAGATGTTGCTCGCGGCCTTCCAGGTCCCGTCAGGGAGGTGGCGCAGGGGGTGCCGCTGACCGGTCTCCTGGTCAATCAGGAACAGCAGCGAATGGCCGGGCTTGATCAGGACCTGTGCATGGTAGCCGGCGGCTTCAAGCTCCTGGGTGCGTGCGATCAGTGCGTCTTCAAGCGATTGCACCCGCTCGATCGCGGCGCGCAGGGCGGGCTTGCCAAGGGCGTGAAAGTCTCGGCCAGCGGCGTCCATGACGATGAGGCCGTGAGCAGCGAACAGCTTCGCCATGACGCGTGCGAAGGCGCCGCCCAGCGTGGCATCAGGAGTGTAGAAGGACCTAAGCGTGTCATAGATGGGGGCAAATGCGAGCAGCTCTCCCACCTGGTCGAGAACTGCCGAGACCTGCTCGCCAAGGACGACGTTGCCGACCGGCCGGCCGCTGCTCTTCAGGCCGAGCCGCAGCCTTTCGACCGCATGTTTCGACAGCAGCGAGACTTGATCCACCTCTTCAAGATCATGATCTTCGGTGGCGAGCCAAAATACCGGGACATGCGCATGACCGGTGCGCTCGGTCGCCTCGGCGGCGAGTGCGACTGCGGTTGCAGCCTTCAGCAGGGTAAGCAGAGGTCCGCCAAAGAGACCCACCTGCTGACCGGTGACCACGGCGCTCGCCCCGGTTCGAAGCTTTTCGATGTTGTCGAGGGCAGGCTGCCCGGCTCCGAAGCCGGTGCTTTGCGCAAGCAGTGCGTCGGCAAGTGCGGAAAGGTGTGAGGCAGCCGCAAAGTGTGAGGCAGCCGCGCTGGAGCCAGCCTCGGGCGCTTTCATCCAGGTGCCGCTGAGCGGCTCGGAAGGATACCAACGTCGAAGCACCGAATCCGCCGGCTGCTCAGCCAGGGCCAGGTAGTCGGTATAGAGCCGCGTGATGTGCGGAAGCACCGACACGGGATAACACTCAGCGCTCATTCATTCATCCTTCGCCCAGGTCTGCTGTTTAGCGCGGTTTCTTGGCGCACCACGGCTTAGATGCCATTCTGCTTGATCCTGACGCAGAATGATACCGTAGGCGCATGTCAGCTGAAGCCCCCAAGCCCAAAACCGTTCCCGCCATCCGCCGCCGTTCCAAAAAGGAAGAAGAGGCGGTCGTTCACTCTTCGAAGACCAGCTTCAAAGGTAAAGTCTTCTCCGTAACCACCGATAAGGTCACAGAGCCTGGTGGTGTCACCAGCACGCGGGACGTCATCCGGCACAACGGGTCGGTGGTCGTGCTTGCGGTAGACCGTGCCCTCAATGGGACGGAAGCTGCCGATGACCCGGTAGTCATTGTGATCCGCCAGTATCGCTTCGCCGCAAACCAGTTTCTTTATGAGCTTCCCGCAGGCAGGATCGATGCCGGGGAGGCTCCTTTAGCGGCCGCGAAGCGCGAGTTGATCGAAGAAACTGGGGTTCGGGCCAGGAAGTGGTCAAGACTGGTGGGCTACTATGCCAGCCCGGGTTTTCTGGCGGAGACCATGGAGATCTTTCTTGCCGAGGGTTTAACATTCGGCGAGGCGAAACCGGAAGAAGACGAGAAGATCGAGTTGTTCAAAATACCGCTAAGCGAGCTTTTGGGGATGATCAAGGCGGGCAGGGTGAAAGATGGGAAAACGATCATAGGCGCTTTAACGTACCGGCAGTTTTTTGTGTGACACGAACTTCAGCCCACTCCGTTACCGATATCAAAGCTCGAGAGAACGGCAAATTGTCGGCTAACGAACAGACGATGTTTGTAGCAGCGCATAAACAGATATTGAGCTTCAACAGGGTTGGAAACGGGGTGGTTTGTCCGAATGCAACTGGTTAGGCTTCAGAACGTAGGCAAGGAGGCTTACAAGTGGCTCAATATCAAGGTCAGGTGAAGTGGTTCAACAATGCAAAGGGATTCGGTTTTCTGGGACGTGAAGGTGGACCGGATGTTTTTGTTCACTACAGCTCGATCCAACTCGACGGCTACAAGTCTCTAAAAGAGGGGGATGAGGTCGAGTTCGACATTATCCAGGGGTCGCAAGGTCCGCAAGCGGACAAGGTGATGCGGGTCAAGTCGGCGCTTTAGCTTTGGGACACATGCCTCAAGACTTCAAGCAGATAGCAGAGTTTCCAGCAAGATCTCGGGAGTGCGGCAGGGTTTCAGCCTCTCGAGAGTACCTTGAACCTCGAAGCTTCGAGGATGGAAGATCGCCAGGCCAGCGGGCGTTACCGAACGAAGTTCAGAACGGCTGACTGTCATTCAGAGTCATACTAAGAGCGTCCGTGTATGCGGACGCTCTTACTGCGTGTGCAACCCTGAAGCTTTATAGCCGTTGTGATGGAAGCCGGAGACTGACACCCCGAACCATGGACAATATCTCACTCGCCCGCCTGCTCGACGAGACCGCCGCCCTGCTCGAAATAGATGGTGCCGATCCCTTTCGCATACGGTCCTACCGGCGTGCCGCAGAGGCAGTGGAACAGCAGACAGTGCAGCTCCAGACCCTGGTTGCGCCCGATGCCGATCCAAAGGCGCTGCTTGCCATCCCCGGCATCGGCAAAGGCATGGCTGCAAATATCCGTGATCTGGTGGCGACCGGCTCGATGCCGCTGCGCGACGAGCTGCTGACTCGCTACCGCCCAACGATGCTTGAGCTGCTGCGCCTGCCCGGCATGGGCCCAAAGACGGTCGCGCTGGTATGGTCTGCCCTGCAGGTAGCGGACATGGATGCGCTGGAAGCCGCCGCGAAGGCGGGACACCTGGACAAGCTGCCGCGCATGGGCACGAAGTTCACGACCAAGCTGCTGAAGGGGATCGAGGATCATAGAAAGAACTCATCGCGGTTCCGGATCGATGTGGCACGGGAGTTCGCAACGCGCATCTCGGACCTGATCCTCGCCTTCCCCGGCATCGACCAGGTAACGCCGGCCGGCTCGCTGCGGCGCGGCCGCGAGACTGTCGGCGACCTTGACCTTCTGGCGACCGGCCCGGCGTGTGAGCCGGAGGTGGTCGAGGCTGCGGTCGAGCACGTGGCGACGCTGCCCCTGATCGACAACCTGATGGCTCGCGGGCAGAACAAAGTCACCTTCACCCTGCGCAACAACCTTCAGGTAGACGTCCGGCTGCTCCCGCGCAGATCCTACGGGGCAGCGTTGCAGTACTTTACCGGGTCGAAGCATCACAACGTGGCGCTGCGGCAAAGGGCGATCAAGCAGGGGCTGACCCTTTCGGAGTACGCGCTGCTGCGGCTCGAGGATAACGTCATCATCGCCTCTGAGACAGAAGAGCAGATCTACAATGCGCTCGGGCTCGACTACATTCCACCTGAGCTGCGCGAGAACTGCGGTGAATTGGAGGCAGCCGCCGCCCATACGCTCCCGAAATTGGTTGAGCTCAGCGACATCATGGGCGATGTGCACATGCACACCTCTGAGACCGACGGCGCCTGCACCATCCGCGAGATGGCGGAGGCTGCACTCGCGCGCGGCCGCAGGTACATCGCCATCACCGACCACAGCAAGAACCTGGCCATGACGAACGGCATGGATGACCGTCGGGCGCTCGAGCACGCGGCCCGGGTGCGCCAGGTGAACCGCGAGATGGACGGTAGGATCCACATCTTCACCGGCATCGAGGTGGACATCCTCGCAGAGGGTCAGCTTGACCTTGAGGATGCGACCCTGGCCCAGCTCGATATCGTGGTGGCGAGCGTGCATTCGAAGTTCGACCTGCCGATCGCGGACCAGACGGCAAGGATGCTGCGTGCACTCGAAAACCCGTACGTGCGTGTGCTCGGCCACCCGACCGGACGCAAGCTGCTGCGGCGCGATCCCTACGCCATCGACCTCGAGCCCGTGTTCCGGCTCGCGGCAAAGCTCGGCGTCGCGGTGGAGCACAACGCGGCGCCGGCGCGGACCGATCTTTCAGACGCCCACATGCGGCTGGCCAAGTCGCTCGGATGCAGGATCATGATGGACACGGACGCGCACGCAGTGGAGGAATTGGATCACATGCGGCACGGGATTGTGCAGTTGCGGAGGGCGTGGCTGACCGCGGACGACGTGCTGAACACAGCGCCCAACCACGCAGAGTTCCTGGCGCGGCTAAGACCACGGCCTGTTTGAAGCCCAAGTCTCCCGAGGGCGAAAGGGTCTATCGCGCTGGCTGCTGCAGCGTGCTGAGGCGCTGCGAGGACCTTGTTGCCGCGACGCCGTGCGGAAGATGGTCTGCACAGTTGTGCTGGTGGAAGGCAGCAAGCACATCTTCGCGAAGGTCAAACGGCTCCACTTCGTAGGATGGCGGGGTATGCCTCCAGCTGCAGGCGCTGCATGCCAAACGTTCAGGAGCGCTGCCCGGAAAGGTGATCACACGTCTGGTTTCGAACATTGGTGCCTCCTTCGGTGACTTCAGCCTACAGGGAGGCATGCCCGCACGGTAGCCTTTTCCGCAACAAATTGCATGCTCGAAGGCAAGTAGAATGCGTCGTATGCCTGTTTCGCGTACGCGGTTCTCTCTTGTCGCCCTGTTGCTGGTGCCTGCTTGTTTGATTCTTCCAGGATCGGGCCAGAGTACGCCACCTGCGCAGCCGGTGGCTCCGCAGAACGCGCCGAGTCCCGCCCCGCCGACGCGGACGGAGGTACTGCGCGGAGCGTACGGGCCCTACCGGGCGAACAACGACCTGCTCTATTACCACCTGGACATCCGCGTGGATCCTGTCGCGAAGACCATTGCCGGGAAGAACCTGGTTCGCTTCAGAATGCTCCAGGATGGCCGCCGCATCCAGCTGGACCTGACCGAGACCCTCAAGATCGACGGCATCAAGCTCGGCAGACAGGAGCTGAAGTACACGCGCGACTCCGGTGCCGTCTTCATCGATCTTCCGAAGACGCTCAAAGCCGGCCAGACCTGTGCGATCGAGGTGGCGTACTCAGGCGCGCCGGTGGCGAAGGGCCGCTTCGGCGGAATGAGCTACGAGAAGGACCCCGCAGGGCGCCCGTGGATCTTTACCGCGGACGAGGATGACGGCGCATCGATCTGGTGGCCTGCGAAGGACCAGTGGCGGGATGAACCGCAGGACGGCATGGACATTTCGGTGGCGGTCCCGAACGATCTGACCGATGTGTCGAACGGCCGCTTCGTGTCAAAGCTGGACCTGCACGATGGCTACACGCAATGGAACTGGCACGTCTCCTACCCGATTAACAGCTACGACGTGGCGTTGAATATTGGCGCCTATGTCCACTTTTCGGACACTTACACGTCGAAGGAGTTCGCGCCGCTGACGCTCGACTACTTCTGCCTGCCCGAAGATCTCGCAAAAGCGAAGGCACAGTTCCCGCAGTCGAAGGACATGCTCGAAGCCTTTGAGCACTTCTTCGGCGAGTACCCGTTTGCGCGCGACGGTTACAAGCTGGTCCAGGTTCCTTATTCGGGCATGGAGCACCAGTCCGCGGTCGCCTACGGGAATGGCTTTGTAAACGGCTACTTCGGCGACTGGGAGGGCGTCGGGATCTCGAACAAGTTCGATTTCATCATCATCCACGAGTCGGGGCATGAGTGGTTCGGCAACGCGGTCACGGCCGCCGACCGCTCCGACATGTGGATCCACGAAGGCTGGGACACGTATTTGGAAGCGCTGTTCGTCGAGTACAAGTTTGGCCGCGCCGATGCCCTCGTGTATCTGAACGGACGTCCTGGAAACGATGCGCCTCCCGAGGCTGCGCCGCCGCGGGCCCACCACTGGAACGGCATCCGGTCGCATGTGTCCAACTTCAACCGGCGCCCGATCGTCACCGAGCGCGGCGTGAACGGCGATCCTCCGCAGGACATGTACTTCAAGGGCGCGATGATGCTGAATACGCTGCGCTCGGTGATCGACGACGATCCCCGATGGTTCCAGCTGATCAGGGCTTTCTACCAGGACTTCAAGTACAAGAACTCGATGACCGAGGATGTGGTGACTTGGTGGAACGCCGAGACGAAGCTGAACCTGACGGCGTTCTTCGACCAGTACCTGCGGCATGTGGCGATTCCGACGCTTGAACTGAACTTTGACGAAGCGGCGCACACGGTCGAGTACAAGTGGCAAGCGGATGACCCTGCCTTCGCGATGCCGGTGAAGGTGGGTGACCCGGCACACTGGCTGACGTTGAAGCCGACGAACGAGTGGCAGACGCTGAAGACGCCACTGACCAGGGAACAATTCCAGGTAGCCACCGACCTCTTCTATGTGAATGTGAGCAAAACTTAGCAGGCCGGGAACGCCAAGCCCGGGAACCCACGAAGGGTGCACGCGCTAAACTAAGGTGTGGCCCATCTTGCGACCCCGCAGCCCGTACTCCACCCGCACCAGGCGGCAGTTGCAGAAGCAGCAACAAAGCAGTCGCTGCTGCAGGCGTACATGGTCCTCTTCAAGCCACGCGTATCGCTCATGGTGCTGATCACGGCGGCGGTCGGGCTTTACCTGGGGCGGCTCAGGTCGGGGGTGAACCCCTTCGATGTTCAATCAGCCTATGCGCTGATCGGCATCGCCGTGGTGACATGCGGATCGTCGGTGCTCAACCAGGCGCTTGAGCGCAGATCCGACGCAAGGATGAAGCGGACGGCGCGACGGCCGATGGTGACCGGGCGGATCAGCCTGCCGCACGGACTGATCCTGGGATTCCTGGCGATCTTCGGCGGCTCGCTCTACCTGGCGGTCGAGTCGAACCTGCTGACCGGCACCCTCACGCTCCTCACGGCCGTCAGCTACGTGGCGATCTACACGCCACTCAAGCGGATCACAACCCTCAACACGTTCATCGGCGCGTTCCCCGGGGCACTGCCGCCGCTGATCGGCTGGACAGCTGCGCGCGGGTTGATCGAGTGGCCTGCGGTGGCGCTCTTCGCGGTGATCTTCGTCTGGCAGTTCCCGCACTTCATGGCCATCGGCTGGATGTACCGCGATGACTACCGCCACGGCGGGATCAGGCTTGCGGCCACGCAACAACCGATCCTATGGGCAGCCCGGTCGACCGTCTTCCAGGCACTCTTCTATGCGGTGCTGATGGTGCCCGTGGCGGTCTGGACGACCATGCTGGGAGTTACGGGCAGGCCATATGCGGTGATCGCGACGCTGCTTTCGCTCGGTTACCTGTGGTTCACCTTGCGCTTCGCACGCATCCTCAAGGATCCTGCTGCGGCAGGCACTCGGACCGAGGCACGCAACCTGCTGAAGGCAAGCGTCATCTACCTGCCTTTACTGCTGGGGGCCATGCTGCTCAATGCGCAGGGCAGAGTCTGGTTCTAGGCCCACCCGGCGAGGCCGCAGCGGCCTGATCGCTGGTTCCCAGCAATCTTTGCACCCCACCTGATCTTCAGGCGGGTTTAGACTGCTCAAACCCACGTCAAGAGTACTTCTGCTGAGCTGCTTCGTGGACATCCTTCAAGCTCGATCCGTTCCCGGATTTTTAGAACGTCCTCGGCCCTGTAGTGGCGAAGACCGATATGAAGAGACAACCTCACGTTTTTGTGGTCGACCCGGAGCCGGTGATCGCCACATCGCTGGCGGCGATGCTGCGGCTGGGCGGGTTCTCCGCTTCCACCTTCACCAACCCGCTTGAAGCCCTGGCAAGCGCTCTCATCGAAACGCCAGACCTGCTGGTGTCGGACGTCATGATGTCCGAGCTCTCGGGCGTCGAGCTTGCCACGCAGATCAAGGCGCTGTGCCCGTCCTGCAAGGTCCTGCTGTTTTCAGGCGAGGCGAAGAATGTGGACTTTCTCTACGACGCGGAGCGAGTGAGCGAGAACTTCCACATTCTGCCTAAACCGGTCTTCCCCAGCGATGTGCTGAAGGCGATCAACGAGCAGGGCAGGTCGAATTAGGTCGAGGGCAAACGCGCCCTTATTGCGGCCGGCTCCCCCCTCGCCTGGTGGGAGCGCCGGCGCGCGTACGCTGCCTGCCCTCTTTCGCTCGGGCGCCCCTGCCAAGAGACGAGTTTGCACACTCCCGGCACCAATGCCTTACTCTCGTCGATGGAAGGACACACAACAACCATGCCCCAGATGCCACAAATCGCCCGGATCCCTGATCGGAAAGAGGACCTCTACCTGCTGCCCGCGCTCGCCAATCGCCACGGGCTCGTAGCCGGCGCGACCGGCACAGGCAAGACCGTTACCCTGCAGGTGATGGCCGAGGCGCTCAGCGCGATCGGCGTCCCGGTGTTTGCGGCGGATGTAAAGGGCGACCTTTCCGGCATCTCGCTACCGGGAACGTCGTCGCCGAAGTTCGACGCGAGGGTCAAGGCGCTCGGCCTTGATGAGCCGGCATTCGCGGCATGCCCCGTGGTCTTCTGGGATGTCTACGGCAGGCAGGGCCACCCGGTGCGCGCAACCGTCAGCGAGATGGGACCTCTGCTGCTGAGCCGCATCCTGAACCTGAACGACACCCAGACGGGCGTGCTGACGCTGGTCTTCAAGATCGCTGACGACAATGGCCTGCTGCTGCTTGACCTTAAAGACCTGCAGGCCATGCTGCAGCATGTAAGCGGGGCAGCCGGCCAGTACCAGGCGGAGTATGGCAACATCTCGGCGGCGAGTGTCGGCGCCATCCAGCGAGGCTTGGTGGTGCTCGGCCAGCAAGGCGGCGACCACTTCTTTGGCGAGCCGGCGCTGAACATCGAAGACCTGCTGCAGGTGGATGCGAGCGGCAAGGGCGTCGTCAACATCCTCGCCGCCGATGAGCTCATGCGGTCGCCGCAGCTTTACGCGACCTTTCTGCTGTGGCTGATGAGCGAGCTGTTTGAAAAGCTGCCCGAGGTGGGCGACCCCGACAAGCCGAAGCTGGTCTTCTTCTTCGACGAGGCGCATCTGCTCTTCGACGACCTGCCCACCGTGCTCCAGGGCCGGATCGAACAGGTCGTGCGGCTGATCCGGTCAAAGGGCGTCGGCGTCTACTTCGTCACGCAGAACCCGATCGATGTGCCGGACACCGTGCTCGGCCAGCTCGGCAACCGCGTCCAGCATGCGTTGCGGGCTTTCTCCCCGCGGGATCAGAAGGCGGTCAAGGCCGCGGCGCAGACCTTCCGGACCAACCCGAAGATCGATGTCGAGGCTGTCATCACGCAGCTCGGCGTCGGCGAGGCGCTGGTCTCGTTTCTCGATGAAAAGGGCATCCCGGGCATCGTCGAACGCGCAATGATCTGCCCGCCGCACAGCCAGATCGGCCCAATCACGCTGGCCCAGCGTGCCGCGATCGTACAGTCGTCCGTCCTGGCCGGCGTCTATGAAACAGCAGTCGACCGGGAGTCAGCCTACGAGAAGCTGAAGGGCAAGGTCGCCGCATCCAGCGCAGCCGCGGGTACCGCACCAGCCGGAGTCCCGGGCACAGCCTCCGCAGCGGGAGCCGGATCTTCGGGCTGGCTGAGCAGCCTCGAAGGCGTTGGATCGGCGATCGGCGGCATCCTCCAAAGCCCCGGCGGCAGCCGTCGCGGCGACACCGTCGTGCAGGCCATGGTCAAGAGCGCAGCCCGCACCATGGGCTCAACCGTAGGCCGCCAGATCATTCGCGGGGTCCTCGGATCGCTGATGGGCGGAGGCAGGCGGTAGACGGCAGGCGGCAGGCGGCAGACGGGAGACGAATGGCAACAGCCTTCGCGTCCTTACGCCCTCCTGACGCCACTTCGCATAAGCTACGTGGGCTGAACCTCGGCGTCTGGCGCGCGCCAGCGCTCCCACCCCACGAAGCGGTCCCCGTCCACGATGAGGACGCACCTGCTTTTGCCAACCCCTTCGCCGCAACCGCTCAACATCTGCGAAACTAGAAGATGTCTATGACCACGCCGCGTCCTATCCCGGTCTTTCGTACGCCGCTCTCGGTCGTGGCTGCGATCGTGTCCGTGTCGATCACCGCGTCGCTCTTCCTGGTGTGGCTGGTCTACTTTCATACGCCGGCAGACGCGGCAAGCACACATTACACCTTCCTACCTGCGCTGAATGCCGTGCTGAACGGCTTCTGTACCGTAGCACTGCTCTTCGGCATCACCTTTATCAAGCAGGGACAGATCAAGCGGCATCGCAGCGCGATGTTTACAGCCTTCTTCTTTTCAACGCTGTTCCTTGTCTCCTACATCGCAAACCACGCGCTGCACGGCGATGCACGCTTCCCTCCAGGGCATCCGGTAGCCCGCTTTCTCTACCTGTGGGTGCTGCTGACGCCGCATATCATCGCTTCGGTGGTGGCTCTGCCGCTCATCCTGATCACCTTCTTCTTCTCGCTCTCAGAACGATTTGCCCTGCACCGCGCAATCGCACGTTACACCTTTCCCATCTGGCTGTATGTCTCGGTTTCAGGAGTCTTCGTCTACTGGATGCTGGCTCACTACCGTTGAACCTTGTCCCCTCGCACGACCAACCCGCTCTCTGCGACGCTCGTGCCTGTACCCTCTAAGCTGCCCCTTATGCGCTCCGACACCCGCAAGCTGCTCACCTCCGGCACCTCCATCTTCGTGACCGGGGTTGTCGCCGCAGCGCTTGCGCTGACTGTGTTCGGCGGCATCGGCCGGCAGGGTCCGCACACCAACCC
>CAXTUS010000052.1:0-10825 GCA_964247475.1 uncultured Acidobacteriaceae bacterium | reverse complement strand
CGCCAAGCTGAACTCCGACCGCAGACGCTGAGCCGCCGCCCCCCACCACTACTTCGCCGGCGCCTCAAACAGGTTCAGATTGTACTTCGTGACCAGCGCCGTACCGGTATCGACAAAGGCCGGATAAGGCGAGCGCCCGAAGGTCGCGTAGCTGATGCGAAATGATTCTCCCTTCGACCGCGCCACCTCGTCGAGCGCCTTCAATCCAAGGAAACCCATGGTGTAGGGCTTCTGCGAAACCGTCGCGTCGATGGTGCCGTCGCCGATCATGCTCAGCGTCTCCGGGCTCTGGTCCATGGCGATGATGGTGCGGTCGGTGATGTGAAGACGCTTGAACACCTCCCCCACCGAAGCCCCGGACGACGACTCGAGACACACAAAGGCATCGACCTTGTCCGGCCCGGTCCGCCGGAGAGCCTCTTCGGTGGCATCGAAGGCACTGTTCGACTCCCCGCCCGTGGCGACGATCGAGACGAGCTTGATCCCGGGGCTGCCGGCAATCGCGTCTTTGTAGCCCTTCAGCCGCTCCTCGATGTTGGGTTGGCCTGGAATCGAAAACACGACGACATTGCCTTTGCCGTTCAACCGGTCAACCAACTCCCTGCCGCCCAGGCGGCCAGCTTCGAGGTTGTTCGTGCCGATGAAGAAGAGGCGCGAGCTGAGCGGCGCGTCCGAGTCGACAGTAATCACCGGGATGCCGGACTGAACTGCGGACTTGATCAAGGGTCCGATGCGCTGCGCATCGACAGCCGAGACCAGGATGCCGCGGGGCTTGCTGCGCACCGCGTCGGCGAAGGCGTCTGCCTCGGCCGCGGGGTCGTAGCCGTCAGGGCCGAGTACGCGCGCGGTCACTTTATACTGCTCGCCGGCGTCCTTGAAGCCATCCTGCACCGCCTTCCAGTAGGGCAGCTTCAGGTTCGAGGCGACCAGGACGTAGTTGTCAGAGCGCGAACGATATTGGCACCCGGTCAGGGCGAGGACGGTGAGCAGAGCCAGTCCGTGTGCGGCATGGACGCTGAGGCGGGAAGCGGGTCGAATCATGGCACTCTCCATTGCGTGATCTCTTGCGTGATCTCGATACGGATCAGGGCTCCCGTTGGGGAAGCCCCTCTGCTTGAAGTGCGAGCCCTGCGCTCCCTTGTCAGGCAGATGTCTGAAGGCCCTCGGAAGCGACGCCGAATTCTACTCCCAACGCTTGAGAAAGCAACAGGAAGAAGCGACACGGTGGCCCGAACATAGGGCACTTTGTTCCGGTAGAATCAGACCTGCGTCTACGAATTGGATCTGTCTGGAGCACGGAAAATGGCAAAGGGTGTCAATAAAGTCTTTCTTCTCGGCAACGTCGGCAAAGACCCCGAGATCCGTTCCACAGCTGGCGGTATGACGGTCGCCAGCTTCTCGCTTGCGACGGCGGATCGCGCAAAGGATGCGCAGGGCAACTGGGCGGATAAGACAGAGTGGCACAACATCGTGTGCTTTCAGCGCACGGCGGAGATCGTCCGTGACTACGTGAAGAAGGGCAACCAGGTCCTGATCGAGGGCAAGATCTCCACGCGCTCCTGGGACGACAAGGCATCGGGGGAGAAGAAGTACAAGACCGAGATCCTGTGCAACGAGCTGACGCTTTTGGGCGGCAAGGGTGGTGCCGAGCCGAGTGGCGGAGGCAGCTACTCGAGACCGGCGGCTTCGTCGTCAACCTCGTATGACCAGCGCCCCGCGGCCTCGGTGCCGGACTACGGCGACAGCGGGATCACGGACGACGATATCCCCTTCTAGGATCATTGCAGGCAAGCGAAAGCCCGGCAGCCTCGCCAAGAGTCTGCCGGGCTTTCGCATTTGTTGGTTCTAGGGAATATCGACAAGCACCTTGCTGTTGAGGCCGAACACCACGTACGGGCCAACCGGGGCGCCTGGTCTGTCGGCGATTGGAGCCTGCCACACCGGCAAGCCGGTCGTCAGGTTGTAGATCGCACGCAGACCCACGACGTAGACCGTGTTCGCATCCACCGGAATGATCTGCGAGAGCGGCTGCATGGTCTTCGGTACGGTGTTCAACATGTTGCCTGCGGCATCGTAGATCTCGTAGTGATCGTAGCCACCGTAGTACGGGGGCAACGACACACCGCTGAGAACCCGGTTGTTGTCGAGCCAGCCGGCCACCGTTCCATTCACCGTGGCCACCTGCTGACCATTCTTGAAGATTGTGGTCGTCTGGTTCCCGTAGTTCTGCGATGCATTCGGCAGGGCGACCAGCGTGCCGTCCGGTGAGATCTGGATCGAGCCGACAAGGTCGCCGCTGGCTGACAGGATCAACGGGGTGCCGGAGATGCCGCTTACCTGCTCCGCGGATCCATTGGCAGCCCGGAACACCTGGCCGAGCGTCGTTCCCGAAGCCGAAAGGGTGAAGTCGTTCAGATACGGAACGTTCGGCGCGCTTGAAGGAAAGCTGTAGGCGAGGGTACCCGCTGGCAGCGTGTAGACGTTCAGCGTGCGGTCGTAGCTGTTGTAGTTGGGATCGGAGCCGACCTGTGCAGCCAGGACAGTCCCATCTGTCGAGATCTCCGTCTTCGACGCCGTGAACGGAATCGTTCCCTGCTGCGTGCCCGTCGCGGGGTCGAAGAGGAAGATCGTTCCGCTGGCCGTTGCAACGACGGCCCGGCCCGGAGCACCCGAGATGCTGGTCGCTTCACCCAGATCGAAGAGGCGCGGCGAGGCAGAGACAGATGGGTCAAGGATGACGCCATCCCCCTTCCCCACCAGCCACTGCGTGGGAGACATGGCAGCGAAGGTCTGCGGAACGTAGTTCTCCGGGTAGTCGACCTTGCTGGGCGTCGTACCCGAAAGATCGATCACGCTGAACTGCGGTGAAGCGACGTTGCCTCCGCTCATCGTCGCCCGTTCGGACACCCCGAGCAGCAGGCCCGTCGGGAAGATCTTGGCGCCGAGCCCAAAGGTATAGGTCGCGGTGGGAGTGTTTGCCCCGATCACGTAGAGAGCTACTGGGGAGTTGTCCGTGGAGGGCGGGAAGTTATAGATCCAATTCCCCTGGCCGTGGAGATTTGAGCTGTCCGGCATCGATACCGTCGCGAGCATGTCACCCGCCGCAGTGAAGGTCGAGACCGCATTGCCAGAGGTGGTGAGGAACTTCGCTCCGTCGGTAAACCAGGTCTCGAAGCCGCCCGTGAACGGGACCAGGGTGGTCTTGCCGCTCGGGAGCGCGATCGTCTCGATCACCTGCGCACCGGCCGGACCTTTGGCGATCTGCAGCTGACCGGCGGCGGCGAAGGCGACCGCCTTCGAATAGTCGCCGGGCTCTGAGAAGACCTGCGCTCCGTCCGTCGTCCAGACAAGGATGCCGGTCTGCGATCCGGAGACCAGGTAGCTGCCATCGGCAGAGAGTTGAGACCAGGAAGGGATCGAGGAAGTGGGGGAGTTGAGCGCGTTCGAGGTAATGGTGGTCAGCAGGTGGCCGTCGGCTGAGGAACGGATCTCCGCACCGTGCGCAATGCCGATGTAGATCACGGGACCCGCGATATCGACCGGCGCACTGGTCAGGGCGCCGTAATGCGCGAGCGGGTTGAAGTCCTGGTCGCCGCTTGCGAGGTTCGCGGCCGTTGCATAGTTCCACAGGTTCCAGTGCCCGTCATAATCCTGGCTCAGCAGGTTTCCGTTGGCCATCCTGGTAAAGGTGATGCCCTGGCCATGACCGAGTTCAAGAAGGCTGGGCAGCGCCTTGCTGACCGCGATCGTAAGATTGCCGATCAGATTGCCCGCAGAGCCCTTCGCCGCGACCTCGTAGATGGTTGCCGGCGAGGTCCCGGTTGGTGTGCCCGAGATCGCACCGGTTGCAGGGTCTAACGCGAGCCCGGCTGGGAGCGCAGGCGTAACGGAAAAGTTCGAGGCTGTCCCGGTGTAGTCCGGGAGATCGGCGGTCAGTCTCTGCCCTGCCATCAGGGTCGGATTCGGGTCGGCGTACTTCAGCGTGGAGTACGCGGGATTGGGCCCGACGCCTCCGTCGACGAACGCCTTCGAACTGCCCGCCGGCCCGGTACCGGTCACGCGGTAAGTCTCAGAAGGGCTTACTTCAAGCGGTGTGCCGGAGATAATCCCACTTGTGGGATCGATGGTCAACCCGAGCGGGAGGGCCGGAGAGATGGTCCACGACGTCACCGGAAGCTTGGAGGTTGGAACCAGCGGCTTGATGGGCACCTCAACCTCAGCACTGATGATCCCGGGACCGCCGCCCGGATCGTAGCTGATGCCGAGATCGACCGGCGCCTGCTGCACGGTGATCGGGAACGTCGTCGAGGTCGAACCGGCAGCGTTCGTCGCAGTCAAGGTGTAGGTGGTCAGCGGGGCGACGGCCGTCGGCACGCCGGTGATGATTCCCGTTGCGGGATCGAACTGGATACCCGCGGTGAGTTCCGGGGCTATCGAAAAGTGGCTCGGCGTACCCTGGGCAAAGGGCTGATCGGGGCTGAAGGGAGCATAAGCCGTCAGCACCAGCGGGTTCACAGGATAGGTGAGCCCGGAGGGGGCGACCGCAGGCTCAACGCACGCATGCACCTGCGCCGTGGTCGAACCTGCGGCGTTGGTCGCGGTGATCGTGTAGTACGCGCCCTTGGTGACGGCGGTCGCGGTACCGGCGATGATCCCGGTCGCGGGATCGATCGAAAGCCCGGCAGGCAAAGCCGGCGACACGGTCCAAAGGTCAACCGGCCCATTGACCGTCGGATCATCGGGCGGAATCGGAACGCCGACGTAGGTGCAGATCCCGGGTGAAGCGTAGGAAAGATTAGTCGGGGGAGGGACCTCGGCCGCGACCGCGATGCTCAGGCTCCCGTAGGACGACCCGTTGGCATTCGTAGCCGCGACCTGGTACGTGGTGGTCCGGGTAATCGCCATCGGCGTGCCCGAAATGGTCCCGTTCTGACTGTTGATGCTGAGCCCCGCCGGAAGCGCAGGCGTCACCGTGTACACGAAGCGGCCGTAGGATGGACCTGTGCTCATCGGCCCGTCGGGAACGATCGCGTGGCCGACCACTGCGGACAACGTAGCCTGGGTGAAGACAACGGCCGGTGGCTCGATCAAGCCACCCTTGGTGGCGCAGCCTAGTCCGGCAAGTACCAGGACTGAAGCACTGAGAGCGGCGTGAAGGCGGGTGCGGCTCGAGCAGAAGGCAGGCAGAACAGCAAAAAACCTAGGCAAAGACTTCATAGCTTGCAAATACCCCAAGGGAAGGAACGCCTCACACCTTAGCATCAGTGACCCCAGGGGGAGCTACCGTGATCCCGGGGGCAAAAACACGCAGGTAATCTTCTCCGGTCACCCTCGGTAGGAAGCCTGAATGAAGTCCCTTCAACCCTGCGACGCGAGGTGCATGCCCCGGAGTGCCGCCGGTATCTTCTAGTGAGTTCCCGGAGCTGCTGACGCCTCGCCGGGTAGATCCAGCCCGTCGCTCTGTGGGCGGGTTGCCGTTACAGCACGGAGGCTGAAGCTCTCGATCGCCGCCGGGAACGAGGCCGGACGTACCTGCAGGGTGCCGAGAACCTCCGTGCCCGCAGCCGTCTGATCCTCAAGCCGGAAGACGAGAACACCAGGCTGGACCTCTTTGGCGGAGATCAGTCGCAAGCCGCCGGTCTGCTGCCGCAGATCCATCTGTGCGGCCGTCGTCAAGGCAGGATCGACGCTTTGAAGAGCCATGCCGAGCGCGGAAGGATTCGCCTGGTTGAAGGCTGCAAGCCAGTCGTAAAGCAGGTGGCCAGCCGGGCTGTCGGGGATCATGCCGGTCTTCGGACCCGAGCGCGGCAGACGAATGACGATCGTAGGGTGCACCGGGCTCACGTGGTTGCCATGACGCCGCCCAGGCACCGGGGCCTCCGACGGATCGCCGAGCACGATCGTGTCGATCTGGTTGGGATCGTCATCCTTGTCGTCCGGGTCACCCGCTCCCGCGGATGCCCCCGCAGCAGACGCCGAGCCCGGACCGGCGAAGCCAAGACCGGAACGGCCCGGGTGGCCCATCGCAAAGATAATGGCACATACGGCGCCGGCAGCGGCCATCGCCGCGAGCAGGATGATCCCAGGCCGTGGTGGAGGCTGGGTAACGAGATAGAAGCTGGGAGCGCGCGTGCCGGGCACGTCAGCGAGCGGCGAGCCAGGTAGTGTGGGCAACGGCATGGGGCATTCCTTGGGCGTTCCTGCTTGCGCGTCTTCGGGAATGCCAGGGGCCACTCCTCCAAGTTTAGACGGACTTCCATTAGTCATAGCACCGGCGTCACCTCCGTCCCCGCAGGGACGGCTTCGCCCCGCGACAGGCGCATGTCGCCGGCTCCTGCAGGCGACCAGGGCACCGTCCATCGCGACCAGCACGACATACGGGAGCAGGCGTGTAGTTTCGAAAAAAGGGCATCATCCGCCTGGGCATTGATTGCACCCGAATCCCAGAGCGGCCTCTTAAAGCAGGTCGAAATCTGCGTCCACCACCTGTACCTTCAGCAACCGGATCATCCCGGGAGCTGACCTGCGGGTTTGACGCCTGCCCGGGCAAGGCACCCTTGTTGTGTTCTCATGACCACATGCACTGGCGCACCAAACTGATCCATCCCGCCGTGGAAGCTCCCCAGGATTTCAAGTCCCTCGCCACGCCCACCCATCGCGGCTCCACCGTACTGTTCCCCTCGCAGGCCACGGTCGAAGACGGCTGGCGCGCCGCGCAACTCGGCTACACCTACGGACTCTATGGCACGCCCACCACGCGCGAACTCGCCGCACGCATCGCCGACCTCGAAGGTGCACACCACACCTTTCTCGTGCCGAGCGGGCAGGCCGCCATCACGCTCGTTTACCTTGCCTTCGCCAAAGCAGGCGACCACGTGCTCGTTCCCCTCAATGCGTACGGTCCCAACACGGAGCTCGCCCGTGTCGTACTCAGCCGGCTCCAGATCGAGGTCGAGCCGTATGACCCGACGCTCGGCGCGGCGATCGGCGCGCTCATCCGACCCAATACCAGCCTGCTGTGGTGCGAGTCCCCGGGGTCCATCACCATGGAGGTCCCCGACCTGCCCGCGCTCATCGCCGCCGCCCGCGCCCGCGGCGTGCCCGTGGCGCTCGACAACACCTACTCCGCCGGTGTGCTGCTGGACGCCTTCGCGCTCGGCGTTGACGTCAGCATCCAGGCACTCACCAAGTACATCGGCGGCCACAGCGACCTGCTGCTCGGCTCGGTCTCGGCCGCCCATGAAGCCGCCTTTTGCCGCCTCGGCGAGACCCACCGCCTGCTTGGCATGTCCGTCTCGCCCGACGAGTGCAGCCTTGCACTGCGCGGCCTGCAGACCCTCGGCATCCGCCTGGACGCCCTTGAAAAGTCCACCCTCACGGTGGCCAGATGGCTCGCCGGGCGACCCGAAATCGATCGCGTCCTGCACCCCGCACTTCCCTCCTGCCCCGGCCATGAGTTCTGGAAGCGCGACTTCACCGGGTCGGCCAGCCTCTTCTCCATCCTCTTCCAACCGGACTACACCAACGGGCAGGTCCATGCGTTTGTCGACGCGCTCCGGCTCTTCAAGATCGGCTTCAGCTGGGGCGGGGTCACCAGCCTGGCGATGGCCTACCCGGGCCGCGATCGCCTGGTGCGCTTGAACATCGGCCTCGAAGACCCGGGCGACCTGGTGGAGGACCTGACCCAGGCTTTCGCAGTATCAGCAACCGCGCCCTGATCGCGGGGTAGCGACCCGTCAGGCGTCAGGAAGCGGCTGCTGGGGCCTCTACCGCTTCCTCAGCACCCACGTCGTCATGCACCGGTAATCCTGGACCACTGTCGTCTTCAGCGGATCCACCAGCACCGCGTTCATCTGCCGCGTCATGTTCAGAAGCGCAGCCTCGTCGACCAGGAACCACTCGGAGCCATCACCAATCCGGTAGACATGCTCCCGAACCGGAACGAAGTCCATGCCAATCCGGGAACCCAGCCGGCAGAAGAGCAGACCACCCCGCCGCAGGCAGCGCCAAAGCTCCGTCACCATCGCCAGGAAGTGCTCCTCATCGCGCGCGAAGTGCAGCACCGAGTTCGCGACCACCACATCCGCAAAGCCATCCGGGAACGGCATCTTCTCGATCACGCCGACCTCGAAGTTGGCTGTCGGCAAAGCTGGCTGCAGCTCGGCCGCCAGGGCGCGAACATGCATGATCGCTTCCTCATTCGCGTCGAGCCCGAAGATCTCGCAGCCCGCACGCAGCAGGTAGACCAGGTTCCGCCCATAGCCGCAGCCGGCATCGAGCACCCGCATGCCGGGCGCAATATTGCCCCGCAGGATCTGATCGAAGACGTAGATGTCGATTTGGCCAAACTCATCCTGCAGCGTCATCTCGTCCTCTCGGGGCAGGCTCAAGCTAAACGGCGCCCTTGCCCTTCAGCCGCTCGACCACCAACGGCGGAACCAGCGCCGTCACGTCGCCACCCAGGCGAAAGACCCCCTTGATCAACCGCGAGCTCACATAGGTGTACTTCTCGGCGGGCATCATGAACAGCGTCTCGAGCTCAGGATCCAGCTTGCGATTCATCATCGCCATCTGGAACTCGTACTCATAGTCCGAGATGGCACGGATGCCACGCAGCACCGCCTTCGCACCCTCGCGCCGTGCGAAGTCCACCAGCAGCCCGTCGAAGGTCGTCACTGATACGTTGGGCATGGGGGCAACTGCCTCGGTGATCATCTCCAGCCGCTCCGCCACCGAAAACAAAGGCTCTCCCTTGTCGGAGTTGCGCAGGATCGCCACCACCAGCTCATCGACAATCTTGGCGCCGCGCGCGATCAGGTCCAGGTGCCCGTTGGTCAAGGGATCGAACGTCCCGGGATAGATCGCCTTTACCGTATGCATGCCCTCAGAAGCATACCTGTTGCGGCCTTGGAAAAATACTGCGCGCCCGTAGTCTTACCCCGGGGCAAAGCGTCCATTGCAGTGAGCGCCATGACTTCAGCCATCCTCAACTCGCAGCTTGTCCCCTCGCCGACGGCTCCACCGTCCGCCGTGGCCGCTCAAGGATCGAGCACGCTCGCCTCGGTGGAAACCCTGCATGAGCTCTACAGCCTACGCATCTTCCGCTTCGTCTTCACCAGCCTGCGAGACCGCGAACTCGCCGAGCAGATTACCCAGGACACCTTTATCCGCGCCTGGACCGCGCGCGACCAGTTTCGCGGCGACTGCTCACCCGCCACCTGGCTCACCCGCATCGCGCTCAACCTGGTGCGCGACCACACCCGCACCAACCGCTTCAAGTTCTGGCAGACCGTCAGCCGCACCGCCGTGGACGCGCACGAGTTCGCAAGCTTTCTGCCCGATCCCGTCAGCTCCGCCGAGTCCAGCCTGATCGCGCAGCAGCAGGTCGCCGACATCTGGAAGACGGTCGCTACCCTCACCGAGCGCCAACGCACTGTCTTTCTCCTCCGCTTCGTCGAGGATCTCGATCTGAACGAGATCGCCGAGATCACAGGCATGCCCATGAGCACGGTGAAAACGCACCTCTATCGCGGCCTCTCGATCGTCCGCAAGCTGCACCAGAAGGACCACAAATGACTGCTCATCTCACCCCCGAAGAGCTCTACAGCCTGCTGTCCGGGTCAACCTCCGGCTCGGGTTCAACGCTGCTCGCAGAGACCAGCGCACACCTTGAGGAGTGTCGTGACTGCCGGGAAGAGTTCACGTTTCTCGCCCAATCGCTGGGCAACTTCAAAGCTGCCGCCACGCATGTCTCAGCGCAGCAGGCTTCGACGCGCCTGCTTGCCCCATCGACCATCCACCGCGGCCGCTTCTTTAGCCTGCCTCGCGCAGTCTGGGCGACCGGCCTTGCGGCTGCCATGGCCATCGGCGCCATCTCTGTCCGCGTATTCGACCAGCATCCCCTTCGGCAGCCCGCCAGCCAGTCGGCTTCAGTCACGGCTCGCGTGGAGGGTGCACGGACGCAAAGCCGGTCTACGCAGGATCAGTCGGACGATGCGCTCCTCCAGTCGATCGATAAGGATCTGTCCGCGACCTTGCCGCCTTCGCTTGAGCCGCTCGAGTCTTCAACCTCAGGCGCAACCCCCGGCTCAAGTTCCGACTAGCGAGCCCCCACCTCTTCCAACCAAAGGATCCCTCATGACCCGCAACCGCGTGTTGACCCTCGCCTGCTCCCTCCTGCTCCTGGCACCCGCTGCCTTCAGCCAGAACTCCGGTCCGCCCGACATGCCGCCGCACGACATGCCGCCGCACGACATGTCCGGACGTGAAATGCCCGGCCGCCCCTATCGCGGCAATCTCGATGGCCTTCCGGGACATGGCGGCTCGCGTGGCATGGGGATCCTCCCGCCCGGCGCCTGGTGGAGAAATCCGGATACGGTCAAGAATCTTGGCCTCTCATCCGACCAGCAGAAGCGGATGGACGACATCATGCTGCAGAGCCGGCTCCAGCTGATCCACATGAAGGCGTCGCTCGAAGAAGAGCAGGTCAAGCTTGAGCCGCTGCTGAACGCTAACCCGGTCGATCAGAAGGCAAGCCTGACCCAGATCGCAAAGATCGCCGATCTGCGCGCCGATCTTGAAAAAGCCAATGCCAAGACCCTGCTGGGTCTGCGCGGCATCCTGACCGCCGATCAATGGACCAGGCTGCAGGCAGAACGACACGCGCACCGCGAATACCATGGGGACGACATGCGCGGTCCGCGCAGTGGCTCACCTGCCAGCGGCGGCCCGGGCGAAGAGTAGAAAACGCCGGAAACACCTTGGACACAACGAACGCGGCGCACCACCTGCCGAGGATCCACCACTACAGCCTGTGCGCCCACCT
>CAXTUS010000051.1:0-23499 GCA_964247475.1 uncultured Acidobacteriaceae bacterium | reverse complement strand
TGTCTGGGCGAGATCCTGAATCTGACCCTTGAACTCGATCTCCGCCCAGTCGCCATCGACCAGCTCACGATCCTCATCGACCGGCTCGACCGTGCCCTGGGCATCCATCACCCGGGCGAGTTCGGCTTCGTACTCGTCATCGGTCAGGGCGGTCTCGGGCAGCTTCACCTCAACTCTGTCGTAACCTGTGACTTCGATTGTCGGCAGCACCTCAAAGGCGGCCTTGAACTGCAGCGGCTGACCTTCAACCAGGAGCAGGTTCGTCAACTGAGGCTGCGAAACGGGATTGATACCCTGAGCAACGATCTCCTGGCGAAAACGTTCGGAGACGAGTTCATCAAGAACTTCCTGCCGTACGTCTTTCCCGAATCGACTCTTGATCACTGTCTCCGGCACCTTGCCTACGCGGAATCCGGGGATGCGCGCAAGCCGCTGATACTTCTTAACGACCTTGCGGAATGCCTTCGACACGGTATCCGCATCGACTTCCACGCCGATCTCGCGCATCAGTTCCGGATTAAGGGTGGGTTGCGCCGCGTGCGTGTGGTCGTGTCCGCTGTGATCATCATGATCGTGCGTATGCTGAACAATCTGTTCGTCCGAGATGCCTTCGGGCTTCGTCTCGGTCGCGTTCTCCAACTCAGTTATCTCAGTCAATTTCAAGCCTTCCGGAGGGCGTCGCATCATCTGCGCCTTGATGCAATGCGCAGCGGCCTTCGCCACCTCTCCATCGTACGGTCCAGTGTCATCAAGGGTCAAACCTGCAGGGCATGCGTTCTGCCCTGAATCGGGAACTACTTCGCTGTTCTATCTATTGCGAAGATCTCGAGGCGCACCCTCCACTCGAGCGGCTGTCCAGGCTCATGGGCGATCCATCCGGAATTCGCCTCCGTCGGGAGGCTGCGACAAGGCGAAGACCATATCCCTTTTCAGGGAAGAGGATTTCGGCGGCAGGTCCACTGGCACCAGAGAGCGGCTCTAGATTGGTCAAGGTCGTTTCGCTTGAATCGTTGATGAGGGAGTGGCGGCCGGACTGGAGGCGAGCGATCGCCGGCTGCGGAGCCACCAGGCTTCCCGTTAGGATTCTCTTGTCAGAGTCTGCAGTCTCCATCATCTGTCCGGCAGGAAGCAGAAGCAACGACCTGCCGCGTGAACCGGCGTCCATGGCAAAGCGCGGTGCCAGCCGATGCCCAAAGGTTCTGGTCGGTCGCCGGAGTTCCTTGCCCGGGCGCTGATTTCGATCAGACCTGCGGTCATCTGTACCGCGAGGTGGACCTCGGTCTCTGAGAACCAGTGCCCGTCGCCATTGACGCCGCGGAGGGCCGCATCGGTCCTCATGCCACCCGGGACCGCCTTGCTCAGCACAGAATCGGCGGCCTGGCCGGAGAGCGACAACGCTTCCGCGGTGTCCGGTGCAAGGGACCCTTCGGTTGGTTCTTCGATCGTTTGTCCGCGCCAGGCGGTCGAGATCGAGGTGCCTACCGGGGTTGTGGTGCCAGCCAGATGGCCGCCCCACGGCACCCTGAAGCTGCCTTGGTCGTCATCGGCAACGGAGGCGCCGCCGATCACTCTCCGGGCAAGCATCTCAGGGCCTGGTGCCGACAGGATCTTGGCTTCGCCATTGCCCGGGAGCAGGGCGGTGATCTGCAGCACGCTGAGGCCCCTTCCGGGCAGGAGGGTGGTCGAAAGGAACTCCGGCCTACTCGCATCCGGTGTGGAGGACCGGACAAGGACCAGCGGTGCCTGGCTCCCGGGGCGACTCTCCTCCGCTTGAGCGAGATCCTCGGTTTGCACCTTCTGCGCGATCTCCGCCCTCAGGCTGTGGAACTGTCCGCGTCGGTGCAGGCGCCATGCGGCTGCCGGGATCAGGACAAGGAAGGTAACCACCAGGTACGGGACCCAGCGTGATCGCTTTACGATCACAGGCGAGATGGAGTGCAAGCCCCCCGAAAGCCTGCGGCTAACCAGCTTGAGGTACATGGCGCCGATGCGATCTTCTTCCAAGGTCCTCATCCTTTCCCACGCTGCGCCCCATGATCAGCCTGCCGTAAGAGCTTCGCTTCACAGGCGGGTATGATCGGGGGTGTGCAAGCTCCGCTGACCATGCCGCTTCTTCAGGTGCATGCCGATATCACCTCCTGCGAACGTTGCAGCCGCCTCCGTTCCTTCTGCAAACACATCGGTGACACCCGACGCCGCGCCTACCTTGACCAGACCTACTGGGCCAGGCCGGTCGCAGGTTTCGGTGACAGCCGGGCGCAGGTGCTGATCCTTGGCCTGGCCCCAGGGGCACACGGTGCCAATCGGACTGGCCGGCCGTTCACAGGGGACGGATCAGGCGACTTCATGTACCCGGTCCTTTACGAGCTCGGCTTTGCCTCGCAGCCTGCAAGCACGCACCGCGATGACGGGCTTAGATTACGCAATGCCTGGATCGGCTCTGTCGTCCGATGTGCACCGCCGGCGGACAAGCCGAAGCCGGATGAGATCCGCTCGTGCGCCTCGCACCTGGCTGCGGAGATCGCCGCCTTGCCGCGTCTGCGTGTGGTGGTCTGCCTTGGTCGCATCGCTTGGGATGGCTACCTGGCACATCTGCTTGCGGCCGGTGTGATCGCTCGACGTTCTGCCTACACCTTCTCTCATGGTGCGGAGTACCTGCTGCCGCACGGCCCGGCGCTGCTTGGCAGCTACCATCCCTCGCTGAGGAACACGAACACCGGGCGACTCGATCGTTTGATGTTCGCACGGATCTTCGTGCGGGCAAGGGAATTGGCGCGGACAAAGCATAAGGTCTTCCCGAAATGACACGCATCTTCAAAGAAGAACGGGGTGGAGAGCTTGAACTCTCCACCCCGTTTGCTTGGTTGGCCGAACTTTAGACGGTTGAGAGCGCCAGCCCTGCAGCCTTCTCTTCGGTATCCGCGAGGATCGGCCGATAGAAGAGCTGGTTGTTGTCGAGGTACACCTCGAGGAACGCCGGACGCTCCTTGATGCCGCCGGCGATAAGAGCTTCTGAGAGCGGATCCTCGACGAAGCGCTGCAGCGCCCTGCGCAGGGGACGTGCACCATAGGTACGGTCGCTCGCCGTCTTCTGCAGAATGTACTTCTTCGCATCGTCGTTGACCGAGATGGTGATCGCCTTATGCACCAGGTTGGTATTCAGCTGCTGCACCAGGAGCTCAAGGATCTGCATCAGGTCGCTCTCGATGAGAGAGGTAAAGATGATGATCTCGTCCAGCCGGTTCAGGAACTCCGGATTGAAGGTACGCTTTACCTCACCCTTCACCAGCTCTTCCATCTTGTCGAGCGCCATGTTCTCGTCCGACGACTGAAAGCCGAGACCCTGCTGCTTCTGCAGGTGCTTGGCACCGATGTTCGAGGTCATGACGATGATCGTGTTCTTGAAATCAACGGTATTGCCCAGACCGTCGGTCAGCTGGCCGTCTTCGAAGACCTGCAACAGCAGGTTGTAGACGTCCGGATGAGCCTTCTCGATCTCATCGAGCAGGACGACCGAGTAGGGATTCCGCTTGACGCGCTCGGTAAGCTGGCCGCCCTCTTCGTACCCGACATAACCCGGAGGCGAGCCAATCAGCTTCGAGACGGAGTGCTTTTCCATGAACTCCGACATGTCGAAGCGGATGAGCGACTTCTCAGATCCAAACAGGAACTGGGCGAGGGTGCGCGCCGTTTCGGTCTTGCCGACGCCGGTCGGGCCGAGGAACAGGAAGCTGCCGATCGGCCGCGCGGGATTCTTGAGTCCGGCACGCGAACGCCGGATGGCGCGGGAAAGGGCCGAGATCGCCTTGTCCTGCGAGATCACGCGCTTGTGCAACTCGTCCTCGACGCGAAGCAGGCGCTCCATCTCTTCTTCCTTGAGCGAGGTCATCGGCACGCCGGTCCAACGGCTGACAACATCTTCGATGTCCTCACGCGTGACGATGCCTGCCGAGGAGTCGTCGAGGTGGTATTTATCGCGGAGGGAGCGAAGATTCTCACGCTCCTTGCGCTCTTCGTCCGAATAGAAGCGGGCCTTCTCGAACTCGTGGTTCGCGATGGCATTTTCCATGCGATGAACGATGAACTTGATCCGCTTCTGTACCTCGGTCAGCTCTTCGGGAAGCGAGGTCTGACGCAACTTCACACGGGCGCCCGCCTCGTCGATCAGGTCGATCGCCTTGTCAGGGAGGAAGCGGTCAGGAATGTAGCGGCTGGAGTGCGAGACCGAGAACTGAATCGCGTCGTCGGTGTAGCTGACGGCGTGGAACTTCTCGTACTTCTCCTTGATCCCCATGATGATTTTGACCGCGTCTTCCTCGTTCGGCGGCGGCACTTTGACCGCCTGGAAGCGCCGCTCGAGCGAGCGATCCTTTTCGATCGACTTCCTGTACTCGGCCGGGGTGGTGGCGCCGATGCACTGGATCTCGCCCCGCGAGAGAGCGGGCTTGAGGATGTTGGCTGCGTCGAGCGAGCCTTCAGCAGAACCCGCTCCGACGAGCGTGTGCAGCTCGTCGATGAAGACGATGGAGTTCTGGTTCTCCATCAACTCCTTCATGATGGTCTTGAGGCGCTCTTCAAATTGTCCGCGATATTTTGTTCCGGCCACAATCAGGCTGAGGTCGAGGGCCAGGACGCGCTTGTCTGCGAGGAAGCTGGGGACCTCGCCGTCCGCGATCTTCTGAGCCAGGCCGTCAACGAACGCGGTCTTGCCGACCCCCGGCTCCCCGATCAGGACCGGATTGTTCTTCGTCCGGCGGCAGAGAATCTGGATGACGCGGTCGACCTCGGTGTCACGGCCGACCAGCGGATCAAGCTGCTGATCCATGGCGGACTGGGTCAGGTCGCGGCTGAACTCAGCCAGCATCGACTGCTCATTGCGGCCCTGCTTGGCGGTGGCTGCAGGCTTCTCCTGGGTGGTGCGCTGCAGCTCCTCGCGAATGGCTGGCAGGCGCAGACCACGCTCCTGCAGGATCTCCGCGGCGAAACACTTCTCTTCACGCAGGAGGCCTAGCAGCAGGTGTTCTGTGCCGATGTGCTTGTGCGAAAGGCGTTCCGCCTCCTCTGCCGCGTAGGCAAGCACCCGCTTGCACTCGTTCGACAGGGGCAGGTCGACCGAAGTCGAGACCTTTTCACGAATCGTGGTGTGTCCTTCTATCTGTTTGCGGATCGATTCCACCGACGCATGCGACCGCAGGAAGCGGTTGGTCAGCGCCTTGTCCTCACGCAGCAGACCGAGCAGCAGATGCTCCGTCTCGATGTAAGGCGACCCGAACTGACTGGCCTCATAGCGTGCGAAAAAGATCACGCGTCTCGCCTTCTCCGTATAGCGCTCGAACATGTTCCCCCTTCAGACCACAGACCAGACATCGGTCCTTCCAGTGTATTCGCCCACCCCATGCAGACGAAACTGCGGCAAAAGTTATGCCTACACTAACAGCCTTTATCTTTAGACGCCCACTGTGCAAAAGTGGTGCAAGGATCGTCGGTCCTGTTCCGGGACGCTTTGTCCCAGGGCGGGCCCGAGCTGAGGTTTTTTGATGATCCCAAGTCTGGTTCCGAACGGCGCGCGGTTACGCGAGCACCCCTTCCTTCAAGGTGAGCACGCGGTCGCAGCGCGCGGCGAACTCGAGGCTGTGGGTCACGAGGACGCTGGTGAGCGCATGCCTGCGGTGCAGGGTCTGGATCAGCTGAAAGACTGCTTCCGCCGTCGTGGCGTCGAGGTCGCCGGTCGGTTCATCCGCCAGCAGCACCTTCGGCTCGGTCACGAGGGCGCGCGCGAGGCTCACGCGCTGCTGCTCTCCACCACTCAGTTCGCCAGATCTGTGATCCTGGCGGTCGCCCAATCCAACCTCTTCAAGCCACCTCCGGGCCCGGGTGAGCGCGGGTGCCGAACGCTCGCCGCGTGCCAAAAGGGGCATCGCGACATTTTCAAGCGCGGTGAACTCCGGCATCAGGTAATGGAACTGCCACACATATCCGATGTGCCTGTTACGAAAAGCCGCAGCCTCGCTCTCCTTCAAGGCAGCGAGCCGGTGCGTTCCCACCCAAACCTCGCCTGCGCTCGGCCGGTCGAGCGCGGCAAGCAGGTGCAGGAGCGAGCTTTTGCCGGCGCCGCTCTGACCGACGATCGCCACCAGTTCGCCTGCAGCCAATTCGAAGTTCAGGCCGCGGAAGAGCTCGAGTTCGCCCGCATCGCGCGCGCTGACCCGGGGATACGCCTTTCGCAATCCTCCTACGCGAATCGCCGGCTCTGCCATAACTACAAGCTTACCCAAGGTTCTTCAAATTCTTCTTCGAGCGTGCCCGAGCACGTTTGCTACTGCAGCAGGGTATGGGTCGGGAAGAGGGTTTCGAGCTCCGCCAGGCCGGCCTGCGAGGAAGGCTTCTGCTTGTACATCCGCATGTCGGCGATGCGGAGCATGGCGCCGGCCAGCTTCTCGGCAGGATCCTGGGACACATCATCCGACCATCGCGCGACATCCTCGGGGAAGCGCGCCGCACCCAGGCTGCCGTCAATCCATAGCCGCTTGCCTTCCCAGTCGATTGGTTCGCGGATCCACTTCTTGATCGACGCCTCCAGCTGCTTGATCTGTTCATCGGTGACCGACGAGCGGGTGACGACGACAAACTCGTCCCCTCCCATGCGGGCCAGCAGCTCGGTCGCCCGCAGGTGCGAACGCAGGCGTTTCGCCGTTTCAACCAGCACGTGGTCGCCGGCGAGGTGTCCGTAGGTGTCGTTCACCTGCTTGAAGCCGTTCAGGTCGATCATGATCAGGGTCAGGCGGCCGTTGGATCTCTGTGCCCACTCGATCTCACCCTTCAGCGAACCATCGAGCATACGACGGTTGGGGATGCCGGTCAGCTGATCGTGCAGGGCCAGGTACTGGTTGCGGGCGGACTGGTTTTCGACCAGCACCAGCAGCATGCCGACCGATACGAAGAACTTCTGCATCCTCCACAGCTGGTCAGAAAGGGCAAAGAACTCCACGTGTCGCATCACCCAGGGGTGGGTGAGATAGCAGAGCGACAGGAGCGTCATGCTGGCCAGGATAGCGATCTTGCCGACGCTCTTCTCCGGCAGCCGCTGCCTGAAGTTCCAGCCTGCGTAGGCGTAGGTGACAGCCAGCAGGGAGTACGCAACGATCTCAACGTGCCCGATCGAGAGCGGCATCACGGCGAGCAGCAACGCGAGCGCTCCCCAGGCGGCGCGGTTTACATCCTGCCGGCGCCAGGCCGTGCTGAGGCCGAGGACCAGCAGCCCGGCTGCGATGGTGAGAAGGTAGGGCGTGG
Organism: uncultured Acidobacteriaceae bacterium; assembly: GCA_964247475.1. Lineage (GTDB taxonomy): Bacteria > Acidobacteriota > Terriglobia > Terriglobales > Acidobacteriaceae > Edaphobacter. The sequence continues at coordinate 16,209 of CAXTUS010000051.1, read as the reverse complement.
TGGATCGGACGCCCATCCCGTAGAGGCTTTCAAGCGAAACGAGGGCGAGCGCATTCAGCAGCAGGTAAGGAAGGTCAAAGTCACGGTAGGAGCGGGCGTTGCCCCGGTAGGACGCGAAGGCGAGACCCGCCAGCAGCTCTCCATTCAGGATGAGGGTCGTTTGTATCTGTGCCGAGCCGTGGATCACCCACGTGACCTGGGACAGGAACAGAAACGTCAGCGCCACCAGCCAGCTTCGCGTGTCGAGCTTGGGGTGGCGGCTGCGCAGCGACAGCAGAAATCCCACCATGACTGGCATGGCGACCGTGTCGGGGATACTGGCCAGAAGGCTGGAACTAATCTGCATCAGGTTGGTCTCGGCTCGCTTGACCTGAAGGAGGCGCGTCGGAGGACGCACATGAAGAAAACCCCGGAAACACCCTCGGCTTAGCCACAAGCATATCCAGTCAGACGCGGGAATGCTTCGCCACAAAGCAGCGCAGTTCTACAACTTAGGAGGCATGAAGCGCGGATAATGGACTACTTTTCCACGCTATACGCGGCTGCTGTGCGATCCCAGCGCGATCGAAAGCCGGTTCCATGCGTTGATCGTTGTGATGGCGAGGGTCAGGTTGACCGTGTCCAGCTCGGAGAACTCTGCACGGACGGCTTCATAGACGGCGTTGGGTGCGTGGCCTTCCTGGATGTTGGTCAGGGCATCGGCCCAGCCCAGCGCGGCACGTTCGCGTGCGGTGTATGCGGTGGAATCGTGCCATGCGAGCACATCTGCGATCTTGGCTTCGGGCGCACCCAGCTTGTTCAGCTCAGCCTGATGGTGGCGGATGCAGAACTCGCAGCCATTCATCAGCGAGGCCTGCAGGCGGATGAGCGAGAGCAGGGCCTGGTCGAGCCCGGTGTCGGCATTCAGGTAGTGTTCCAGCTCCTGCATCTTCCTGAGTCCCGCAGGAGCCAGCTGCCCGTACTTCAGTCGCACTGCCATCCAAATCTCCTGCTCATTCGATGCTTCGGCTTTGGCGAAATAACAGGCAACAGCAATCGCGTGCTGACGCCGAACGGGCCCCATCCCGCGAAGTGGTCGTCGTTTGCGATGAGGGCGTGGTCGCTGTTGCCGGACATCATTCGTAGCGCAAGGCTTCGGCGGGCAGCACCTTTGCCGCGCTTGCGCTCGGGTAAAGCGTTGCCAGCGCGCTGACTGCGAGCGAAAGGGTCCCGACGATAGCAGCATCGACCGGCCGCGGTGCAAACGGCAGGTAGGACAGCGAATACACGGAAGCGTCGAGCGGCACGAACTTGTAGTGGCCGCCAGCCCAGGCGACCGCGTAACCGACGGCCAGTCCGACCAGCGTGCCGGCAGCTGAGATCATCAGACCCTGCAGCAGGAACACGCGCCGGATCTGTGCCGCGGTCACGCCAAAGCCCATCATCACCGCGATGTCCTTGGTCTTTTCCATCACCATCATGGTCAGCGCGATCAGGATGTTCAGCGCGGCAACGCAGACGATCAGCGCGAGCACAATGAAGGTCGCAATCTGCTCGAGCTTGAGCGCGCGAAAGAGCTCACGATTCTGCTCCATCCAGTTTGTTGCCTGAAAGCCCGCCCCCGCGGCCTCTTCGATCTCTTTGCCGATCCGGTTGGCCTGGTAGAGGTTGTCCACTTTGAAGCTGATGATCGAGATCAGATCGGGCTCTGAGAACAGCTTCTGGGCGTCGCTCAGCCGCATGAACGCGTAGCTCGAGTCGTACTGATAGAAGCCCGAGTTGAAGATGCCGACCACCTGGAACTTGCGGAAGCGAGGGACCACGCCGATCGGCGACAGGTCGCCCTGCGGGCTGGTAACCGTGACCGAATCGCCGACGCTTGCTCCGACCGTCTCGGCCAGGTCCTTGCCGATCACGATCGGCGGGATGCTCCCGAGGTCATCTGCGGAGGTGGGCTCAAGCGCCCGGCTCGATCCAACCTTGACCGACTGCAGCAGGTCGCTGACGGTCTCTTCTTCGGCGGGGATGACGCCTTTGATCAGCCCGCCGCCGCTGCGCGCGCCGCGGGAGATGAGCACCTGTTCATACAGCCCAGGGGCAGCCGCGGTTACATGCGGGAGGGCACGCAGACGCGTCAACAGGGGACGCCAGTCCTTCATGCCGTCACCCGCAACCTTCATCAGGTCAACATGTGCCGTCGATCCGAGCAGCCTCGCCTCAAGGTCTCGCTTCATGCCGTTGGTGATCGCAAGCGCGATGATGAGTGAGGCGACGCCTGCCGCGACGCCGACCACCGAGATGAGGGTGACCACGCCGATCACCGCCTGGCGCCGCTTGGCCTTCAGGTAGCGCAAGGCGATGAAGAGTTCAAAGCGCATCGTGTGGCTAGTTTAGCCGGGCAGGGGGAAGAGCAACAGCAAGCGCCGGGATGCCGGACGGGCGCATTTTCTGGAGTGGGGCCACTGGCGCGGGTCGAAAGCTGACGTGCTGCGGCAACAGCCGGCGCGCGCAAGCGTCTCCGGACCTCGAAGTGGTCGCTGTCCGCGATCAGGATGCGGTTGCTGCCGCTTCTACACCGTTGAGCTTTTTACCGACTCGAAGCGTCAAAGATTTCAGAGTAAAGTTGCCCATGATGCCATGTTCCAGGATCTTTGCCCGATCTCTGCTCGCTCACGCGCTGCTGCCGCTGCTGCTGCTTGCGACGGCGCGCGCCCAGACCTCGACGCCTCCTCCTCCCCCTGCGACGGCCGATCCTTCGAGTTCAGACGCCGGCCCCGCAGTCGACAACGGAGCGATCATCCTCAAGAAAAAGAAGGATGCGCCCGAGCCACCACCGCCGCCCGCACCCGAGCAGCCGAAGGTGAAGAACCCGGATCATCAGACGTTCTCATTGCGGGTCGATGTTCCGCTAGTGAACGTGAATGTGAACGTGATCCTCGACAAGACGCACCAGTTCGTTCCGGGGCTGAAGCCGAACAACTTCCTGGTGCTCGAGGACGGAGTTGAGCAGAAGGTGGACGCCGTTCGCCTGACCCAGACGCCGATCACGGCCGTTATGCTGCTTGAGTTTGCGGCCAACAACTACTACTACATCCGCGATATGCAGAATGCATCCGTGACCTTCTTCCGCTCGCTGCGACCGGACGACTACGTCGCGGTGGTGACCTACGATCTGCGCACGCATATCCTGACGGACTTCACGAACAACAAGGACCAGGTTGCCGATTCTCTACGCACGTTGACGATTCCGGGCTTTTCGGACACGAACCTCTTCGATGCGCTCTACGAGACGCTTGACCGCACCAGCCGCATCGATGGTCGCAAGTACATCATCCTGATCGGTTCGGGGCGGGACACGTTTTCAAAGCTGACGCTCGACAAGATGCTGGCGAAGATCAAGGCAACGCCGAACGTCACGATCTTTTCGATCGGAACGGGCGCACTGGTCAACGAGATGCGTGACGCGCGGGGTGGCGGAGGCATGCGCAACCTGGACGTGCTGCAGGCGCAGAACCAGTTGAAGACGTTCGCTACCATGACGGGCGGCCTCTACTTCGACCCGCTCTTCCAGGGAGCGCTGCCGGACATCTTCAACCAGATCAACTCCTCGATCCGCAACCAGTATGTGGTGACGTACCGGCCCAGCAACGCGAAGAACGACGGCACCTACCGCCATGTGCAAGTGCTTCTGGTTGACAACGAGGGCAAGCCCCTGAAGATGCAGGATGAGAAGCAGAAGCCGTTGAAGTATTCGGTTATTGCACGCGATGGCTATCGCGCGAAGTTGCCGGTGGAGTAAAGAAGGCGCACCCTGGGACGGTATCGGCGGCAGGTGACCGGGCGTGCGTTCGCATAGGATTTCTTGTGCGACAAGGATGGTCGTACGCTCCCTTCTGCCTTGTCGCGGCGACGGTTTGACCCTTGCCGCTCATTTCCGTACACTTGTTTTCAAGGCAGTCAGCAGACAGGTGAGTTAGCTTCCTGTGCGGCGCCTTGCAACCGTGTTGCCCCCTCGTTCAATGGTAGGACCGACGACTCTGAATCGTTCAATCGGGGTTCGAATCCCTGGGGGGCAACCACTCTCTCTGCTGCTTTGATCATGAGCTCAGGCGCTGAAGATCGTGTCTGCCGCGGGTATTCCGAAGCGTCATCTGTGTACCTGAGCCCCTCAGAGTTTATGTGCCTCGAATCTTCTTTTTACCGAGATTGATGTTCGTTCGGGGGCTGCAGCCAAGCGTCCCGCAGGAAGCCGTAGCTGCCATCTTCCCGGGGGACCACGTGCACCAGGCGCGTGGTATGCACCACTTCGTTGTTGGGGTACCAGAGCGGCACACCTGGCAACTCCCGGCTCAGCAGTTGCTCCACCTCGACATAAGACCGTCGCCTGGTCGTTTCATCCGTGGAAGAAGCTGCAGCGTTCAAGAGCGCGTCCACGCGTGCGTTGGCGTAGTGCCCCCGGTTGCCGCCCCGGGGCGGAACCCGGTCCGAGCCGTAGGCATAGCGGAAGATGTCCGGGTCTTCGTTCGACCCGATCCAGCGCAGCGCGTACATCTCGAAACGACCTGCAGATACATCAGAGAAAAACGTCCCGAACTCGCTGGACCGCAACGTGAGCTGAATCCCGGCCTCGGCGAGCTGCGCCTGGAGGATCTGTGCAAGCAGGCGGGTTGTTTCATCGGTAGAGGTCTTCATCTCGAGTCGCAGGCGAACGCCATCCTTCCCGGCCGGGTAGCCCGCGGCATCGAGGAGCTCCCGGGCGCGTGCGAGGTCATGCGGGTACTGCGCGAGCGAATCAGCCGGCGCCTGGGCCCAATGGCTTCGTGGAAGGAGCGTGTCGGCGAGCTTTGCCTTGCCACGCCAGATTGCATCGAGGATCGGCTGCCGGTTGATGGCGCAGGCTACCGCCTGGCGCACCCTGACGTTGTTCAGCGGTCCGCGAGCCACGTTGAAGTTCAGGTACATCACCGGCGAGCCTTCGTTCGTCTCCGTCTTCAGACCTGGACGCCCTTCAAGCGCATGCACCATGTCGAGCGTCAGTTCGTTGCTGGCGACGTCCACCGATCCCTTTTCAAGTTCGAGCGCAACCGTGACCGCATCGGGTACGACCGCAAAGCGCAGGCGCTCGAGCCTTGGAGCTCCCGCCCAGTAGCCTGGATTCCGTAGAAGTACGACGTCTCTGTCCTGCGTGGCGTAGATGAAGCGGAAGGGGCCTGACCCCACGGGCAGCCTGGCGAAGTCTTTACCCGATCCAGCCGGCACCACGCCGAAGAGCCCATCGCTCAGGTTGAAGAGCAGGGAGGCGTCGGGGCTTTTCATGTGAATTGTGACCGTCAGCCGGTCGGTCGGATCAGCGTGAGCTACATGGGCGAAGGCTCCGGACTTCGAGGTGAGCAGAGACCCGTCGATGAGTGAGTTGATCGTCCAGGCCACGTCATTGGCGGCAAGCGCGCGTCCATCATGGAATCGCACGTTATCCCGAAGATGGAAGATCCAGGTCAGCGGGTCCGGCTGCTCCCAGCTTGTCGCAAGCCAGGGCTGCATCTCGAAGTGTTCGTCTTTTCGCACCAGCGCGTCGAAGATCAGGCCGCCGATCCGCTCCGCCATCGCGTCCGTGCCGACCCGGGGGTCGAGGCTGTTTGGGGAGTTTTCGATTGCGACCACAACTGTCCGCTGGTCCTCTCTCGCGCCACCCTGACACCCGACCAGGATGCTGCACGCAAACGCCAGAACCAGCGTTGCCCGGCGTAACCATGGCGGGGTGGAAGGGATTTTCTTAGCCTCGGCTGAAGTCAGCAAGTCACCTTCCCAAGCACCCTGGGACCGCTTGCACCGGTAGCCGAGGGTACATTGCCCGCCAGCCCGTGGAAGCTGAGCCACGCCAGCAGCGCGAACGCCAGAGCCTCTTTCGCCTGCGGATCAACGCCGAACTCATCGATGATCTTCAACTTCACTCCAAGCGCGGCGAAGCCCTGATCAAGACGCGTCATCAAGGTCTTGTTCTTCACTCCGCCGCCAGCCGCGATCACCTCGGTCGAACGTGCGAGCGGTGCGCGCTGCCCCATGTGAGCCCAGCAGAAGCGTCCATACGCATCAAGCACGCTTGCCGCAGTCAACTCTGTGGCAGTTGCGACGGCATCCGCGTCCCCGCCGCCCGCCGCCTCCGAGCGCGCTTTGAGGCGCTCCGCGAAGGCTGCGCCAAACTGCTCCCGCCCACAGGACTTGGGCGGAGCGGCTGAGAAGAAGGCATCCCGCAACATCTCAGCGAGAACGCCGGATAGAACCTTCCCCTTCGCAGCGGTCTTGCCGCCCGGGTCAAACTGCTTGTGAAAGCCGAGCTGCATCAGGCGGTCGATGACCATGTTCGCCGGACCGGTATCAAACGCAAGCAGGCTGTCGAGCCCCGCGCCTGCCGGGATCACGGTGACATTCGCGATGCCGCCAAGGTTCAGCAGGACGCGGTTGCGGGTGGACGACTGAAACAGGCAGAGATCAAGCATGGGGACAAGGGGCGCACCCTGGCCGCCGGCAGCCAGGTCGGCAGGGCGGAAGTCACTGACGACGGGCACCCCAAGCCGCTCCCGCACAATCGCCGCCTCCCCCATCTGCCAGGTCGCCGTACCGGCTTCGTGGAAGACGGTCTGGCCGTGCAGTCCGACGAGCGAGATCCTGCTGCCGAGTGCGCCCATGGTAAGGGCGATGCAGTCTGCATAGAACGAACCCAGCGACCAGTTCAGCCGGCTGAACTCCGCGGCCGGCATGGCCTCACCCTCCATCACACCCAGTACCTGACGGCGCAGACGGGCAGGATAAGCAAAGCCGCGATGTCCCAGCAGCTTCACCTTAGGGAGGTTCGGGCCGGGCGCGATCCGGGCCAGCGCGACGTCGACGCCATCGGCAGAGGTGCCGCTCATGACGCCCGCCACCACCATCGTCTTCTGGGCTCGTGCCTCCATCATCCCCCGCTTCAACGGTGAAGAAGCCATCCTAGGCTCTGAGCTCGCGCTTCAACTCGGCCAGCAGGTTCAAGGCCTCGAGCGGGGTCAGCGAGTCCACCTCCGCTGCCTCAAGCCGATCGACGATGCGTTGCGACAGGGGTGTAAACATGGTCATCTGCATCTTCTCGGCATCTCTTCGAACAGCCTCGCGTACCTGCTGCGTCTCCGCTTTTTCATGCAGCTTCAGCACCTCGCGCGCACGCCCGATGACACTCTGCGGAAGGCCGGCGAGCCGCGCCACCTCGATCCCGTAGCTCTTGCTTGCCGCACCGGCCTCGACCGTGTGCAGAAAGACGATGCCGCCGGAGTTCTCCTTCACCGTGACCCGCACGTTTTTCAACTTCGGCAGCCGCTCGGCAAGCATCGTCAGCTCGTGGTAGTGCGTAGCGAAGAGCGACCTTGCGCCAATGCTCTCGTGCAGGTGTTCGACCGTCGCCCAGGCCAGGCTGAGCCCGTCGTAGGTGGCCGTACCGCGTCCCATCTCGTCGAGCAGCACCAGCGACTTCGCGGTCGCTGTATTCAGAATCGCCGCCGTCTCCGTCATCTCGACCATGAACGTCGAGCGGCCACGCGCCACGTTGTCACTTGCGCCGATGCGCGTGTAGATGCGGTCCACAAGCCCCAGCCGCATGCGCTCTGCGGGAACGAAGCTGCCGCTCTGTGCCATCACCACCAGCAGCGCCGCCATACGGAGATACGTACTTTTGCCGCCCATGTTCGGCCCGGTCATCAGCAGCAGCGAAGGACCGTCGCTCGTGTCGAGGTAGAGGTTATTCGGCACAAACCTGCCCGCCCCCGACTCCTCCATCCTGCGTTCCACGACCGGGTGGCGGGCGCCGACAAACTCGAGCCTTCCACTCTCATCGACCGCCGGCCTGGTCCATCCGCGAAGCGCGGCGAGGTGAGCGAAGGCGATGAGCAGATCGATCTCGGCGACGCAGCGCGCCGTGTCACGGATACGGACGGCGGCGGCCAGCAGCTGGGTTCGAAGCTCGGCAAACAACCGGCGCTCGATCTCGAGCGAGCGCTCCTGCGCGGTCAGAATCTTCGCCTCATGCTCCTTCAGCTCCGGTGTTGTAAACCGTTCAGCGTTCACCAGCGTTTGCTTGCGCTCGTAATCCGCGGGCACTGCCCGGGCGTTCGCCTTGGTCACCTCGAGGTAGTAGCCAAAGACCGAGTTGAAGCGCACCTTTAACGACGTGATACCAGTTCGCGCGCGCTCCCGCTCCTCAATCTCGACCAGCGCCTGCCGACCGGACCGGCTCAGCTCACGCAGCTCGTCGAGCTCTGCATGGATCCCTTCGCGGATGACGCCTCCATCGGCGAAGGTCACCGGCGGCTCCTCGACCAGGGTCTCGGTCACAAGCTCACAGATGTCGCTCAGAGGATCGAGCCTTGCGCCGAGATCGCTCCAGCGCGCCGCGTCGAAACGCCGCACGGCCTCACCGAGCCCGGGCAGGCAACCAAGGGTCGCGGCCAGGGCAAGCACCTCGCGGGGACCTGCCGAATCGAGTGCGACCCGGCCCAGCAGCCGCTCCAGATCAAGCACCCCATCCATCGCGCGGCGCACACCTTCGCGCCGGCGCAGGTCAGCCGCCGCCTCAGCTACCGCGTCGTGCCGCGCCGTGATCTCTGCCAGGCACGAAGCCGGACGGAGCAACGTCGCACGCAACAGCCGTTTGCCCATCGGCGTGCAGCACGCATCCATGGTGTAAAGCAGCGTCGTCTGCGCGGTCTCGCCCGAGAACAGCGGATCGGTCAGCTCGAGGTTCCGTACGGACACCGCATCGAGCTCAAGGCAGCCCGACCGCTCGTAGAAACGGACAGCCTCCAGGTGCTCAAGCGCACCCTGCTTGGTCTGGCGCAGGTAGTGGACGAGGCCTCCGGCAGCGATCGCGGCCACTTCATGCCCCGCCAGTCCCAGCCCGTCGAGCGCCAGCACCTGGAACTGCCGGCGTAAGAGTGGCAGAGCGTGTTCGGCCGTCATGACCCAGTCTTCGACCGCGGTCTTGGTCCGGATTACGTCCAGGCCGCTCTCGTCTTCCGCTTCGTTCTGGATCCCGCCTTGCGGGTCTTCGAGCAGCTTCTTGGTCCGCGCGACACCCAGCAGGCCGCCGTTGGCGTAGATGAGCTCCGCCGGCTTGATGCGGCTCAGCTCATCGACCGCCTGCGCCCAGGCCCCGGCGCCGCGAAACTCCGTGGCCCGGAAGTCTCCGGTCGAGAGATCAACCAGGCCGACCCCGACCGTACCCCCACTCACCACCACTGACGCCAGCCAGCAGCTCTCGCCCGGGGCGAGGCCGGGATCGATCGACGTGCCCGGCGTCAAAACGCGCGTGACCTCGCGGCGGACCACGCCTTTTGCGGTCTTGGGGTCTTCCATCTGTTCGCACAGTGCGACCCGGTAGCCCTTCTTCAGCAGCCTCTGGATATACATCTCGGCCGCGTGGTACGGCACGCCGCACATCGGCTGCTTCTTTTCTCGATCGCGCGCCGTGAGCGTGATCTGCAGCTCACGCGCGACCAGGATGGCGTCCTCGTAGAACAGCTCGTAGAAGTCCCCGATACGGCAGAACATCAGGCAGTCCGGATGCTGTTCCTTGGCCGCGAAGTACTGCCGCATGGCGGGAGTCAGCTGGGCGGCATCCTTGTCGGTCAGTGTGGCCATGGGCAGAGACCCAGAATATCGCACGGGGAAGAAGTGCGTCCTCCCACCGGACCGGCGCCAGCAGGCAGTCACCGACCCCGATGAAGACGTCGTTGCACTTCGCCGCGTTAGACTAGGGTTCATGATCGAGATCCCGCTCACCGAGACTGAGTTCGCGTCGCTCGCCGCCAAGGCCGAGCAGCAGGGTATGCCGCTGACGGGCAACGAGGGCAAGATCACCAAGATGGGTGTAACCGCGGGTTATCAGTATGCCGGCGGGCTGCTGCGGGTCACGATCCTCGACAAGCCCTTCTTTGTTTCAACCGACTACTGCGAAGAACAGCTGAGGGGGTTCCTGAACAAAGCCTGACGTGCTCAAAAAGAGAGCTCCCCTCGTCTCGCCCTGCCCGCCGCTCAATCGATATACTGGAAGATGTGCCTGAACGGCGGGCGCACACTTTCTCTCCATGTCTCTGCTCTGGCTCAGGGTCGCGGTCTTTCTCTACGGCGTCGCCGCCCTCGCGGTGTTGCCGGCGGCGCTCTACGACCGTCCGCGCTGGCGCCATCTGGCCATCCCGGCTACCGTTGCCGCCGTGCTCTTTCAGTTTGTTTCGCTTGCAGAGATGCTGATCGCCGCTCATCACTCGCTGCCGGTCGACACGCATGAGACCGAATCGACGCTCGGCCTGCTGCTTGCGCTCGCCTTTCTGGCTGTGTATGCGCGGTACAGGACGATCGCGCTCGGTATCTTCCTGCTGCCGCTCGCCTTCCTGCTCGGGCTCCTGCCAGCCTTCCGGCCGGGCCTTGAGGCTGCAAGCATCCCCGGACTGCACTCCGGCTGGCTTTTTCTGCATATCGCCCTGCTGCTTGCCGCGTACGCTGCGCTCTTCGTCTCGCTGATTGCAAGCTTTCTGTACCTTGTTCAGGAGCGCCGGCTCAAAGACAAGTCGCTTGCTGGCCCCGGGGTGAAGCTGGCCAGGATCAAGCTGCCGCCGCTCGACACGATCGACGCGATCGCGCTCAAGTCGCTTCTGTTTGGCTTGCCCTGCATGACAGCCGGCCTGCTGATCGGCTCCTTTCTGGCTGAACTCACGGTCGGCTCCATCTACTTCCGCGACCCGAAGATCCTGCTCGCCTTTGCCATGTGGCTCGCCTACACGCTGATGATCTTCATCCGGCGCCACTCCGGCCTGCGCGGGCGCCGGGCCGTCTATCTTTCGAGCTTTGTCTTCCTTGTCATTCTCTGCGTGTGGGCTTCGAACTCCCTTTCCGCGGTCCACAGGTTCCCGACCCCATGAGCGAGCTGGTTCTACTTGGCATCAACCACCACACGGCGCCGGTCGAGGTCCGGGAGCGGCTCGCCATTCCGGCTGGCCGCCTGGCTGATGCCACGCGCTCGCTGATTGCCGCGCCCGGGGTGCAGGAAGGCCTGATTCTTTCCACCTGCAATCGCGTCGAGCTGCTGACGGTACAGGAGAAGGGAGCCAGCCCCGGAACCGACGCCCACGCCGACCTGCTGCGCTTCCTGAACGAGTACTTCGCCGTGCCAGCTGCTGCCATCCGTCCGCACCTCTACGAGTTCCGTGAACGCGAGGCTGTGCGTCACCTGTTCCGGGTTGCCTCTTCGCTTGACTCGATGATCGTGGGCGAGCCGCAGATCCTCGGCCAGGTGAAGGAGGCGTACGCCATCGCCAAAGAGGTCGGCGCCGTCTCGACGTCGATGGATAAGCTTTTGCAAAGCGCGTTTTCAACCGCCAAAAAAGTTCGCTCCGAGACCCAGATCGGTTCGTCCTCAGTCTCGATCGCTTCGGTCGCAGTTGATCTTGCGAGAAAGATCTTCGGCTCGCTCGCCGGCAAGCAGGTGCTCCTGGTGGGCGCCGGCAAGATGTCCGAGCTCGCGCTGCGGCACCTGATCCAGCAGGGTGCCACCAACCTGTTGATCGCAAACCGGACCCTGGCGCGCGCCGAGCGCATCGCCGCCAGCCTGCAGGCGCCCGGGACCTCGACGGAGGTGATCGCCTTCGAAGACCTCTATGCCCAGGCCCACCGCGCCGATATCGTCATCACGTCGACCGGCTCCGCCGCGCAGCTCTTCGGCCGCGCCAATGGGCAGGCTTTTATCCAGCGGCGCAAGGGGCGCCCGATGTTTTTCATCGATATTGCCGTTCCGCGGGATGTAGACCCGGGTATGAACAAGGTCGAAGGCTGCTTCGTCTACGACATCGACGACCTGCAGCAGGTGGCGCAGGCCAACCAGGCCGATCGCCATCGCGAGGCCGCGGCTGCCGAACAGATCGTCACGGCGGAGGTCCTGCGCTACCAGCAGCGGCTGCAATCGCTCGATGCGGTGCCGGTGATCCGGGCGCTGCAGGCCCATGCCGAGGATCTTCGCGTGGCGGAGCTCGAGCGCATTGCGCCCAGGCTGGCCGACCTGTCCCCGACGGAGCAAGCAGCGGTCGAAACGCTCACGCGTTCGCTGACGGCTAAGTTCCTGCACGGCCCCATGGTGGCGATCCGGGCGGCCGCAGAAGAGGGGAACACGGCCGAGTTGGCCCGGCTCAGCACCCTCTATAAGAAATAGCGATCGAAGAGTCCTCCCCCTTAGACGTTTGGCTCTTCGATGACGATCCGAAGTGCGCCCATCAGGACTCACTGATTCCTGCAGCCGTTATCCTATAAACGTCATGACAAAAATTCGTATCGGCTCCCGCGGCTCGCAGCTCGCGCTCTGGCAGGCCAACCACATCGCCGACGACCTCCGCACAAAGGGCCATACGGTCGAGATTGAGGTGATCCGCACCACGGGCGACCGGATGCAGCAGCCCGGCTTCGTCGTTCCGGCGGGGATGGACGGCAAAGGCATCTTCATCAAGGAGATCGAGGAGGCGCTCGCCGCCGGACGCATCGACCTGGCGGTGCATTCATTGAAGGACCTGCCGACAACGCTCGATCCGCGGTTTTCGCTCGCCGCCATCCCGCCCCGTGCCGATGCTCGCGATGCCTTCGTCTGCGAACCATTCTGGGCTCTGCATACGCTGCCCCACGCGGCCCGCATCGGGACCACCAGCCCACGCCGGCGCGCCCAGCTGCTGGCCCTGCGTCCGGATCTTCAGTTTGTTGAGACCCGCGGCAACATCGACACGCGTCTCCGAAAGCTGGAAGCGGGAGATTGCGACGCCCTGGTGCTTGCCGCAGCCGGCCTCGATCGCCTGGAGCGAACCGAAGCGGTTCATCAGCGCTTTGACTTCGATGAGGTCACGCCCGCCCCGGGCCAGGGCGCGCTCGCGCTCGAAACCCGTTCGCCTGCACATGCGCTCGACACCGACGATGCGGCGCGCGACCCCGAGATCTTCGCAGCCATCCGCGCGCTTGATCATGCGCCGACCCACTTCGCCACCGATGCCGAGCGCGCCTTCCTTGCGGCGATGGGCGGCGGCTGCGATCTCCCCCTGGGTGCGCACTGCCTGCCGGCGGAGAATGCCTGGCTGCTGCACGCGCAGGTGCTCTCGCCCGACGGCGAGCAAAGCGTCCAGCTGGCCCTTGCCTCGGCAGCTGGCGAGACGGCGTGTGAGCTTGGGCAGCGCGCGGCTGAAAAGCTGATCGCACAGGGTGCGCTCGAGTTGCTCGAAGCCTGATGGCGGCAGCATCTTCAGTCGGCAGGGTCGGCATCGACTTCGGCACCACGAACAGCTCGATCGCGCGCGCGACCAGCAATGGCGTTGAACTGGTCCGCTTCGCCAACGACTCTCCGAGTTCGAGATCCATCCTCTACCTTGAGAAGGCGCCGCGCGGCATCCTTTCGAGCTCCGGACCGGAGGCCATCGAACGCTACCTGCTGGCTCATCGCGAGGGCGACCATCCGGGCCGGCTGATCCAATCGCTGAAGTCCTACCTGCCGCTGAAGTCGCTGACCGGGACCGAGGTCTTCGGCCGCCACTACACGCTCGAAGACCTGATCTCACGCATCCTGCTCGATCTCCGGCAGCGTGCCGAAGCCCAGTTCGGGAACGAGATCCGTCATGCCACGGTCGGACGCCCGGTCAGGTTCGTGGGAGCTGAGACCGAAGAGGACGACCGATTCGCGGTGGAGCGGCTGCGCGGAGCTTTTCTTCGGGCGGGCTTCAAATCGGTCGACTTCGAGCTCGAACCGCTGGCCGCCGCGCATGCGTACGAATCCACACTCGACCACCCGGAGACCATCCTGATCGGCGACTTCGGCGGCGGGACAAGTGACTTTTCGCTGCTCACGGTAGGTCCCGGCTCGACCCGCAGGGTGCTCGGCAACGCGGGGCTCGGCTTTGCAGGCGACGCCTTCGACGCGCGCATCATCCGCAACCTGATTGCGCCCGCGCTTGGTTCAAACTCGCTCGCACGCGGGCTGAACAAGACGCTGCCCGCCGTGCCGGCGTGGATCTATGCGAATCTTGAACGCTGGCATTATCTTTCCTTCCTGCGTACGAGGAATGTGCTCGAGCTGCTGACGACGGCCGAAAAGCGGGCGCTTGAGCCGGACAAGATCGAAGCGCTGCGGGCGCTGATCGACCAGGACCTCGGCTACCAGCTGCACCAGGCAGTGCAGCGGACCAAGAACGCCCTGTCCCGTGACACCCAGGCGCCCTTTGTCTTTGCAGGTCCGGATGCGGGGACGCTCGAGCTGCGTACATCCGTCACCCGGGCGGAGTTCGAAGACTGGATCAGTCCTGAACTTGAACAGATTGCGAGAACTGTGGACCTGCTTCTGACCCGATCAGGCGTCGCCTCCGCCGAGATCGACCGCGTCTTCCTCACAGGCGGTACGAGCTTCGTTCCTGCCGTCCGCTCCATCTTCGAAAGCCGCTTTCCGGGCAGGATTCTCGGCGGCAACGAGTTCACGTCGGTTGCTGAGGGGCTTGCGCTGGCCTGAGGGGGCTGCGTTGTGAAAGCAGCCCGTTACACTACGTCTGTGGGAACTCTCAGAGGCAGCAGAATCCTGGTGACGCGCGCACGCGGACAGGCCTCGGCCCTGGCCGATCTGCTGCGAGTCGAGGGAGCGATGCCTATCCTGATTCCGACGATTGAGCTGGCACCACCTGAGTCCTGGGACTCGCTTGATCAGGCGCTGCGCATGCCGGGGGGAGTGGACTGGCTCATCTTCACCTCCGCCAACGCAGTCCAGGCCTTTGCCGAACGTGCGCGATTGCTCGAGAGCGAGCCCAATCCAGAACAGATCGCGGTCATTGGCCCTGCGACCGCGAAGGCGGTGCGGGAGCTGCTCGGGCGCGAGGCAGATCTGGTGCCTGGGCGCTATGTGGCTGAGTCTCTGCTCGAGGCTTTGTTGCCAAAGGTAAACGGGGCGTCGGTGCTGCTGGTGCGTGCCGCGGTCGCGAGCGATCTGCTGCCGGACGGGCTGGCCGCGGCCGGGGCGCGGGTAGCGATCGCCGAAGCTTACCGAAACGTGATTCCGGAGGGGTCGATTGAGGCGTTGGGCGCGCACTTCCGAGGTCAGCCAATCGATGCGATCCTGTTTACCAGCGCTTCGACGGCGCGGAACCTGGCCGACCTCATGGAGCGTGCGAAGCTGACGCTGCCGGCTGGCATCGTGCTGGCTTCGATCGGGCCGGTAACATCGGGGGCCATGCGGGAGCTTGGCTGGGCGCCGACGGCCGAGGCTGAGCAAGCGACGCTGTCCTCGCTGGTTACCTGCTTATCGCAGGTGCTTTGATCAGCAAGAGAGAGCTGCGTTTTCATCGCGGACGGCGGCAACCGGTGAATGGAAGGCGCTCGCACGCTCAGGCGAATGGACTGGCTTCGCCATCTCCTGCCTGTCCGGTGTCAGGACGCGGCTGCTTGCTTTCCGTGAGACGACCACGTCTTATCGGGTGAGTTGCAGAGCGTCTCGAGCGTACAGTCGGCGCACTTCGGGTTACGTGCGATGCAGACCTGCCGGCCGTGGTGGATGAGTTCATGCGAGAAGGCGATCCAGCGGGTCTGCGGGATGATCCTGATCAGGTCCTGCTCGACCTTTTCGGGTGCGGTGTTCTTGGTCAGCTCGAGCCGTCGCGACAGGCGAAGGACGTGCGTATCGACGACCACACCGACGGCGACTTCGTACCAGCTTCCAAGCACGACGTTGGCTGTTTTACGTGCGACTCCGGGCAGCGTCAGGATCTCTTCCATGGTCTCGGGCACCTTGCCGCCGAAGTTGGCGACGACCGCTTCGGCTGCTCCCCTGATGGACTTTGCCTTGTTGTGAAAGAAGCCGGTGGTGCGGATGATCTCTTCGAGCTCGGGGAGCGAGGCCGCGGCCATCGCCTGGGGCGTGGGAAAGGTCTTGAAGAGGGTCGGCGTGACCAGGTTGACGCGTGCATCGGTGCACTGCGCCGAGAGGATGGTGGCGACGGTAAGCTCCCAGGCGCTGGTGTGATGGAGCGCGCAGACGACGTTGGGGTAGGTCTTCGCGAGGGCATCGAGGATCGCCTTGATCCGTTCCGGCGCAAGCGGCTTCTTGGTCTTCATAGGAGATTGAGATGCAACGGCAAGTGCGTCCTAACGCCGGACGGGCGCCACTCGCGTGGGGTGGGAGCGCTGCGCGCGTGAGATGTCTACGGT
>CAXTUS010000050.1:0-23616 GCA_964247475.1 uncultured Acidobacteriaceae bacterium | reverse complement strand
GGGTGTCGTTATAGCAGGTGATGAAGAGGGCGATGTTCACGTGAGCTTCCGGGGTGTGGCGTGGATCGGCAGCGGCAAGGCAGGATCCGCCAATGGGGGAATTATTTCATGCTCGCAACGACTTCGGCTTTACCCCTGTTGATCCGGGATACACAGCCGGTTCTGGGGGCTTCGGTGCCGCGGTCTCGGCGGGCTCAACATACAATCGTTGGCAGGCCAGCTTGGGCTGCAAACGAGGATCTTCGGGCGCCCGTTGCAGGTTTCTTTGCTCAAGGGAGCTCCCATGAGATCTTCTGTGCTGGCCAGCCTGTTTGGACTTCTGTTTGTGTTCTCTTCGCTCTCTCTGCAGGCGCAGAGCGCCGCCGCCGCGAAGTCGCCCGGCGAAGATGAGAATTGCTCGAAGAGTGGCGCTTCCGCTAATTGCGAGCGGCGGCTTCCGGTGTTTTCAGCGCCCGTGCAGCCTGGCGGGGGTGGGCATCGATCGCTGATCTTCCATGAGCTGAATACCTACGGGCCCTCGATCAACTTCGGCAATGCAGGCGGCTGGACGGTGACGCACTTGATCGAGGCCCCAAAGATCATCTTCGGCACCTCGGGGATCGATCAGTATGAAGGCGCCAACATCCTGAAGAACGGCACAGGCGACCTGGCGGGGCTCTACCTGTATGTGTACGGCGGGGGACGAGCAGCGCAATCGGACGAGGGTGTCACCGGGCTGACGGTAGAGTCGGGTGAGATCAGCGGCTACTTTCACGGGACGGTTGCGGCTGGCGCAGGCCGGGGCGCGACCGCGCTGAAGCTCGCACGGGATGCAGGAGCCAGGCAGAACCACGGCTACACGTGTGCGGGGTGCATGCTGGTCGATATCTCGAAGGGGACCATTGCGGGCAGGCTGAACGGGAGGTCACAGGCATTTGGGTCAACCTACCTGTTCGAACTTCCGACGACCGCCGTCACTCTAAACGGTGGCGGGGGGAAGCTGCCGCTGACTAGGGCCTGGTGTGAGACGCTGACGGCGATCCCGGCGGCTGCCCAGGCGGGGGTAGGGATTGCAAGGACCTTCAACTGCAGGCTCGGTGAGATCGAGGGGACGAGGCGTCCATTCAAGGCCGAGGGCGTCGTCGCAATCGCAGGGCCTGCTTATCCCGAGCAGGCGGTGCTGAGTGCGGTGGGCGTTCCAGCGGACGGCGTGCAATCGTTGACCATACTGGCGCGAAACCCCAATCCGGCCGGTGCAGTGATCTTCCAGGGCGGAGTTGCAGGACAGACCTTAAGCTTTGACGCGAACCTGGCGGCAACCGGATTCCGCACCAGCTACTACGTCTTCGGCTCGGTGGACGGGGTAAACCTCATCTACGGCAGCCAGATTGCAGGGTCGCTGAAGGGCCATCAACTGCCGAGACTGGGCGCGGAGGCGGAGCTGATCGGTTCGGGATTCCACCTCTATCCCGGCGCCGAGATCGTGGCGAACACAGCGGAGCCCGCAGCCCCCGTGCTCGAAGCGAACAACGTGGACTGGACAGAGGGAGACCTGGTCGAGAACCCCCGTTTTCAGTCTTATGGAGGCGTCGGCGTGCGCGATGTCTGCACAGAGGTCACCCCGACCGACGGTGACCTTTCTTCAAGCTGCATGATGCTCGAGATGCAGGGGCCGGGGATATCGGGAACGTACCACCCGTTTCGCATCGTGAACCATAACCGCGCAGGGTTGTACCGCCAGGGTGGCGGAGTGCTTGATCCGGTACCGGTGATGTACTTCGAGGGCGCGTTCGGCGACACGCGGGTCGCGCGCAACGGACCGGGCCGTGGGCCCGAGGGTCCGGGCGCGGTGGTGGACATCCGCGAGACCGCGGGGCGGGACACGGCCCCTTTCAACTTGTTCCTGCTGCCCGGCCCGAAGGGCGCCGGGGCCGCACGTGTGACGTATGATCCGGGGACTCTGCTGGTGGGATTCCCGAACGGGCTGGTAGCGGGCAGTCTGGCGACTGCGGCAACCTGCGTGGCGACGACCTCGAATGTGAACTGCGGATCGGCGGTGGCGGGCAGCGTTGCCATCCCTGCCGGCGCGGCCAGCATCACGGTGGCGAGTGCAGCGGTGACCGCAGGGAGCCAGATCCTGGTGACGGCGGACGGATCGCTCGGCAAAAGGCTGGGCGTCGCATGCAGCCGGTCGCCGTCCGCGGCGTTTGCTCCATTTGGCGTGAGCGCGCGGGTGCCCGGACAGAGTTTCACGCTGACCTCAACGGCAGCCGATGGGCCGCGCTGTTACAGCTTCCTGATCCTGAACTAGCGTTTGCTGAAGGCCGCTACTGGTTCACGCCGCTTGCCAGGAAGCCACCATCGACGACCAGGATCTCTCCCGTGACGAAGCTGGCGGCGTCACTTGCAAGGTAGATGGCGGCGCCTACAAGCTCTTCCGTCCTGCCAAAGCGGCCCATGGGGGTGCGCATCAGCAGCTCGCGGCCGCGGTCGCTTTCGTCCAGCAGCTTCTGGTTCAGTGCGGTGCGGAAGACGCCAGGGGCGATGGCATTGACGTTGACGCCCTGCCCACTCCACTCGACGGCGAGCGACTTCGTCAGCGCACCGATGGCGGCTTTCGAGGCGGCGTAGGCAGTGACCTCCTTGAGTGAGACGAAGGTGTTCAGCGAGGCGATGTTGATGATGCGGCCCGACGCGCGTGCGAGCATCAGTTTGCCGAAGATCTGGCAGGCGCGCAGGGTGCCGGTCACGTTCGTGTTCATGATGTCGTTCCAGGTGTCTTCGCTGACATTGAGGGTGGGTTCGCGTTTGATCTTGCCGGCGCAGTTGATCAGGACATCGACCTTGCCGAATTCGCGCATGGTGGCGTCAGCCAGAGCCTGAAGACTGCCGCGGTCGGAGACATCGGCAGGAAGGCGAAGGCTGCGGCGGCCGGTGAGCTCGATCTGCCGGGCAGCCTCGTCCACCTGCTCCTGGCGGCGCGAAGTTGCGACGACGTCGGCGCCGGCTTCGGCCAGGCCAAGCGCCATGGCGAGCCCGATGCCGGAGGTGCCGCCGATGACGACGGCGACGCGGCCGGTGAGGTCAAAAAGCTTGTGGGACATCATCACTCCTGTTTCTGGGATCGGGGGCTGAGTGTTTCGGGCAGCTTACCGATGATCTCGTTTACGACCTCGTCCGGGGTGCGGTCGTTCACAACGCGGATGCCCTCTTCGGGTACCTCGAGGGTCTGGAACTGGCTTTCCAGCAGGTGCGGGTTCATGAACTCGTGGTGTCGACCAGCCAGGCGCGCTGCGAACAGTTCCTTTGAGCCATCGAGATGAACAAAGTAGAGAACGCCGGCCGGAAGCCCGGCAGCCAGGGTATCCCGGTAGCTCGACTTCAAGGCGGAACAGGCGAGGACGCCGTTCGTGCCGTGCGCGCTCCAATCTGCGAGCAGATGGTTGAGGGTCTCGAGCCAGGGCTCGCGGTCCTCGTCGGTAAGCGGGTGGCCGGCAGCCATCTTCTGCTTGTTCGCAAAAGGATGGTAGTCGTCAGCGTCGGCGAAGGTGGCGCCGGTGCGCTTCGCAAGGAGGGTGCCGATGGTGGTCTTGCCAGAGCCGCTGACTCCCATGACGACGACGATCACCGGGCATCTGCTTTCTTCTCGCCGGTTCCCAGGAAGACCGGCCGGATGTGGCGTTCGAAAAGGTTCGTGGTGACGTTGCGCGCGATAACGGCTTCGTTGGCGGCAAGCGCTTCGAGGTAGCGTGGCCCCATCTTTGCAGCTACCTTGAAGCCGACGTGGAGCAGCTGGCGAAGGCTCGGATTGTAGGCAGGGCTGGCCTGATCATGGCGCAGTGCGGAGGTAAACTCTTCGCTTGTCCAGGCTCTCACCTGGTCCGGCGTAGGGAGCTGGGCAGGGTCGATGTTGATCACGGTTGCGTATGGCGCGGTGAGCTCGGCCTGGTGGGCGAAGGCTTCGGCGTAGACCTCCTTGGCGAGGTCAAGGCCGGAGCCGCCTGCTTCGGCGAGACCGATCAACTCTTCGAGCCAGGTGGTGCCGGCCGTCTTGAGGTGGACGCCGGCGCCAGTCCTTGTGAGCGCTTCGTGGATAGCAGAATAGATCGAGAACTTGTCGGATCCGGAGTGAACACTGAGCTTGAGGTTTTCGGGCAATCCGTATGTCCGGATGGCATAGGCGATGGCGGCAAGGTCTTCGGTAAACTCGCGTGCGAACTGCGTCACATCGCCCACATAGTCGACCCCCTTGTTGAACCGGCCGGTGAACTTGGGCGCGATCGTCTGGATCGGGATCTTCTGGTCGCCGATCATGGCGAGGATGATGAGCAGCTCGACCGGCGTTTGAGCAACGTCGGTCTCGTCCATCGAGATCTCTGGAACGAAGCGGCCAAGGCCCTTGGTATCGACCAGCAGGCGAAAGATCTCGCCGGTGCTTTGGACCGCGGCGAGGAACTTGTTCGCGACCGCTTCGACAAAGGCACGATCGGTGCGGAAGGGCTGCTCGATGCCGGGTATCTGGATCTCGCCGAGCAGCTCGTGATGGTGCTGGAGGAAGGCGTTGACATCGTCGGGATCGGCAGGCTGTCCAATCAGGTCGGCGACGTCGAGCGTGAAGAAGTCGCAGGGATCGAGGAACCGCTGGACGGTCTTGAGGTTGATGTGATCCGCGTCGAGGAAGTAGGCGTGGTGCCAGCCGAGTTCGCGGACCGCAGCGTCGGCGACGTGCCGGGTAGCACAGGGATCGGAGCCGATGATGGTGTGCTCGCGGTTGGACTTGTTCCAGACCGGCACAACCTCGACCCCCGCCTCAAGCGCGAGCTGGCAGGCCTGAAGCTGCGCCTTGGCCTGGTGGGCGAAGCGGTCGCCGACCCCGATCGAAAATCTTGGCAGCTGCAGATGGTCGCTCATGGCCCGTCTCTCCCCCGTCCGCAACGTTAGCGGCTCTACCAATCTAACGCCCGGCACGGCGGCTGTCTTCTATCAGGGCACGGGAGAGAGGATCGAAGCAGCGGCAGTTCGTCATTCCGCATAAGCTTGGCTCTGGCTCGATCCATGTCCCCACATATTTTTCTTGCTTCGCGTGGCCGGAGCGGTGAGGCTAGGTTCACCCCCCTTGAGAGGCTTGATGAAAACAATTTCACGACGCAACTTCGCAACGATGTTCGGGAGCGCACTTGGAGCGGCGGGTCTCGCGGCCGGCTGGCCGAGGGTCTCGGCGGCCGCGCAGCCCGAATCCACAGGCGACGATCTGACTGGCCTCACCCTGCTCGAAGCGTCTACTCGCATCCATAACCGCACCGTGACCTCGACGCAGCTGACCAGGGCGATGCTGGCGCGCATCGCTGTCTTTGACCCGAAGGTAAACGCCTACATCACCGTGATGGCCGACGACGCGTTGAAGCAGGCGGCAGTGCTTGATGAAGAGGCCAGGGCAGGCAGGTTTCGCAGCCCGCTGCACGGGATTCCGCTGGCGCTCAAAGACAACATCGACACGGCAGGGACGCGCACCACTGCTGCGAGTCCGATGTTCCGGACACGCGTCCCCGATGAGGATGCGGCAGTGGTTACGAAGCTGAAGGCTTCAGGCGCGGTGATCCTCGGCAAGGTCAATCTGCATGAGTTTGCGCTGGGATGCAGCGGCGACGTGTCCTACTTCGGCCCGTCGCGCAATCCGTGGAACCTCGCGTTGCTGACGGGCGGCAGCTCCGCAGGTTCCGGGGCGTCGGTTGCTGCGGACCTCTGCTACGGGGCGCTCGGCACCGATACGGGCGGCAGCATTCGCGTGCCATCTTCGTGGTGCGGGATCGTGGGAATCAAACCAACGATCGGGCTGGTCTCCATCCGCGGTATTGTGCCGTGCCTGGCTTCTCTCGATCACTGCGGACCGATGGGGAGGACGGTCGAGGATGTCGCGCTGATGCTGACCGAGCTTGCAGGCTACGACCATCTCGATGCCTTCAGCGTGGAGGCCCCGAAACAGGATTACTTCAGGCTGATGAAGCAGCCGGTCTCGAGCTTTCGGCTCGGTGCTCCGGTCGAGTTCTATGACCACCTGGAGCCGGAGGTGGCGGAGATTGTCGCGGCCGCGATGGTTGTCCTTGGCAGCCTGACACGAGGGGTCACCTCGCATGCACCTCTGCTTGATATCCCGCTGGGCGAGGACTTCTTCAACGCGCTCGGCGATACGGCGGCTTACCACGCGGCGTTGATCAAGCACTCCGGCATGGATTACATGCCGCCGACGTTGATCGACATGAAGGCCATCATGACGCCTGCGACCGCGGCCGATAGCTCGACTGCGCACAATGCACTAGCCATGATCCGGCGCCAGGTGGAGGCGTCCTTCAAAGACATCGACCTGGTGGTGGTGCCGACGACGACGAGCCTGCCAAAGCCAATCAGGGATTCACTGAAGGTCGAGATGAGCGACCGCAAACCGAAGAAGGCCTACGACTTCTTCGATCCTACGTCGGGTTGTAACAACACCGTGGCATTTGATGTGTACGGGATCCCGGCGCTGACGCTTCCGTGCGGCTTTTCGAAGAGCGGTCTGCCGGTCGGACTGATGATCGCCGGCCCGCACTTCTCTGAAGGCAAGGTGCTGGCGCTTGCCTACGCCTTTCAGCAGGCGACAGAGTGGCACAAGCGCAGGCCGAATCTGACGAAGGAGACGCCAGTACCGGCGATCGTTGAGGCTGACGACGAGGGCAAACAGGAGGGGAAATCCTAAAATCAGAAGCGGTCTCGAGGCGCCATCTTCGGTCCGCTTTTCCTTGATTGTGCCCGCTTCCGCCCGGGAGCGGGCATGAAGCTCTCGACAGTGCCGAATTGGGAAACCTGTTGGGCATTGCGCCAGATCCGAGTGCTGCAACGGGATGGATGCTCCCCGGCGGCCTGCCTCGGCGATTACCCCGTGTAAGCTAAACCCATTCCTGACTGAATCGGAGATTGCGCTTGCGCCGTAGGCACCTGCTCGCCCCGCTGGTTTCCGCATCGTTGACGCTTTCTTGCGCGTTCGCACAGGAAGCCAAGCACGACATCGACCATGATCTGCTTGAGGTCTCGGTTCCGCAGCTGGAGTTCTTCTACCGGGAGCATCGCTATACCGTCACCCAGGTGGTGCGTTGGCACCTTGCGAGGATCCACCGGTACAACGGCATCTACCGTGCGGTTGAGCAGGTTGACGAGCGGGGCGCGCTCGAGGCGGCGGCCAGGCTGGACGCCGAGCCTGCCTCGGCACGGCGCGGGCTGATGTGGGGCGTACCCATCGTCATCAAGGCCAATACTTCGATCAAAGGCCTGGTGACAACCGACGGATGGAAGGGCTACACGCTTGCCGGCCACCAGCTGGTCGCGCCGAAAGACGCCACGATCGTGGCTCGGCTGCGGGCTGCGGGCGCCGTGATCCTGGGCCACACCAACATGCCGGACTTTGCCGCGAGCGACACCAACCGCAGCAGCAGCTTTGGGCGGACGGGCAACGCTTACGACGTGCGGTTCTCGCCAGGTGGATCGTCCGGGGGGACGGTGACTGCGGTGACCTCAAACGAGGCGGTAGTGGGCAACGGGACCGATACGGGAAACTCAATCCGCATGCCGGCGGCAACGAGCGCGGTCGTCGGCGTCTTTCCGACACGAGGCTTGGTGCCCATTTCGGGAATCGCTCCGCTCGACTGGCTGCTCGACAATACCGGGCCAATCGCCCGCGACGTGACCTCGGCGGCAATCGCGCTTACGGTGATGGCAGGCCCGGATGACGCCGACCCTCGTACAGCCGAGGCTGCAAAGCACACCGTGGCTGGTTCGTACACGCAGTACCTCAGGAAGGATGCGCTCAAGGGGAAGCGGTTTGGTGTACCGGCCTTCGTCCTGAGCGGCGCAGGTGTCCCCTTCCAGGGTATTTGTCCGGAGAGTCCGGACCAGTTTGCAGCGGATCGGAAGGCCGCAGAACAGCCTCTGCATGCGGAGACCCGCGCTGCTTTCATGAAGGCGATCGAAGGCCTTCGCGCGGCGGGTGCCCAGGTCATCTTTGCGGACGACCTGCTGCCCGACAGCTTCGCCGAGGCGGCTTCGCATGTATGTACGCTGCCCTACATTCGCCAGGGAACGGATACCTTCCTCCGAAGCTATGGGCCGGCAGGCTACCACTCGGCGGACGAGTACCAGGCGGCTGTCGGGTCGCCGCTGCCAAATACGATCCTGAACGGGATGAACGACGAGTCACGCAAGGATCGCAGGCCGATCGTACCGGGAAGGCTTGAGTCCGATCCGAGCGCTGACGCGAACTACCGAACTCCGGTGCGGCAGACTCTGGACGCCTACAACGCGGCGCTCGACCGCATGCACCTCGACGGGCTGGTTTACCCTGCGACCCAGATGCCACCGCCCGACGAGACCATGCCGCAGCAAGGTGAAGGGGGGCCGGAACATATCAGCGGGGGGCCGCACTCGGCGACTGGCTGGGTGAACATGATCGGCGTTCCGGCGATCGTGGTGCCGGGTGGTTTCTATCCCAGCGGCCTGCCCTTTGGTCTCGAGATCTCTGCGCGGCGCTGGCAGGACGGCCAGCTGCTGGGCTGGGCGTTCGCATACGAACAGGCTACGCGTGCGCGCAGGCCTCCCGTCCTGGTCGAGAAGGGATTGCTGCCGGATGCCCGTTAGAGCCAGGCAACGGCAGGCACGCTCTCGCCGCAGGCAACGAGTGCTTCGTACCGTTCTGGGCATTGGGTGCCTGCTTGGGCAGATGACGGTCAGCGGGGCGCGGGCGCAACGCATGGTGATCGTCGATCAGGATGGTTCGGGGCCCGGCGGCTCGAACCAGATGGCCATGATGGTTCTGCTCCAGTCGCCCAAGGCAAAGGTGCTCGGGATCACCATGGTCTCGGGCAACGCATGGGAGCCTGAAGAGGTGGAACATACGCTGCGCATGCTCGAACTGATCCATCGCAGCGACGTTCCGGTGGTGCCGGGTGCGATCTTTCCGCTGATCCGGACTGAGGCCGAGACCACACACTGGATGAAGCTGTACGGCAAGGTTCCTTGGCTTGGCGCCTATGGCGATCATGCTGCCGGGACAGGCTCTTCGCCGGCGCACCCGGCGGAGTCCATCCCGCCCCTGGCGGAAGGCAGTCCTTCCACGCGGCCGCTTGCCGAGGACGCGGCCCACTTCCTGGTCCGGCAGGTGCATGCGCATCCTCATCGGGTGACCATCTATGCGGCTGGTCCGCTCACCAACCTGGCGCTTGCCATCACAATCGATCCGCACTTTGCGGAACTGACCCAGGGCGTCGTCATCATGGGCGGAAGCCTGAACCCCGCAACGTCGGACCCGGAGTTTGCCACCAATCCTCACCACGAGTTCAACTTCTGGTTCGACCCCGAGGCTGCGCACATCGTGTTGCGAGCGCCTTGGCCGCGCGTGGACCTGACCGACGTCGACATCTCGATCAAGGCGAGCTTCACGCGGGCGCTGGTCGAGGAGATCGCCAAGGCACATACGCCGGCCGCCACCTACATCGCGCACTATTCGGGGGAACTTTATTACCTGTGGGACGAGCTTGCGGCGGCCGCTTGGCTCGACCCGAAGATCATCACGGCGGAGAGGCTGTTGTACCTGGACGTAGATATCTCCCATGGAGCCACCTACGGCGACACGCTTGCCTGGACGGAGACCAGCAAGCCGGCATTGCCGTTACAGAAAGTTCATGTGCAATCGGATCTTGACCTGCCCCGTTTCCTCCGCGACTTCGTCGAACTGATGCAGGCGCCCCCGCTGCGGCCGTGAAGGAAGCCTGACGAAGCTGTTGAATCTAAAGCTTCGTCGGCATCAAGATTCGGTCGAATCGGTGCACCGCTGCGATACTGGGACGAATCTAAGGTTCGAAGCACAGGCTTCGCGAGCGCCATGGCCACTGCATCTCCCCCCAATCCGGCAGCAGTTCCTTCATCGCGTGCAAAGAGCGGCCGCGCCGGTGTGTCCTCAAGGGCGCAGGCGAGCCGCACCAGCTTTGACCGGACACTTGCGAGCGCAACCTCGACCATCGCACTGCGCGAGACGGTACACCTGGCGGTCGACAGCTTCCGCGCGTCCAAGGTGAGATTCCTGCTGACGATGCTGGGCATGGTGATCGGGTCCGCGTCCATCATCCTGGTGGCAACGCTGGGACTGACCGGCAAGCAGTACGCAATGGACCAGCTTTCGTCGATCGGCCCGAATCGCGTCGAGATGCAGTACGGGGGCGGCAACATCATCGGGCCGGACAACACCAGCACGCCCGACAGCATGACGCGCGAAGACCTGGACGCGGTGACCGCGCAGGTGCCGGGCATCATCAATGCTTCTCCCATGCTTGAAGATCACGCGACCATCTCGATGGGTGGCGGTGTGACCAAGGACACGATGCTGCTGGGCGTAGCTCCTTCCTACAAGCAGATTCGGAACCTGCGGGTGGTAGCGGGCCGGTTCTTTGACGATGAAGACGCATTGCTGCATGCCAAGGTGGCGGTGCTGGTCACCCCGCTTGCGATCGCGCTCTACAACAGCCCTTCTGAAGCGGTGGGGCAGAGCATCACGGTGCGCGGGATCCCGTTTACGATCATCGGCGTATTTGAAGAAAGCTTTAATACATTCGGCATCTCTGAGATCAGCGATCAAACGATCATGATCCCCTACACCGTCGCGCGCTACTTCACCGGCACCGACAAGGTCAAAGAAATCTCGTTTCAGATGAAGGATTCGGCCGATGTAGTGCCGGCTTCGAAGCAGATAACTGCGATCATCCGCAGCCGGCACCGCCCGACTTCGGTGTATACAGCCTTTGTGATGACGGACATCATCAGCCTGATGGGTCGCATCGCGGACAAGCTGACGCTGGTGCTGGGGTTGGCGTCGCTGGTGACGCTGATCGTCTCGGGCGTGGGCATCATGAACTCCATGTTGGCGAATGTGTCAGCGCGGACGCGGGAGATTGGCATCCGCAAGGCGCTGGGGGCAACCAGCCGGGAGATCCGACTGCAGTTTCTGACCGAGGCCGTGTTTTTGTCGCTTGCGGGTGGGACTGTGGGGAGCATGGTGGGGATGGCGGTGCCGTTGGGGATCTCCATCCTGACGCCGTTCCAGCTGCCGGTTTCGTGGTTTTCAGTGTTGATCGCGCTGTTTACGTCGATGGCGGTGGGTATCTTCTTCGGCATGCTGCCGGCGACCCGAGCAGCCGCGCTCGATCCGGTAGAAACGCTTAAATATGAGTAGCGGCCACGAACGGCCACAGGACGCGATCACCCCCGGGAGTGGTCCCGGCCGCAATAGGAACGCGCTTGCGGATGCCTCTATAAACTAGCGACATGCCGTCCGCAGTTCGCTCCTATTCAAAGATCAACCTTGGTCTGGCCATCGGGCCGCCCCGCCCGGACGGTTTCCACTCGCTGACGACGCTTTATCAGACGCTGGCGCTGCACGACACCCTGACGATTTCAGCACGGCCGGCCGAACGCACACGCATCCAGTTGACTGCAAGTGACCCACGCGTGCCGCGGGACCCGCGGAATACGGCGTGGAAGATGGTGTCAAAGGTGCTGGAACACCTTGGCCTCACCGCGCAGGTAAATATCCGGATCCAGAAGAACCTGCCGATCCAGGGTGGAATGGGTGCCGGTTCGGCGAATGCGGCCGCGGCCCTTATCGGGCTTGAGCGGGAGCTGGGCTTTGAGCTGCCGCCCCAGGTAAGACTGAGGCTGGCGGCAGAGGTCGGGTCGGACGTACCGCTGTTCCTGGTGGGCGGGTCGGTACTTGGAATGGATCGCGGGCAGGCCGTCTCGGCTGTGCCCGATGTAACTTTGGACGGTTCGGCTCAAATCCCCTGCGTGATCGCGCTGCCGAATGTGGGCGTCTCTACGCCGCAGGCCTTCCGGGACTGGGATTCTTTGATCGAAAGTGGCCAGAACGGGAATCAGGGACAAAACAGTTCAGAACCTGATTTGCACATTCCTGTCATAAGCGGTACTCTGGATAAGTTGAGCCGTACCTACGCTTCTGTCTTCCGCAAGGTTGATCGGGAAAGCAAGGCCGGCGCCTCCGGTATCAACCTTGATTCGAGCCTGGCCATGGAGCCAGGCAGCCCTGAGAAACTGCATGGGCTCTCTCGTGAACAACGTCACACCGCCTGTCAATCGGGCACGAGCGAACTCGAGGATGATCTGGCCGAGAATTCCCTTCTCGCGCTTGTCCGCACCGGGATTGAAAACGACTTCGAAACAGTCGTCTTTCCTCAGAATCCCCTCTTCGGTGCAATCAAGCGACAGTTGATCGGATCTCACGAGAGTGCCGCAGTTTATTGTGCGCTTTCGGGCTCTGGCTCCGCCCTGTTTGGCCTTTACCGGTCGATCTCAGAGGCGCAGGCCGCTCAACAAAGGCTGCAGCAGAACGGCACCGAGGCCATCGTCACATCGACCATGCCGCGTCCGCTCTACTGGAGCAATATGTTCGCAGAGTGAATGACCCCGTCTATACTTGTGAGCGGGGACACTAGCTGGGCGATCGACCAATGGTAGGTCAGGTGCCTTTGAAGCACTCAATCTAGGTTCGAATCCTAGTCGCCCAACCAAAGCTCGATCCCCACGGATCCGCAAGGACCCGGCGCAGGTAACAGCAGGAACCAGGGTATCTTGAAGCAGTCCTTGCCAATGCAGGGCTGCGCGAAGTAAGGAAAAGATTTGCACTTCTCACCGCGACCTTCTCTTACCGGAAGCCGAACGGTGGCAGTACAAGGAACACGGAAGAACTGAAGAGTCTTTGTGATTTGATTTCGAAACAAGTTTGAGATTGAAATACCGGCCCCAACCAGAGCCGGAGACACAGACCAGAAACAGTAGGAACCACCTAACGGTCAACCAGCCCCTAGGAGTTTCAAGCGTGAGCGCAACCGACACGACTGCAGTTCTTCCCCCTGATTTAGCGCGCGACGAACAGATGAACGAGGCATTGAACCAGGCCTCAGTCTCTGACGCCGTGCAGCAGGCGATACCCGCTGCGAACGTCGCAGCCGCAATACAAGGAGCCTCCGCAAAAGCCGCACCCGAGAAAAAACGCTCGGGCCGGCTGAGCGAGGCGAAGCGTTTCAAGATCTTTTCGGGCGAAGCAAACAAGGCGCTCGCGGAAGAAGTCTGCAAGTTTGTGGGTGTGCCGCTGGGCGAGACCAGGATGCAGAGGTTCTCGGACGGCGAGGTCTACTTCCAGCTGCTTGAGAATGTACGTGGTGCGGATGTCTTCGTGATCCAGCCCACGTCCTTCCCGGTAGACCAGCACATCATGGAGTTACTGATCATGATCGACGCGCTGAAGCGGGCATCCGCAGCGCGCATCACGGTGGTCATTCCGTACTACGGCTACGCGAGGCAGGACCGGAAAGACCGTCCGCGCGTGGCGATCAGCTCGAAGCTGGTAGCGGACCTGTTGACGACGGCCGGCGCAAACCGTGCTTTGCTGGTCGACCTGCATGCCGCTCAGATTCAAGGATTCTTTAACATTCCGGTCGATCACTTGTTCGCCAGCCCGGTGCTGGTCGGGTACTTCCGGGAGCTGAACCTGCCGAACCTGACTGTAGTCAGCCCGGATGCAGGCGGTGTCGAAAGGGCGAGATTCTTCGCCAAGAAGCTGGACGTTCCGTTGGCCATCGTCGATAAGCGACGGACCGATATCAACGTCACCGAAGTGATGAACGTGATCGGCGATGTACGCGGGCGCACCTGCCTGATCCTCGACGACATCATCGACACGGGAGGCACGCTCGTCAAAACCGTCGACGCGCTGCTTGCCCAGGGAGCTGCAAAGGTTTACGCGTGCGCCTCGCACCCGGTGCTGTCAGGGCCGGCGATCGAGCGCATCGCGGCGTCCAGGCTGACCGAGCTGGTCGTGACGAACACCATCCCGCTGCGCGAAGAGGCGAAGCAGGTGGAGAAGATCAAGGTACTTTCGATCGCCGGCCTGCTGGGTCGCGCGATCGAGAGCATTCACATGGAGACCAGCGTTTCGACGCTGTTCAACTAAGTACAGCTTCCGGCTTCTGAGCCGATCGCTTTAACCGCAACCCCTAACCACCCTGGGCGGCACCAACCGCAAAGGGAGCGAACGGCAGATCCACACGCTGCAATCCGCCGCTCGTGCCCGAAAGGAAACAAAATGGCCACACAGAAGTTTGAAGCTGTGATCGCGACGCCGCGTACCGGCAAGTTCAACAAGAACCACGCGCGCCGCGTTCGCGTACAAGGCAAGATCCCCGCAGTCGTCTATGGCGCCGGGCAGGAAGCGGTCGCGGTCTCAGTCGACCCCAAGGTAGTAACCAAGATCCTCCACTCTGAGTCCGGCCACAACACCATCTTCGACCTGAATGTTGAAGGTTCGGCCGTGGTAAAGGCGATGATCGTTGACTGGCAGCACGAGCCGATCAAGGGCAAGCTGCTGCATGCGGACTTCAAGCGCATCGCCATGAACAAGGCCATGCGGGTCTCCGTACCCGTCCTGCTCTCGGGCATCCCGGTCGGCGTCAAGAATGCCGGCGGCGTGCTCGACCAGGTGCTGCGTGAAGTTGAAGTCGAATGCCTGCCTTCAGACATTCCGGATCACCTCGACATCGACGTCACGGACCTCGAGCTTTATGGCGCAATCCACATCTCGGACCTGCCGCACTCCGGCAAGCTGAAGTTTCTCGGCGACGAGACGGCGCTGGTTGCGCACGTCACCGAGATCAAGGAAGAGATCGTCGAGGAAGTGGCTGCGCCAGCTGCGGCCGAACCTGAAGTTGCCAAGAAGGGCAAGGGCGACGCTGCTGCGGCGGCTGCCCCGGCTGCGGACGCGAAGAAGAAGTAGCTTGGGCCAAAGTGGTAAGTTGTGCGTTGAGACGTTCTACATCCTGACTCGCAGCCCACAACTTACAACGGTCTCACCACGAGCAAGGCAAGCATGAAGCTGATTGTCGGTCTTGGAAATCCAGGCATTGAGTACCAGTTCACGCCGCACAATGCAGGGTTTCTCGCGGTCGATCGCTTTGCCGAGGTCTGCGGAGTTTCGGTCACGAATCGCAGAGGCAAGGCGCTCACCGCGAAGGCGACGCTCGCCGGGCAGGAGGTTCTGCTGGCGAAGCCTGAGACCTTTATGAACCTGAGCGGCAACTCGGTAGCCGCTCTGCTCAAGGAGCTGGAGCTTCCGGCCAGTGAGTTGATGGTGCTGTATGACGAGCTTGCCATACCGCTCGGTCAGTTGCGCATCAGGGAGCGCGGCTCGGCCGGCGGGCACAACGGGATCAAGTCGATCCTGTCGTCGCTCGGCACCGACGAGTTCATCCGCATCCGGATCGGGGTCGGCAAGCCGCCTACCGTGACCGGGCGCGAGGTGAAGGCGGGTGGTACGGATTACCTGCTCTCGCCATTGCGCAGGATGCAGTTGCAGGAGCTGGACGAGGTGCTCGACCACGCAGTACGCGCAGTCGAGATGGTGTTGAACGACGGCGCACTCAAGGCCATGAACGAGTTTAACCGCAGGGTTACCGGGGTTCCCGATGATCCTGGGGTGAAGTAGCAAACGAAGCATCAATCCAAACCGCTTGCCGGCTCACCACACGCAGGCACGGTGCGAAGCAGAACTTCGCAGAAAGAAGCACCCATGAACAACCGCACCTACGAAATCATGTTCATCGTCCGTCCGGACGTTGAAGAAGCAGACCTCGACAAGCTGATCGAAGGCTTTCAGAAGAACGTCACCGATGGTGGCGGAGAGATTCGTTCGACCGAGAAGATGGGCCGCCGCCGGCTTGCGTATACCGTCCGCAAGTTCAACGACGGCTTTTACGTGCTGCTGACGATTGCCGCTGAGGGCAAGCTGATCACCGAGATCGAGCGTCGTCTGCGCGTCTCAGAGCAGGTCATCAAATTCATCACGGTCCGCATGGACGAAGAAGAGAAGCGCCTCGCCAAGATCAAGGCGCATCGCGACTCGCACGTAAAGCGCAGCGCTGTTCAAGCAGCCCCGGCACACCCCTTCAATGCTGGTCCCGCAGCATCGACTCCGCAGGAGCCCACCCCTGCCGCGCCCGAGACCGCGGAGCCACCCGCGGCAGTAGCGGTTGAGGCGGCTGCACCGGTTTCAGCTTAGTTTCCTGAACACAGGATCTGGCGCAGGGCACTGCGCCTGAATGCAGCACAAACGTCCGCCCGGGCTTCTTCAATCCAAAGACTTCACAGCGAGTCTGGAGCCTCGGAACGGCCTCTGAATGCGAACCAGCGAGCTGGTTCACGAAAGGAAATACCATGGCTGACGAAACCACCCCGGCAACCGAGCAGGCAGCAGCAGCTCCGGCTTCCACACCTTCTGAACGTCCTGCTTTCACCCCGCGCGGCCCACGCCCCGCGGGCGGCCCCGGGGGCCCGGGCGGTCCCCGTCCTGCAGGCGGTCCTGGCGGCGGTCCGGGAGGACGCAAGTTCTTCCGTCGCAAGAAGGTCTGCAAGTTCTGCACCGAAAAGATCGATGCGATCAGCTACCGCGATGTGCGCCTGCTGCAGGGCTTCGTCGCAGAGCGTGGCAAGATCGTGCCGCGCCGTCTGACGGGTGTTTGCACCCGCCACCAGCGTCGGCTGTCGCTCGCTATCAAGCAGTCGCGCAACATCGCTCTGCTGGCCTTTGCGGCACGCTTCTAACAGCAGCTTCTAGCCGCTGGCTCTTATGCTTTCGCTCTGAGCCGGCGGCGCGGCTTTCGCGCACCTCTTACCCCTCGCGGACGGATCACAGACCCGCGCAAGAACACTGGAGAAGTCACATGGAAGTCATCCTGAAAGAAGATGTACAGAAGCTCGGTCACCGCGGCGACGTGGTGAAGGTAGCCGACGGCTACGGCCGCAACTACCTGCTGCCGGGCAAGCTGGCGATTGAGGCGACCTCGGCAAACAAGGCCGTGATCGAACAGATGAAGGCCTCCGCGATCCGCAAGTCGATCAAGGAGAAGGCGGCGTCTGAGGACTTTGCGAAGCAGATCTCCGCCGTTGAGCTCACCTTCGAGCGCAAGGTCGGCGATGGCGAGCACCTCTTCGGATCGGTCACCTCGGGCGATATTGCCCAGGCGCTCGAGACCCAGGGTCACAAGGTCGATCGTCGCAAGATCGCCCTCGAAGAGCCGCTGAAGACGCTCGGCGAGTTCCACGTGCCAATCAAGCTGCACCGCGATGTCACCGCGCATGTGAAGGTCACGATCAAGAGCGACGCCCCCGACGAGGCTCCTGCTTCGGCTGCCTAGTATCGCCTCTTCCTTACCGAACAAGCCCTGCTGCGGCCACCGCAGCAGGGCTTTTCTTTGCTCTCGACAATCTTTGCGAATTACAAGCGGAATGATGATGTAGCTGCAGGGTTCGCAGCAGACGCCGCCTTACGACCCGCCGCCGCAGGCACACCGCCTGATCGCGATCGGAGCCTGCCCGGGAACCAGAAGCTGCAAGGTTGCGTAACGGCTGATGCAGTCCTCTGTGTTAGATTCACGCAAAGCCAACATTTGGATTCCGTTGATGACGCCTTACCTGCCCAGCCTCCTGTTTCAAGCCATCCTGCTCACCCCGGCACTCCCCCATGGTCAACAGGCGAGAGCTCCCGAACCACCTCAATCCTCCGCACCCATCGTCCAGCCGGGCGCGCCAGGCAAACCCAGCAAGGTCATCTCGCTGGCCGATGCGACCGGTCATCAGCCTGCACTCTCGGCCGCGGATACCGAGTTCATGCAAGGCATGATCATGCACCACAACCAGGCGGTGACCATGACCGGGATGATCGATGCGCGCACCCACGACGAGGCCGTGCGCGCCCTCGGCAGCCGCATCAGGAGTTCGCAGACGGATGAGATGAAGTTCATGAAAAGCTGGCTTGAAGCTCGCGGGCAATCGACCCACATGCAGAAGAATGGCATGGACATGGACATGGCCGGCATGGACATGGGTCCCATGCCGATGATGCCCGGGATGCTCACGCCCGAGCAGATGAAAATGCTGGAGGCGGCCAGGGGGCCAGAGTTTGATCACCTGTTTCTTAGCGGCATGATCCAGCACCACACCGGTGCCCTGACCATGGTCAACCAGCTCTTTGGCACCGCCGGCGCAGGGCAGGATGCCGACCTGTTTGATTTTGCAACCGACGTAGACAATACGCAGCGTGCGGAGATCCGCATCATGCAAGGCTTGCTCGAAAAAGAACACAAGGAGAAATGATGAAGCGATTCAACACCCTTTCGTGCCGCTTAGCCGCGCTGACCCTGGCGGCGGCTGTAACCCTGTTCGGCGCCAGCCTGATGCAAGCCCAGGAGCATGAGGAGACCACACCTGCAGCGCTGCCGCCTGGTATGACGGGTTCGACGATGAACGATCCACGAGTCGGTCTGAAGCCGGGCATGTACGATGCCGGCGAAGCAGCACTCGGGATGCAGCACGTGGCCTTTCTGAGGAAGCCGGATGCCTTTCAGATCAAGGCGACGTCGCCCGATGACCCTTCTGTGCAGAAGGCGCTGAAGACGCTGGGCGTCGGCGATTCTTCGAAGATGCCAAAGACTACGCAGATGATGGTGGCGCAGCTTGCCTATGCGAACTCCGACTTCGCCTTCGCCGGTACACGGCTGATCCAGGGCAATTTCTATGGCGCCAACTTCTATGACATCTCGAACCCTGCGAAGATCTCGCTCGTGAGCTCGCTCGTGTGTCCCGGGGGCCAGGGCGATGTCTCGGTGTATGGCAACCTGCTGTTCTATTCGGTAGAGATGCCAAACGGCCGCATCGATTGCGGGACGCAGGCCTTTCCCCCCGAGCCGCCCGCTCCCCCTGCGCCTGCACCAAAGCCCGGCGAGCCTGCACCCGCGCCAGTGCGGCACATTCCCGCGGCAAGCCCGGAGCGCTTCCGTGGCGTGCGCATCTTCGACATCACAGATATGCGCAACCCGAAGCAGGTCGCGGCCGTCCAGACCTGCCGCGGCT
Organism: uncultured Acidobacteriaceae bacterium; assembly: GCA_964247475.1. Taxonomy (GTDB): domain Bacteria; phylum Acidobacteriota; class Terriglobia; order Terriglobales; family Acidobacteriaceae; genus Edaphobacter. Next base: position 4,644 of record CAXTUS010000050.1, on the reverse strand, counting down.
CCCATACCCATACGCTCATCGTTGATCCGAAAGACAAGGACAACGTGTACCTGTATGTCTCGGGAACTTCGTTTGTGCGGCAGTCAGAAGAGCTTGCCGGCTGCTCCAACGAAGCGCCTGACAAAGACCCGAACACCTCCTTGTTTCGCATTGATGTCATCAAGGTGCCAGTCGCGCACCCCGAACAGGCTGCAATCGTCTCAAGCCCGCGCGTCTTCATCGATCCCCGAACCGGTGCGCTCAACGGCCTGAACAACGGCGGCAGCCACGACAAGGGAGCCGAAAAGGCTGCCGACACCAACCAATGCCACGACATCACGGCTTACTCGGCTATAGGGCTAGCAGCCGGCGCCTGTTCCGGCAACGGCCTGCTGCTTGATATCAGGGACCCCGTTCATCCCAAGCGTGTCGATGCCGTCAACGATCCGAACTACAGCTACTGGCACTCTGCAAGCTTCTCAAATGATGGCACCAAGGTGGTCTTCACCGATGAGTGGGGCGGTGGCCTCGGCGCCCGCTGCCGTCCGACAGACCCGCTGAAGTGGGGAGCAGATGCGATCTTCAATCTGAAGGACGACAAGCTGTCGCTGGCAAGCTACTACAAGATGCCCGCGGCCCAGTCAGACACGGAGAACTGTGTTGCCCATAACGGCTCGCTGATCCCCGTGCCCGGCCGCGACATCGAGGTGCAGGCGTGGTACCAGGGAGGTATCTCCGTGATGGACTTCACCGATGCGGCTCACCCATTCGAAATCGCCTACTTTGACCGCGGCCCCATCGATGCGAAGACGTTGTTCCTGGGTGGCGACTGGTCAGCCTACTGGTACAACGGCTACATCTATGGATCGGAGATAGCGCGCGGTATCGATGTGTTGAAGCTGACACCCAGCAAGTTCCTGACGCAGAACGAGATCGATGCAGCGAACCTGGTTCACTTCGACGTTCTTAACGTGCAGAATCAGCAGCAGCTGACATGGCCGCACAACTACACGGTGGCCAAAGCCTATCTTGACCAGCTTGCACGATCGAATGCTCTTCCTGCCGATCGCGTGGCCGCCTTGAACGCTGCCATCGCAAAGACAGAAAAGTCGCATGGCAAGAAAAAAGAAGTGGCCAGGCTGAACGAGATGGGAGCTTCGCTGGACCAGGACGCGGCAACCGCAAAGACGGCAACGGATGCAAGCCATCTGAAGGCGCTCGCCGACATCCTGAAGCAAACCACCATGTAGTCGGCTATTGGCTAAAAGAAAAAGCACGCTTTATCGCGTTTGTTGCTGCGATAAAGCGTGCTTTTCTTTGCCTGTTTCTCAAGCAGGCTACTCGGTTTCAGTCCACAGAAAGCCCATCTCATCCGCATAATCCTCAACCAGCTGGGCCTGCGAAACCCCGGCACTATGGCCGCCTTTCAACGAGTAGTGGAGCAGGATGGGACGACCGGAGCCGCTTGCCTGTTGCATCAGCGGCGTCATCTTGCGCGCGTTCATCGGATCGACACGCGTATCTCCGTCGCCGGTAAAGAACATCACTGCCGGGTAATGTGTGCCTTTATTCACGTGCTGGTACGGCGAATATTTGTATATATAAGCAAAATCCGCCGCATTTTCCGCCGAGCCGTACTCCGTGGTCCAGGTACGCCCCACCAGGAACTTCTGATAGCGCAGCATGTCGAGCAGAGGATAGCCGCACCAGATAGCGCCGAAGAGGTCTGGCCGCTGGGTCATCGAAGCGCCCATCAGCAGGCCTCCGTTTGAACGGCCGCGAATAGCAAAGTGCTCGGGTGACGTGTACTTCGCGTTGATCAGATACTCCGCTGCAGCGAACCAGTCGTCGAAGACGTTCTGCTTCTTTTCAAACATGGCGGCCTTGTGCCAGGTTTCGCCGTACTCGTTGCCGCCGCGCAGGTTCGGCAGTGCAAACCAGCCGCCCTGCTCCATCCACCAGGCGTACTCCGGGTTCCAGTCCGGAGTCTCGCTGAGTGCGAAGCCGCCGTAGCCGGTCATCAGCAGGCGCTCCGTGCCGTCACGTTTCAGCCCCTTTTTGCCGGCAATGAACATCGGCACGCGCGTACCGTCCTTCGAGGTATAGAAGACCTGTTTGAGTTCGTATGCACTTGAATCGAAGGGAACCTTCGAGGCGTAGAAGATGTCGCTCTTCCCCGTGGTCGTGTCGTAGTGAAAGATCGTGGGCGGGGTGATGATTGACTGAAAGGTGTAGAAGCCGTCTTTATCTTCTTCCCGGCCAGCTAGGCCACTCCCCGAGCCGATGCCGGGTAAGTCGATCCTGGCTACTTCCTTGCCTGCAAGACTGTAGCTGGTAAGTTCACTCTTCACATCTTTGAGGCGCAGGATGTAGAACTTCCCGCCAACGACACTCTCCCGTTCAAGGACATCCTTGTCTTCAGGGATGATGGTCTTCCAGTCCTCCGGCTTCACTCCCAGCTTCGCCTGGACGATCTTGTGGTTGGGCGCGTTCAGGTCGGTGTTCACAAAGAAGTCGTCGCCCACTATGTCAAGATTGAAGCGGCTTTCGTAGCCATAAACCAGCGGCGTGATCGGTGCGTTAGGCACGCGCAGGTCCTTGAGCAGAATATCGACGCGCTTTGCTGGAACGCCACGCGCAATCTCCATCTGGAGCCAGTGGCCGTTTTCCGATACATCGACACCTATGTAGTCAATCTCACCAAGCGCCTCGCCCTTGTACGTACCTCCGAGCAGCAGCCTGTCCGCACCCGTAACTCCGAACGCGTGATAAAACACGCGCGAGCCTTCATGCAGAAAATACTTCGAATAGTAGACTCCCTTCATATCAGGCGCGAGGGAGACCCCGGAGTAGCGCGCTGATGGCAGGATGTCCGCGCGATCCTTGCGCGCGGCCACATCAAAGAAGTGGATCTCCGCCTCATCCGCACCGCCGACGCGCACTCCGTAGATCAACACTGAGCCATCTTTCGAGATGCTTTGCAGGTTGACCGACGTGTTGCCATCAGGGGACATCTTCGTGCCATCGATCAGCCGCACATCGGCACCATGCAGGCGTTCCCGCATGTAGATCGAGCCCTGGTTCTCCTCAGCCAGGCGTCGCGAGAAGAAGTAGCGGTCGCCACGCTTCTCGGGGGTGGACATCTGGTCAACCCGGAGCAGTGCAGCCATCTGGCTGCGAATCGCGGGCAGCGTCTTTACCTGGTCAAGATACTTCTGGGTATAGGCGTTCTGAGCGGTAATAAAGGCACGCGTCTGTTCTGCCTTTGGCTCCTCCAGCCAGCGATAGTCGTCGGCTACCTTGACGTCGGGGGCTCCGGCCACCTTGTAGGTATCGACTACCTTGACGCTGGCCGCTTCAGGCGGCGCAGGCAAATTGATGCCACCCTTGCCATGTACCTGGGCCTGCGCGCACCCCAAACAGACCACCGCCAGCAACCAACCCCTGCTTGCAACACTGCCCATCGAGCACCCTTTGTAAACGGAAGTTCCATCCATTCTAATGTCCACACACGATGCGGGGCCTGACGCAGCTTCCCGGGCTTCCGGCTCGGCCGCCTCGATCGGCCGCGTCTTTTACCGAACCGCTGCGGCACCGCAGAAGGCGACGAATAGCATCTATCTTCAAGAGTCCCCTTATGCCTTTACGAAGACTTGCCTCGAGCGCGTACCTGCTGCTACTCTCCGTTTTCTTGCTTCCACGTCCCGCCCATGCGTACTCGGTAGAAACGCACGAGCAGCTGATCGACCTCACATGGCGTGCCTCGATTGTGCCGCTGCTTCAGACCCGCTTCCCGAGCATCACGCCGGCCCAGCTCAAAGAGGCGCACGCTTATGCCTACGGCGGGTCCGTCATTCAGGACATCGGCTACTATCCCTTCGGCAATGCTCTCTTCTCCGATCTCACCCACTATGTGCGATCGGGAGACTTCGTGAACTCTCTGCTGCGCAACGCACGGACGCCCGATGAGCTTGCGTTCGCAGTCGGCGCACTGTCCCACTACCTGGGCGATACCATCGGCCACGCGAAGGCGACCAATCCCGCTGTTGCCGTGGAGCTGCCCGGCCTCGCGAAGAAACTGCAGACAGATGCCATCAACTACGAACAGAATCCTCACGCGCACGTGCAGACCGAATTTGCATTTGACATCAACGAGATATCGAAGCACCGGTTTGCCCCGCTGAAATACCTCGAACATGTCGGACTAAACGTTTCGACAGATCTTCTGGCACGCTCTTTCTACGAGACCTACGGGCTTCAGCTGAGGAAGATTCTCAAGGTGCAACGGACGACGGTGACAGGCTACCGGTTCAGCGTGCGCCGCTTTATACCTCGTTTCGCCTTTGCTGAAAATGTGCTGCACCGCAACAGCTTTCCTGCGGACGTTCAGGATGCGGAGCTGCTGAAGCTGGAAGCGGACCTGACGCAAGCCGGCAAGGACAATGGCTGGGAGCAGTACCGGCAGAAGGCAGGCATCGGCACCTACACGCTTGCAGGAATTGTTTACATCCTGCCCAAGGTAGGGCCAATCGCCCTCTTGAACATCAAGGGGCCCAAGCAGGATACGCATCAGCTCTACGTGAAAAGTGTCAACGAGACAACGGCCGCCCTGCGCGCGTCGCTGGTCAACCTGCGCACACCACCTCCCGCCACCGGGCCCCGCCC
>CAXTUS010000049.1:0-23722 GCA_964247475.1 uncultured Acidobacteriaceae bacterium | reverse complement strand
CCACTACAACACCCCGCATATGCGCGGGCGCAAGATCTTCGGCGGTCTCGTTCCCTATAACCAGGTCTGGCGCACCGGAGCAAACCCGGCGACGACGCTCGACACGCCGGTGGCGCTGCATATCGGAAGCCTGCTCGTGCCGGCCGGCAAGTACACCATCTACTCGCTGCCGACTGCGGACAAGTGGATGCTGATTATCAACAAGCAGACTGGCCAGTGGGGCACCGAGTACGACCAGACCAAGGACCTTGGCCGCGTTGAGATGAAGCACCATTCGCTTGACACGCCACAGGAGGTGATGAGCCTCTCCTTCGACGAGATCAAGCGCGACTCCGCCGAGTTCCACATCCGCTGGGACAAGACTGACGAGAGCGTGAAGATCACCACGCCTTAGCGAGGATGGGCAGAGGAAGAACGCTCAGAACTCGCATGCTGTGATGAGCGTTCTTCCTCGGCTCCCCGGTTGGCTACCACTCCTTGGCAGCTGTATCCATCTCGACCGGGTCCTTTGCCACTGGAGCCTTCCAGCGCAGCACCGGCTTGCGTGCGGCTGTTGTCTCATCGAGGCGCTGCAGACGCGTGGTGTGCGGAGACGTCTTCACCAGCTCAGGATTTTCGGCTGCCTCCTGCGCGATCTGCTTCAAAGCATCGATCAGCAGATCAAGCTCCTCGCGGCTTTCGCTCTCAGTGGGCTCGATCATCATCGCGCCCGAGACGATCATCGGGAAGCTGACCGTGTAAGCATGGAAGCCGTAGTCGATCAGCCGCTTGCCCATGTCGCCGGTCTTGACGCCGTTTTTCGCCTGGAGCCTGTCAGAGAAGACGACCTCATGCAGCGTGCGTGTTTTATAGGGAAGTTCAAAGGTTCCCTCAAGCTTGGTGCGGATATAGTTTGCGTTGAGCACCGCGTCTTCGGTCGTCTGGCGCAGGCCGTCCGGGCCGTTGGCAAGGATGTAGGCAAGCGCGCGCACGAACATGCCGAAGTTGCCATAGAACATCCGTACGCGGCCGACACTCTGCGGCCGCTTGAAGTCGAGACCGAGCCTGCCATCCGCCTCGCGCGAAACCACGGGGGAGGGAAGGAACGGCTCAAGAATCTTCTTGCACGCTACCGGTCCCGACCCTGGACCGCCCCCACCGTGTGGAGTCGAGAAGGTCTTGTGCAGGTTCAGGTGCATGACGTCGACGCCAAAGTCGCCCGGCCGTGTTTTGCCTACGAGTGCGTTCATGTTTGCGCCATCCATGTAGAGCAGCGCGCCCTTCGCATGGAGGATATCCGCAATCTTGTGAATGTCGGATTCAAAGACGCCGATGGTTGAAGGATTTGTCAGCATGAGCGCGGCGGTGTCTTCATCGACCATGCGCTCAAGCTCGGCAAGATCGACCATGCCTTCGGCATTCGACTTCAGATTGGCGACCTGGTAGCCCACGACCGCGGCTGTGGCCGGATTGGTCCCGTGCGCGGAGTCCGGCACGATGATCTTCTTGCGCGCGTTGCCGCGTGACTCATGGTAGGCGCGCACCATGAGGATGCCGGTGAATTCGCCGTGCGCGCCGGCCGCGGGCTGCAGCGTGATCGCATCCATGCCGGTAATTTCGAGCAGCGCATCTTCAAGCGTCGCCATGATCTGCAGGCAGCCCTGCGACAGTGCTACGGGCTGGTAAGGGTGCGCCTCCGCGATCCCCTCGAGCCGAGCCACTGCTTCGTTCACGCGCCCGTTGTACTTCATCGTGCAGCTGCCCAGCGGATACATGCCGAGATCGATGGCGTAGTTCCAGGTGGAGAGCCGCGTGAAGTGGCGGATGATCTCGATCTCGCTTAGTTCCGGCATAACGCCGAGGTCCTGCCGGGCAGCGGGTCCGAGCAGTCGCTTCGCATCGACAGCAGGCACGTCCAACTCCGCCAGGCGATAGCCGCGCTTGCCCGGCGAGCTCTTCTCGAAGATCAGGCCTTCATTCTGGTTGACGTGCGTCGTAACCTTCTTCGGTGTTCCCTGAAAGAGTGTTTCCTGAGACATGCTGCCGCCTTTCCAATCTCTGCTACTTGCCGCCGACTGCCTTGACCAAAGAGTTTGCCGACCGGTCGAGCACAGCCTCGAGTGTGAGCGCTCCGGCCACCACTCCGCCCAGGATGAGGAGGCGCCGCAGGGCCGCGTTCCTCGAAGGCGCACGCACCACCCAGGTCAAGCCGGGGACCACGAAGACGCCGATCATTCCTACAAGCCCGAGCTCTTCAATTTCGATCTTGATTCCTTCAGCCATTTAGAACTCCTCTGCATGCTCACTCAAACCAGTCTCCGAGTAACTCCCCGAGACAGGTGCATCTATATCCTCTTCGCGCAGACTGACACCGAAGACCACGCCATTGGCAAGCTCGATCGTGAGCGCATCGCCTTCTTCGAGCGAAGCGGTTGAAACCTCTTCGCCGATCTGAGCGCACAAGGCATTGCGATACTCGGGCTCGCCGTAAGCTACAGAAAACTCGGTCAACAGAACGTGCGGCCACGCGTAAAGAGTGACCAGCGCTGAACCGAACCGCAGCTCCAGGAAATCCTCGACAAACGAGACCGACTTCAGCTCTTCCCCAACGAGTGCTTCCACATCCATCGCTAGGCCTTCACCAACTCTGGCTGCGCGATGGCGACCAGGGCCTCAGCTGCGGCGTCCATGTCCACGCGCTTGGTCACCTCGGTCGCACACCACAAAGAAGCCCCTGGGCCAAGCTCCGGGTACCACTGCTCAAGCGCCAGCCCGCCGATGATCTTCTGCTCGAGGAGTCCGGCGTTGACCGCATCAGCGGCCTCATCGAATGACAGCACAAACTCGTGGAAGCGAGGTGCGCCATCGAACAGCACCTTACCCTTTTCGCTCAGCACATCGCGCAGGTAAGCCGCCTTGGCTAGGTTGTGCTCGGCGAGCTCACGGACGCCCTCCTTGCCATAGACCGTGAGGAAGATGGTCACCATCAACGCAACCAGCGCCTGGTTGGTGCAGATGTTCGAGGTAGCCTTTTCGCGCCGGATGTGCTGCTCGCGGGTAGACAGCGTCAGCACGTAGCCACGCTTGCCGTTGACGTCTTTTGTCTCGCCGATGAGGCGCCCCGGCATCTGCCGCAGGAACTTCTCCTTGCATGCGATGACGCCGCAGTAGGGGCCGCCAAAGCTCAAGGCCACGCCGAAGCTCTGTGCCTCAAGCGATACGATGTCCGCTTCAACGGGCGGCTTAACGACGCCAAGCGAGACCGCCTCTGCAATGGACACGATGAGCAGCGCGCCTTTGCTGTGCACCAGCTCCGCGATGGCAGCGACATCCTCGATCGTGCCGAAGAAGTTGGGCGACTGGATCAGCACGCAGGCGGTGTCGTCGGTGATGGCGGCATCCAGCGCAGCCATATCGACGCGTCCATTCGACGCATACTCGACCTCGGTCTGCGGAATCTCCTGGTGCGTGGCATAGGTCTTGACGACCTCGCGATATTCAGGATGCACGGTTCGCGCGATCACCGCAGCGTTGCGCCCGGTGACGCGCACCGCCATCATGATCGCCTCCGCCGCGCCGGTCGAACCTTCATACATGCTGGCGTTCGCAATCTCCATCCCGGTGAGCTCGCAGATCATGGTCTGGAACTCGAACATCGCCTGCAGGGTGCCCTGCGAGATCTCCGGCTGATAGGGCGTGTAGCTCGTCAGGAACTCGCCGCGCTGTACCAGCGAATCGATGATGACCGGCTTGTAGTGCCGGTAGACGCCAGCCCCCAGGAAGCTTGCATAGCCGGTCGCATTGTTCTCCGCATAGCCGCGAAAGCGCTCGATGATCTCGGACTCGCCATGCTGCCGCGGTACGTTCAGATCGGTCTTCAGCTGATATTCGGCCGGGATGGTTGCGAACAGATCGTCGATCGATCGGACGCCGATCTCGGCGAGCATTTCGAGGCGATCCTGGGGGCTCTTCGGTAGATAACGCATGGAAGTCTTCCTTACCGCTCGAGGTCGAGCGAATGCACGTGCAAGGTGCCGTTCAGACCGTTAGTGACCGGTCTCTTCACTGACAAACTGCTCATAGGCCGCAGCATCGAGTAACGAGTCAAGCGACGTCAACTCGCCTGCATCCGAGAGCTCGCACCTGTAGATCCAGGTCGCGTTCGCGTCCGAGTTGATGGTTTCGGGCGCCGCGCCGAGATCTTCGTTGATCTCTGTCACGGTACCTGAGACAGGAGCATAAAGATCGCTGACAGCCTTGACGCTCTCGACCGAGCCGAAGATCTTGCCGGCTTCGACCTTGTCGCCGACCTTCGGCAACTCGACGAAGACGATGTCTCCCAGCGAGTGCTGCGCATAGTCCGTGATCCCCACACTTCCCGTCTGCCCATCCGCACTGAACCACTCGTGCGACTTGGTGTACTTATATTCCGCCGGATACGCCATTCATCTCTCCCCATCAAGTTTAGGCCCGCAACTTAGAAGGCAAACTACAACGTCACAACCTTTTTAGGCTTTTTGTAGAACGGCAGCGGCACGATCTTCGCTTTGACCAGTCCGCTGCGTATCTCAACGGCAACTTCTGTACCGACTGTCGCGTAAGCGACCGGCACGTATGCCAGAGCGATGTTCTTCTTCAAAAAGGGTGCAGGTGAACCGCTCGTGATCACGCCGATCTTCACGCCATCGAGCGTCGAGACGGCGTAGCCATCGCGTCCGATCCCGCGTTCCACCATCTCCAGACCCACGAGCTTCCGCTTCGGACCGCCCGAGGCTTCGATCTCCCGGAGCGCCGCGCTGCCTACGAAGTCCGTGCCCTTGTCCAACTTGCAATAACGCCCAAGCCCGGCCTCGAAGACATTGATCGTGTCCGAGATCTCGTGCCCGTAGAGGGCCATTGCGGACTCGAGACGCAGCGTGTTGCGCGCGCCCAGTCCGCACGGCACAATGCCGAACTCCTCGCCGGCGGCAAGCACCTCGCCCCAGACCCGGCTGCTGGTCGGCTCGTCCGAAGGAATATAGATCTCGAAGCCGTCTTCGCCGGTGTACCCGGTGCGGGCGATCATGACGTTGTGGCAGCCGCACACCTGGCCCCAGGTAAACCAGTAGTTCCTGATCGTGCTTAGATCGGTCGCGGTAAGCTTCTGCAAAGTAGCTTCAGCCTTTGGACCCTGGATCGCGAGCTGGGTGTAGAAGTCACTGAAGTCGTTGATGTGCACGCCCGGCATATGGCCGATCTGCTTGCGCACCCACTGCACATCCTTCTCGCGTGTGCCGGCGTTGATCACGATCAGGTAGTCGTTCTCAGACAGCTTGTGCAGCACCACATCATCGACAAACGTGCCGTCTTCATAGAGCATTGCCGAGTAGTGCGCCTGGCCGACCTCGAGCTTCGACGCGTCGTTCATCAGCAGTCTTTGCACAGCCGCCAGCGAGCCCGGTCCACGCAGTTGGATGTCCCCCATGTGCGAGACGTCAAACAGGCCGACGGCGGTCCGGACGGCCATGTGTTCGGCGATCAGGCCTTTGTACTCGACCGGCATGTCCCAGCCGCCGAAGTCGACCATCCTGGCCTTGTGCGTGCGATGGATCGCGTTGAGCGCGGTGGTCCGCAGCCTGGCGAGACCTTCTTCAATCGAAGTCAAAACATCTGCCATAAAAACCTCAGAGGCCCCCGGCGGGAGCCTCTAAAAGGTTAGCACTGAAAAGGCGAAACACCTGACGGCTGCGGGCATGCCCTGAAGCTGCACCTGCTTGCCACCGGTCGACCGAGCCAGGCCCGGACACCAGGAAGGGGTTGCCATCCGCGCTCAGGGCGGCCTTGCCACTTTGCGTCTAAAGAGTCTGCATAAACTCCGGTGAAACAGGATTCTCGTAGACCGAATAATCCCGTGTCACTACCGTCAACCCGGAAGGAGTCACAAAGTAATTCCGTTTGTCTTCAGCGGGATCGTACCCGATCACGGTTCCGTCCGGGATATGCACATCGCGGTCGATGATCGCATGGCGGATCCTGCAGTGCCGGCCGATGTTGACGTGAGCAAAGACGATGCTCGAATCGACATCTGCGTAGGAGTTCACGCGTACGTCGTGCGAGACGACCGAGTTCCTCACGACCGCGCCCGAGACGATCGAACCGGCGGCTACGATCGAGTTGATCGCCATGCCGGTACGTCCTGGTTCACCGAAGACAAACTTGGCCGGCGGGTATTGGTACGCACGCGTCCGCATGGGCCAGCTTTTGTCGTACAGGTTGAAGATCGGCGTGACCCCGGCGACATCCATGTTGGCTTCGTAGTACGCGTCCAGCGTTCCGACGTCGCGCCAGTAGAGCGCTTTCTGCTTGTTCTCGTCTACGAAGTTGAAGGCGGTCATCTTGGCCCGGCCCAGCAGACCAGGCAGGATGTTGTGCCCGAAGTCATGTTTCGAATTCGGGTCCTCTGCGTCGCGCATGAGTTCCGGCAGCAGCGTATCCGTATTGAAGATGTAGATGCCCATAGATGCGTCAACCATGTCGGGCATAAAGGGCGACCGTACCTTGGTCTCCTTCGGCTTCTCTTCGAAGCCGAGCACTTCGCCGTTCCGCGCAACCTCTACAACGCCAAACGAACTCACCTCATCGGGGCGGATCGGCAAGGTGGCGAGCGTCACTTCGCTCCCCGAATCCACATGCTGCTGCAGCATGCGCGCGTAGTTCATCTTGTAGATGTGATCGCCCGAAAGGATAATCACGTACTTCGGCTCTTCTGATCCAATTGAATAGATGTTCTGATAGACGGCATCGGCCGTTCCCTGGTACCAGCTCTTCGAGACGCGCTGCATCGGCGGCAGAATCTCGATGAATTCGCCAAGCTCATTCGCCACGACCGGGCCCCAGCCTTCGCGGATATGCCGGTTCAACGACAGCGCCTTGTACTGCGTGAGGATGTAAACGTGCCGCAGGTCAGAGTTGATGCAGTTTGACAACGTGATATCGATGATCCGGTACTGGCCGGCGAATGGAACTGCCGGCTTCGCGCGATCGCGGGTGAGAGGGAAGAGCCGTTCGCCGGCTCCTCCGGCAAGCAGGACACCGAGTGTATCTCTCATCATGCGAATTTCCCTTGGTCCAGCCTATGAAGCACTTTCGGTTCAGCGTCTTTCGAGTACTGACTGCCAGATCCCCGACGCGCGCCCGTTCTTTCGATGCACGGAAGACCGCTCAAGCCTTGAGCCAAGAGCCTAACATGCTGAAATTACCCGGCGCACCTTGCACCGTTTTCCATGGGGAAAGATCTACGCCCAGGAACCATTGGATTTGGCTACGCAAGAAGGCCCCGGCCTTAACCCGGGCCTTCTGTTGGTTGGCTTTGCCATGTTAGCCTTCGAGGTTCTGGTCTGGCATCAACTCGTCGGGAAGACGAATACGTAAAGACTTCAGAAAGGACAGGTCGCTGCTTGTAAACGGACCATCCTCCGGGTCTCCTGCGGTGAGGCGCAGGGGCTGTATCTCACTCTGCTCCTCGTCGGCCTCAACCTCGTTCAAGCCGATGGTCGCCTCAAGCATCAGCAGGACGTCAAACCCCTGCTCGCGAAGATTCTTGACAACCACCGCAATGTGCTCAGACTCTGAAACCGACTCGTGGATGGCCTCGCCAAGCTGCTGGATAAGGTTCTTAACCTTCTGATTCAATGACACCTCCGGGTTCCCGTTCAAGGGTCCACTGCACCTGCGATCGCTTCTTTCATGACTCGCAGCGGGTATTCCCGGGGAAACAATGCTCCACGCCCAGGGGAACGGCATTGCGGGCTTGACTTGTTCTTAAACCATACGCCGCGGTGCCACCCGGCGCAATCGATACTCCCTTGCGCATTCCAGTCTGGACACCACTGGTAACCCGCAGAGGTTCAACCCGCGCATGTGCCTAGGCCACGGTGTGGTGATCCGCCCATGCGTCCTGCAGACGATGCGCGAGATCTTCAACCGGCTGTGCCGCGATGGGCTGTTGCTGCTGCTGCTTCGCAAGGGCATATGCCAGCGCAACGCCAATGCCGCCAATCAGGAACAAAAGACTCTTCATCGATCAAACTCTCCTCGTACGGGTTGATTGGCCTGGGACTCATGACAAGCGCCCTTTCCATGCAGCGTAGGATGCGCCACGGTCGCGCCAAGTACACTTGATCCATGGATCGCGTTCGCTTCGGCAGGGCAATCGGCACCGGAACCCGCGACGCGGCGCGCGCTTTGTTGAAGGCCGCCGACGCCGCCACCTCGCCGAATCCAGGCGGCGCCTCGACGCACCAAAAAGCTCGGCAAACAGGGAACACCGCCGCTCGCACAACCGTGCGGACCGCGCAACAGGTGCGCGCCACTGCAGCCGGAGTCCACCAAGGGTCTAAACGCTTCGGCGAAGCCATCTGGGGACCCTTTGTCAAGCTGTCGGGCGTGCTCTGGCTTGAGGTCACAGGCGTCTTCTTCGGGTTGTTCGCCATGACCGCGGGCGTTGAGGTCTGGAAGCGGCGCGCCGATCTTCATGCCACAGGCGAGCCCCGCCAGCACGTGCTCTTCGCTGTCGCCATGTTCGCCGTCTTCCTCTACTTCACCCTTTCGAGCTTTCTCCGCGCACGTCGCCGGGGGCGTCGCTAGGGCCTCCCTGCCGTCCGCTCAAGCCGGGAGCAAAGGCAGCAACCTGCGCTCTCTTTATAATCAGAACCGAGTGTTGAGCAACGAGGAGCACCCAGCGTGATCGTAGAAGTTCAGGGCCTGCGCAAGGTCTTCGCCGGCAAGCAGACGGTCACGGCAATCGACGGCATCGACCTGAACGTTGAGGAAGGCGCCATCTTCGGCCTGCTCGGCCCGAACGGCGCCGGCAAGACCACCACCATCAGCATCTGCACCACGCGCACGCTGCCGACTGCCGGCCAGGTCCGCATCGCCGGCGTCGATGTGGTCGCGCACCCGGCAGTGGCGCGCCGATCCATCGGCGTCGTACCGCAGTACAACACGCTCGACCGCGCCTGCACCATCGCTGAAAACATCAGCTTTCACTGCCTCTACTTCGGCTTTTCCCGTGCGGAGGCCCGCGCCCGAACCGCCGCCCTGCTCGAGCAGTTCCACCTGACCGAGCGCGCCGGAGCTTACCCTGCGCAGCTCTCAGGGGGGCTTGCCCAGCGGGTCCAGATCGCGCGTGCCATCGCCCACCGGCCGCGCGTGCTGTTCCTGGACGAGCCTTCAGCCGGCCTTGACCCGCAGACCCGCATCGCCATGTGGGACGCCGTCCGTGCGCTGCGTCACGAAGGCATTACGGTCGTCCTGACTACCCACTACATGGAAGAGGCGGACGCGCTCTGCGACCGTGTGGCCATCATCGATCACGGCAGGATCCTGGTCGAAGACACCCCTGCTGCGCTCAAGAGCAGTGTGGGCGCCGAGCGTGTCTACGAGTTGCACCTCAAGGATCAATCCGCCAAGCCAGCCCTTACGCATGCCCTTACCGGCATCGACGGGGTCATGGGCGCTGAAGCGACCGGCGACGGCGTCCGCGTCTTTGCGAAAGGCGCCGACGGCATGCTGGCCGACGTCGTCGCCGCTGCCAACCCCCACGGTCTGCGCGACCTGACCATCACTGAAACCAGCCTCGAAACGGTTTTCATCAAGCTCACCGGCCGCGAACTCCGCGAGTAGTTTTCCTTCGAGCACGTCGTCATACAGGGGATCTCACATGGCCACCGCCGTCACCCTCCGGCATGAATCCGCCGGCAGCAATCTCCCGCTCTACACCCAGGCCTTTCTCGGCCTCTTCCTGCGCGATCTTTACGTGCTGCGGCGTGAGCTCTTTCCGTTTGCCATCCGCGTCTGCATGAATCCGCTGCTCTTCCTCTTCGTCTTCACCTATGTCTTTCCGCACATGTCGAGCGGCGCAGCCGGGAACCCGATGGCGCGTGCCGGCGGCGGGGATTTCTCGACCGTACTCCTTCCCGGCCTCATGGCCGTGGCCATCATGTTCTCGGGCATCGCCGCGGTCGCATTGCCGCTGGCCCAGGAGTTCGGCATCACGCGCGAGATTGACGACCGCGTCATGTGCCCTCTGCCGGTGGCGATGGTTGCGATCGAGAAGATCTGCTTCTCGGCCATGCAGAGCATCGTCGCCGCCGCCATCGTCTTCCCGCTCGCCCTCTGGGTGCCGGCGCAGCCCGCCCGCTACCACATCAACAGCTGGGGATTCCTGGCGCTTGTGCTCCTGCTTTCGAGCCTGGTCTCGGGTGCGCTCGGCCTCACCATCGGCACCTCGGTCAAGCCGCAGCAGATCGGGCTGATCTTCGGGGTTGTCGTGGTGCCGATCACGTTCCTCGGCTGCGTCTACTATCCATGGGTCGCGCTCCATCCGATCCCGTGGCTGCAGTATGGCGTGCTCTTCAACCCTATCGTCTATATGAGCGAAGGCCTGCGCGCCGCCCTTACGCCCAGCCTGCCGCACATGCAGCAGGCGCTCATTCTCGGCATGCTCTGCTTCTTCCTGGCGCTGCTGGGATCAGTTGGCATCCGTGGCTTTCTGCGGCGCGTGATCAGCTAGGCGCGAACGCCCGGCGATGTCGCGCGCCTAGAAGTTGAAGCTGCTCCGCAGGGTGACGGTCCGGTTTGCCGCCGCATTGCTCGAAAACCCGCCATTCAACGAGATCACCTTGCCGAAGAGCGGCGAGCTCAGCACACCTACAGGCGGACCAGGATTGACCGCGTTCAAGACGTTTGATGCTTCGACCGAAAACGACAGCGTATACGGCCTGTCCGGCTTCGCGACCGGCGTCCCCGGGGGTGGCGGGGGAGGCGCCGGCGCACCGCTCGCCGCAAGATCCGCGGCGATCTTTGCGGCACTTGGGCGCGGGCCCAGCTTGAAGTCCTTGCTCATCTGCAGCTGGGTCGTGACCATCGCGTATCCATGGCCATAGTTCAACGGGATCGTCTTCTGCCCGGCGATCGGCGCCGTGTCGAAGTTTCCCCAGGGCGTACGCCGCACCGAGGTTCGTGTCAGATCGGTCGCGAAGGTCGGCCGCTCGTTGTACTGCGAGTCTCCGTTCAGGTCCTGTCCGATGGTGATATCAAACGGCGCGGCGGAGTTCCCGAAGACAGACGGCGAGACGCTGATGCCATACGGCATCCTCAGGTTCAAGCTCAGGTAGTACTGCTGCCGGTCAAAGGAGCCGCGCCCGTAATCGACATGCAGATCGTATTCGTTTGTTGGAAAGGCGGTGGCGCCGTTGGTGTCGGACCGCTGCCTGGGAATCGCGTAGAAGCCGAAGAACGAGACATGTTTGTTCAGGTTGAAGTTCGCATTGGTAAACGCGAAGGTCGAGTTGCTGGTGCCGTCGGAGGCGAACTGGTAGATGCTCTGGGTGTTGCCGAAGGGGCGCACCCCGCTGGTCGGATCGCCCGGCACAAACGTCCCGGGCAGTGGCGCATTGATGTTGCGCGAAAGGTACTGGTGACGTCCCTGAACGTGAAAGAACCCGACCGACACGCTGCCGTACTTGCCGAACGTATGATCCGCCGACAGCCCGGCGATGAACGAGTCCTGCACCTTCAGCCGCGGCGAGATGCTGTAGGTGGTCGCCGGCTGGGCCGTGCCGAGCGCGGACGGCGCCGGGATATTGCGGTAGAACTGCGGGTCCTGCACCACGTAAGTGCGCTGCGAGAGCCCGTTCTGGCGGATCGACGTCAGGATATTCGACGCATCGAACCGGTCGTAGAAGAGCCCTCCGCCTAACCGCAGCACGAGCAACGCAGGCTTGGTTCCGACCTGGTGGATCGCCCAGGAAACACCCACGCGCGGCGCCCAGTTCGCGTGGTCCGGGATCGCGTTCTGCGTCTCGAAGCGCAGCCCGCCGTCGACTGTTACATTCTTGCCGGCCCTCCATTCATCCTCGGCATAAAGCCCCAGGTCGCCGGTCAGCACCTTCGCCACCGCCTGCCCGCTGGTCACGCTGTAGAGCGAGGCTCCGCCTTCTGCACCCGCCTGGGCCGCGTTGTAGCTTGCCACGTCGGGAAAGATGAAGGTCCCGTTGTAGTTCGCCGTCGACAGGTTTGCGTCGCGCAGCAGACGGTAGCGGCCGCCCACCCGGAACAGCTGCTTGCCCTTCTCGATCGACAGGTAGTCCTGGAACTCGTAGCGGTCCTGTGCATCGTTGAGATTACCCGCGCTGCTGCCGCCCCCGTTGAACGCACCCTGCACGATCACCGTCGGCGAGCCGTCCGCAACCGTCTGCCTGAGCCGGGTGCGAATGTACTGGAACCTCGTCTCGTTCACCACCTTCGGGTTGACGATCTGCGTGTTGCTCAGCTGCAGGGTCTGCATCGTGGTCGTGTTGTTGAAGCCTTCAGAGGGCAGCACCAGCAGGCCAACACCACCGTTGGTCTGGCGGACCTCGTTGTATTCGTAACGCCCGGTGAACGTATTGTTGGTGCTCAGCTGACGGTCAAGACGTACGGAAAAGGTGCTGTTCGTCGAAGGATTGCGCACCGCCTCCGAGACAAAGATCGTGTTCACGACGGCGTTGCTTGCCTGGTCGAAGTAGGTGCCCGCGGCGAAGATCGAAGTCTTCTTGCCGAGCGGTCCGCTCAGGTTTCCGTCGAGATAGAGCGTGTGATACGGAGGCTGGAACGGCGTGTACGGGTTCTGCGCGTTGAAGGGAGCGTTGTTGCCGTTCGCGCTCAGTGCGCCGTGAAAGTCGCCCGTGCCGGGCTTGGTCAGGATCTCGACCCGACCATAGCCGAGCTGGTCGTACTGGGCTGTGTAGGGGTTTTCGTTGATCTTGATCTGCCGGATTGAACCCTTGGGCGGAAACTTGCCGCCGGTAAAGCCATCGATGTAGATCTGCGGCGTGTGGATGCCGTCCGTGCCTGCCAGCGCAAGCACCTGCTTCTGCAGGATTGCATCGTCATCAGACAGCGCCGCAAGCTTGTCGCCTTCAAACACCAGCGCGCTCTTGTTATCCGCGCCGCCGGTGCCAACGGCGCTGTCGGACGGCACATTCACCTCTTCGGCGGTCGCCTGCACCTTCAGCTTGAAGTCGATCTCGACGCGCGCTCCGTCGGCTACGGTCACTGCCTTCCTGATTTGATCGGTGAAGGTGGTGGCCGAGACCGTGATGTCGTACCTGCCGGCAGGAAGCGACACCGTGAAGCGCCCGCTGTCATCTGTCTGCGCATCTGTCTGAATGTCCGTCTGGACGTCGCGACCCGCACCTGGTGCCTGTTCGAGGTGCACAGAAGCCTTCGCGATGCGAGCCCCGGAAGGATCGGTGACGACTCCGGTTACAACTGCTGTAGCCTGCGCGGCACAGTACGCGCTGCCGAACGAGAACAACACCAGCGGATAAAGCGAACGTTGCAGGCCCCACATCCAGGTCGTCCTCTATCAAGATTGAAGTGACTGCAAGTCCGGTGCGGTTTGGACTTTCAACGCATGCAAAAGATAGTGAGTCTGAAGATTTTTTGGCAGTATACCGGAGTGTTGGAACATCTGTTTACTGTTTTGGAAAGAAGTAATTACCCTGGGCAGCGCTCCATGAGCACAGAGCAGAGGTCTCCCCACCGGAGACCTCATCCACTTACCGGAAACGTCCTGCGCAGCCTACGCGGGCTGAGCCACGAGCAGCTTCGATCGCAGTGAATCGGCGATCAGCTTGCCGTGAAAACGTCCATTTTCAATAAAGATTTCGTTGGTCCGCTCGCCGGCGACAATCACGCCAGCCAGGTAGATCCCAGGTACATTCGATTCGAGCGACCCTGCATCGCAGACCGGGCAGCGGTCGTTCGCCTCGTCGAGCTTTACCCCGAGCGCTTCGATGAAGCTGAAGTCGGGATGGTAGCCGGTCAGCGCAAACACGAAGTCATTCTCAAGCTCCACCCGTCCCGCGGGGGTCTTGAGCGTGACTGCATCCTCGGTGATGCTCTCGACCGTACTCGAAAAGTAAGCGGCTACTTCGCCGTTCTTGATGCGGTTTTCGATGTCCGGCTTGATCCAGTACTTGATGTGCCGGTGCAGCTCTTCGCCGCGATGCACCAGGGTTACCAGCGCGCCGTGCCGCCAAAGGTCAAGTGCCGCAATCGCAGCCGAGTTCTTGCCGCCGATGACCAGCACCTTCAGCCCAAAGAAAGGATGCGGCTCATGGTAGTAGTGCTTTACTTTCGACAATTCCTCGCCCGGGATGTTCAGATAGTTCGGCAAATCGTAGTAACCGGTCGCGATGATCAACTTGCGCGCGCGCAGCTTCGTCTCCCGCTCGAACCGGTCGATCGTGCGCACGGTGAACTCGCCGTCCGTTCCCGCCACACTTTCTACCTGGTGGTACTGCAGCACGTTCAGCGCGAAGTGTTCTGCCACCTTTCGGTAGTATTCGAGCGCCTCGTTGCGGGTCGGCTTCTGATTCGGGCTTGAGAACGGCATTGACCCGATCTCGAGCAGCTCGGGCGTGGTGAAGAAGGTCATATTCGACGGGTAATGAAAGATCGAGTTACACAGGCAGCCCTTGTCCACCACCACCACCGAAAATCCCGCCTGCTGCGCATCAATCGCGCACGCCAAGCCAGTCGGCCCGGCCCCGATCACCAGCACGTCATACATTTTGTCGCTCATAGGTTGATTGTATGGATGCTCCGGGTCGATGAACGAAGCAAACAGAAAGGCCGCCGGCGGGGGCGGCCTTTCAGCGTGCTGAAAACAGCCTACAAACCGTCCGGGCTCACCAGCTTATGTGCGATCGCGAACAAAGCGAGTTCAAGCCGGGTCGAGACGCCTGTCTTGTCGAAGATGTTTGAGAGGTGACGCTTGACCGTCTCCTCCGAAATCCCGAACTGCTTTGCGATGTCCTTGTTGCTGCAGCCTTCGACGATGCACTGCACCACCTCGAGCTCACGCGGCGTGAGCCCATAGGTCTTGCGTTCAGGAACCGCGGCGGCCTGCTGCATCAGCTCGTGGAGCGCCTTCAGCAGGTTCGCCACGCGCTCGCCGCCGATCCAGTAGTCGCCCGAGAGGACCGCGCGCAGCGACTGGGCCAGGTCTCCGGCCACTGAGTCCTTTAACACAATGCCGCGCGCGCCAATCTGCAGCGCTTCGATGATCTGCTGCGTCGTGATCGTGCTCGTCAGCAGGATGATCTTCACCCGCGGCGAACGTGTCATGATCGCGCGCATCGCCTCGAGTCCTGGCAGCCGGGGCATCTGCAGATCCAGCAGGAGGATGTCCGGCTCGAGCTCAAGCGTCTGGGTGATGGCGTCGTCACCGTCTTCAGCTTCGCCCACAACCTCAAAGCCAGGCTCGCTCATCAGCATGTTCTTCACGCCGAAGCGCACGACGGGGTGGTCATCGGCGACCACGATACGGATGGAACCAGGAAGCGGTACCACGGCTTGCTTATTCATCAAAGGACTCATACGAATGCGATCTCCGGGGACAGAACAAGTGCAGGGAAAGGGTCAAAGGTTATACAGCAGGTTTTATCTCTCGGGGGATGCTCGCCTTGAGCTCCAGCATACGCCCCAGCCGTGCGGACGCAGCCAGGAACAACTCAAGGGGTGCGTCATCAGGAACGTCCCTGACGAGTGCCGGCAGCCCCCCTTCTTCCATCGCGGTAGCCAGGGCCGCAAGCTCAAGCGCCCCTACCATGCCACATCCTCCCTTGATCGCGTGCGCTGCCCGGCGATATTCCGCATCATCGCGCGCCACGTTCGCCTGGCTCATGATCGCCAGCCGCTTCTTCGCATCATCAAGGCACATCTGGTAGAGCCCCGCGACCTGCCCGGGAGGCATGGCGCGAGCGAAGTTTTGATAGACCGCATCATTCAGGATTGCGGCGCCTGGCCGAGACCTCTCCTCAGCCGAGGTGAGCCTGCACTCGCAGGCTGCCTGGAGTTCAACGGCCGAGAACGGCTTCAGCAGGAAACCGTCAAAGCTGCTTACTGCATCGGCGGGCACGTGGCTGCCGCTCATCGCCAGGATGACGGTCCCGGGCGGGCAGACCTGCCGCAGCCGGCGGGCGAGCGCTTCCCCTGCGATTCCGGGCATCTGCATGTCAGTGATCACGGCGACAGGTTCTGCGTCAGCTGCCGCAAGCCAGCTCAGAGCGTCTTCGCCGCACGCGAAGGCCTGAGGGCTGAATTCAGCCTCGTCCGCGATGAGGCCGAGCACCGCCAGGCTTAGATCATCGTCATCGACCAGCACAAGGGTGCGAACCCGGGTTGTTACCTCCGGAGCACCTCTATCGTCCGCCTGCCTAACTTTTAGAGTCACTTCCATCGCCTCACACGTTACCAGTAACCGTACCTTTAGGGAAGTACATGGAAGGGTCAGTGTCAGGAACCAGTCAAAGCGATACAGTTACCTGCATGGCAGAGAGCTCGGCTGATCGTCCGGGAGAGCCGCAATCGCCAGGGACGCCCGCCTTCCTCGCTCGGCTCCCCGTGGGGATCACCGAACCGGAGCGTCGGTTTGACGCCTCGAACACCGCAGCTTCCCCAACTTGGAATCAGCACTGCGCCAAGGCACGGCGAGAGGCTTGCCCTGAACCTTCGGCTTCATCTCCGCCCTCTCTTCCGCCTCTCTCCCAAGACCATGCCGTGTCTCGGGGCTGTGCCTTGACTGCTGACGATGCCGAGTCGCCAAACAAGGCCGGCTTCCCGGCGTATGATCCTGCTGCGCTGAAACCTCCCCTTGAGTCCCGCCACGGGAGCCAGGTCTTCGACTATGTGGCCGTCGCAGCGCTGTTGTTCGGCGCAGCAAGGACGCTTGAGCTTGCCATCGAGCATGGCCTGGCGGTGCCCTCTGCATACGCCCTCGCCGGCCTCGCAGCAGGCAGCGGACTGATCCTCTGGTCTGAAACGTTTCGTCGAAGAGCGAAGCCTATCACGCGATTCCCGAGTACCGCTGAAGTGAATGCAACCAGCCCCTTCTTCCTGACGACATGGGCCGCGTTCCAGCTATGTGCGCTCATGACTGCACCGTTCCTGCTGGGTGCCATGTTGCTGATTACAGCGTGGAGCGCCCAAAACGCCTTTGCTGAGGATGCCGAACTGCTCGCGGGCGGCGTTCTCCCTGGCGCTTTTCTGACCCTGGTGCTGCCGGCAACCGGCGGAGACCATGAGACGGCTCTCTTCACCTACCCGGCCGCCATCATCGGGGCGGTCGTTCTGCTTCAGCGAACCAACGAGTGGCCGCGATTCCTGGTGCCGACTTCGCTTGCCTCTGTGGCCTACTTTACCGGCTACTCCGTACGTTTCTTGCATCACAGCCGCATATATTCGCGGGATTCCCAATCCGGCAAAACCACCTTCTTTGCCTTCCTGTTCCGGGCCCTGTTCTCCCCTGTCATGACCAGGTTCCGGGACCAGGCCGAGACTGCCGGGCGGCCGGGGAGTCCCCTTGAAGCCACCCGGTTCGCAGTCCTTCCACTCGTCCCGCTGCCTTCAGCCAACGCCGCCTTCCTCGCGCGGGCTCTCTCCCGGGATCTCGAAGTCAAGCTGCTCGCCGCTCTTCCGCTCATGCTCTTCAACCTGGCTACCGTCTTCCCCATCGCACGTGTAATCAGCGCCCCGTGGATGCAAAGCGCGCGCGCCGGAGTGCTCACGTGAGGCTCTTCGCTGCACTTCTGTGTAGTCTCTCGCTGTCGGGGACGACAAGGACTGTTCCCGGGACAACGGGAGCTGTACTCCGGACGGCGGGAGATGTACTCCGGACGACGGGGACTGCGTCCCCTTCCACCCGCGACAGCTTTGCCTGGCGACGCGCGATCAGCATCGGCCCGACGGCCGGACACACGGACCATGAGTTTGCCTGCGCCATCCTGGACGCAAGCGTCTTCGCCCACACCGATCCGACCCTGTCTGACCTCCGCCTCTATCTCTCCGGCCCGGATCTAAAACCTGGAGTTCGACCGGAAAGCGTCTTCCGGGAGGCTCCCTTTGCCATCACCCTTTCCCGCACCGCGGTGAACGCAGACAGCGCGCGCATCCTGAATGCTGGCTCGAAGGAGGCTCTTACAAGCGCCGGAGGACGGAAGGCCGGAGGCGCCAGGAACCAGCACCAGTTCAGCTTCGATCTGCAGATGCCTGCGCGAGCCTACTCCGCCGTCAACCTGGGCTTCACCGCCCGCAACTTCATCGCTTCGGCCCGGGTTACCGGTCTGCGGGCGCTCGACGACTGCCAACCGACCTACCTGGGCATCTTCTCCGTCTTCGACCTGACCGCGCAGCACCTGGGCCGGAGCGCCAACCTGCCGCTTGCCGAATCCACCTTCCCCTACCTGCACGTCGAGATGACGATCGCGGCCGCCCCTGGCTCGCCCGATACGGAGCTTGAGGTCGCCCCGGCCTTCATCACCTCAGCAGAGGTTCCGCCGAGCCGCGTCGCCCAGACCCTCTACACGACGATCGCCGAGACCACGCACGTCGCTGAGCGCCCGCACGAGACCGTCGCTACCTTCAACGTCCCTGCGCATGTTCCCATCGAGCGCGTCTCCTTCGAACTCGATCCTGCAGACCGGATAAATTTCAGCCGGCCGATCACCCTTTCCGCCACGCTGACCGGGGTCACGGCCAGGCCTAGTGGCTCCGCCTTCCCGGTCGAGCAGCTGTCAGGAGAGATCTCCCGTGTTCATCTACTCCAGAACAGCCCAGGCCAGAACAGCCCAGGCCAGAACAGCCCAGGCCAGAACAGCCCAAGCCAGAACAGCCCAGGCCACAACAGCCCAGGCCAGAACAGCCCAGGCCACAACAGCCTGGGCCAGAACAGCCTGGGCCAGAACAGCCTGGGCCAGAGCCGTCAGGGCCGAGGCAGCCTGCAGGTTGAGCAGCAGAGTCTGTCGGTGCCGGCGGTCGTCGGCTCAAACGCCCAGTCGCCCGTAACAGTCGAGGTCGCGGTTGAAAATGGCGAAGACCGCCCGCTGAAGCTACGGTCGGTCCGGCTGGAGATGCGCCAGCGCAAGCTCTGCTTCGCCGTTCCCGGTGACGCCTCGTCGCCGCCGGCCGCAGAGCTCGATTACGGTTCCCCCGGCACACCTTCCCCGGTCTACGACTTTGGCCGCGTCTTCAACGCCGCCCAGCCGACCGGATCGGCCGTCTTACTGGCAGAGACCGCTAATCCGAATTACGTGCCGCGCGCCATCGCAAGGTCGTTCCATGAACGCTTTCCTGAGGTTCTCTGGCTCGCGCTGCTTTCAACCATCATGCTCCTCGGTATGCTTGCGTGGCGCAGCAGCAGATCCCTGTAAGTTTTCACCCGTGCGATTCAGGCTCCGCGAAGCGCCATGACATGCGCTGTGACGAGCGCCATGACAAGCGTTATGACCCGCGCTTTGACCGCGTCATGACCGGGTTATGTCCCGCGCTTTGACCGCGTTATGAAAAAGCGCGGTAGTGGCTACACGCAATCAGTGCGTGCCCCTGTTGGCAGAGGTCGTTGCAGCCTACCGGATCTCCTTCAGATACGCCGCACTGAAGGTTCTGTGCTTCTCCGCCGCCGCCTTCAACGTCGGATAGAACTGCACAAAGGTCGTATCTACCGCGGCATGCTGCTCGTGGCAGGTATAGCAAGTCGCCGGTCGTGCCACAGGCTTCGCACTGACCGCGTTCTCAAATTCGTAAAAGGTCCAGCCACCAGCCGTGTGCGCGGAGTCGAGAACATGCACCTCGAGCCCCATCAACCCGGCGGTCTGCGTCTGGCCCGCCTGGTTCAGCGTCCGGCTCGCCTTCGCGCCGGATTCGGCGCCACGATTCTCAAGCACCAGCTCCGTTCCCTCCGGCCAGTGACCCGAAGCCTGGTACGCCCGGTAAGCCTCCGGATTCACAAAGACGTTGTTGAACATATGCGTTCCCGACGGCTTTGCCTTCGGGTCATAGCTCATGTCGAGTCCTGAGGACAGAAACACCCACTCGCGGTACTTGTCTGGAAAGCGCAGCTGCCCATCCGCGGTGTAAGCCGGCCCATCCGAAACGCGAGCAGGCGCGGCCGGCGTTCCCAGCAGAAAGGCAAGCAATCCAGCCAGATGAATCATAGACACTCCTCAAGCGATGGGGCGTGCTACGCAGTTCAGCCCACCCAAGTTCCGCTAGCGCATTGCCGAGTCAATTTCCTTGTAGAACTCCGGAGACTTCAGCAACTCGCGTGGCTTCGACCCATCGGCAGGCCCCACCAGCCCGTCGTTGTACATCATGTCGATCAGGTGCGCGGCTCGCCCATAGCCGATCCTGAGGCGCCGCTGCAGGAGCGAAGTGCTCGCCTTGCCGAATTCAAAGACCAGCCTCACCGCGTCGTCGAACAGCTCATCGTTCGCCTCGGACCCCGGTTCGCCTCCCATATCCGGGTCGCCCTTTTCGTCCTTCGGTCCTTCAAGGAAGCCCTGCACATATTCCGCCTCGCCCTGCGCCCGCCAGAACTCGGTGACCGCCGAGATCTCCTTTTCGGTCACAAACGGCGCATGCACACGCTGCAGACGGCTTGTCCCGGGCGGCAGGTAGAGCATGTCGCCGCGTCCCAGCAGCGATTCGGCACCGTTGCTGTCGATGATCGTCCGCGAGTCCACCTTGGTCGCGAGCCGGAAGCTCATACGCGTCGGCACGTTCGCCTTAATCAAGCCGGTGATGACGTCTACCGACGGCCGCTGCGTCGCGAGGATGAGGTGAATGCCTACCGCACGCGCCATCTGCGCCAGCCGCGTGATCGACTCTTCGACGTTCGAGCGGTCGAGCATCATCAGATCCGCAAGCTCGTCGATGATGATGATGATGTAGGGCAGCGGCTCCTGGTTCACGTCCTCGAAGAGGTAGTCACTGCCGTGATCGAAGAGCTTGTTGAACTGGTCGATGTTGCGTACATGGTTGGCCGCCAGCAGCTTCAGCCTGCGCTCCATCTCCTTTACCGCGTTGCGCAGCGCATTCGCCGCCAGCTTCGCCTCGGTGATGATGGGCGTGAACAGGTGCGGGATGCCCTCGTACATCCCGAGCTCAACCCGCTTTGGGTCAACCAGGATCATCCTGACCTGCTCGGGCGTCGATTTGAAGAGCACGCTCATGATCATCGCGTTGATCGCGACCGACTTACCCGAGCCCGTCGAACCTGCGATCAGCACGTGCGGCATACTTGCCAGGTCCGCCGTCACAATCCGCCCGTTGATGTCTTTGCCGAGCGCAATCGCCAGCTTCGATTTAGACTGCGCGAACGACTCGCACTCGACCACATCCCTGAGCCAGATGGTCTCGCGATCGTTGTTTGGAACCTGGATGCCGACGGTGGACTTGCCCGCCATGCGCTCGATCAGGATCGACTCCGCCGCCATCGCCAGGCACAGATCGTCGGCCAGCCCGGTCACCCGCGAGTACTTCACGCCCGCATCGGGGCGGAACTCGAATGTGGTCACCACAGGTCCCGGGTTGATCTGGGTGACCGTCCCGTCCACGCCGAACTCCCCGCACTTCTCGACCAGCACCCGCGCCTCTTCGCGCAGGGCCTCCTCGCGCACCACCGCCTGCTCCTCGCTCTTGAACAGCAGCGAAGACGAAGGCAGCTTGTACCCGCGCACGCTCTTTGCCGTAATGGCCACCGCCTTGATATCCGTGTCCGCGCGCCTGCCAAATGAGATCGCACCCGCCGGGGCTTGAGGCGGCATAGCAGCCGGTATCTCGTAGATCGGAGCAGGAGAAGCATTCTGGAGGGCGCGCGCACCATGGTTTGCCGCCCCACCGGCTGCATCGGGAAAAGGTGCTGACGGAGCAACAGCCTTCCTCTCCCTTTCCACCCTCTCCGCCTTTGCCGCCGGCTCGGCCTTCTTGGTAAGAAAGGAAAACGGCTCCTCTTCCTCGGCGAACCGGTGCTCCGACAGGCGCCCACGCACCGGTACCTGGTCGAGGTCATCGAATTCATCGGGCTGGGGCGGCAACGGCGCACTCGCCGCCGCAAGCGCCTCGGCGTATGGAGCCGCAGCCGCTGCAGCAGTTCCCAGCGCTGTCACCGCGGGCGCATCCACATTCACCCGGGGCATACCCTGCCACATGGATCCCGCTGCCGCCGGCTGCGCGTCTTCGTAGGGCGTTACCTGCAGCGGAGCCTTACGCCGCTGCCACCAGCCAAACAGCCCGCCGAGCAGGGTGTGGCTGGCATCCTCGTCGCGTGCAGCCTTCGCCGCCTCGGCCTCGCGCTCCCGACGCGCCTCCCGGTCAAGCTTCTCGCGACGCGCCCCGAAGACCTCGCCCGTCTCCGCCACCATCTCGGGCGCGATCCGGTTCCCGCCACGTCGCGCCATCCAGCGTTCACGCAGCCGCGCCAGGAAGCCGAAGCGCACCGTCGCCCATTCCCGCGCCGTGTTGAAGGTGAAGGTGGTTGCAAGATACAACGACAGCGCCACCATCAGCAGCAGCACGATCGTCGCCCCCGGCAGGTTCAGCAGACCGACCAGCGCGTCACCTACCATCCGCCCGCTCAGCCCGGCCACCGGCAGCGCACCTCGCCAAAGCAGATTGCCGGGCAGCAGCGAAATTAATGCCGGAGCAAACGCAACCCACAAGAACAGCCCGGCAAGCTTCGCCAGCGGAGAACCCGCGGGCACCGACCGCATCCAGCAGATCCCCAGTCTTGCCAGCAGCAAAGGCAGCAGAAACGCCGCGACTCCGAGCACCTGGAGCGTCGCATCCGCGAAGAACGCTCCTACCAGCCCGGTCCAGTTATGCGCCGGCCGCGCCACGCCCGCCACCGTCGCACCCACCCCGCCTACCGTGTTGAACGAAGGGTCAGAGGGTGTGTAGGAGGCAAGCGCGAGCAGCACCAGCGCCGCGCCCACCAGCATCATCAGCCCCAGGATCTCGTTCAAACGTCGGTTGCGGGTAGGGCTCGTCACCAGGCGGAGTGTCTTCATCGGAGATCCTCTTTGAACCACGGCGGCGGAGCCCACCTTCAGCCAGACGCAGCCAACCTCCATTACACCAGCTACCCCTTCGCAAATCCTAAATCCCACCCGGACGGAATCAGGATGCAAACCCTTACTCAACCCCGGCATCTATCACCCCATGCCGGCTACCTCGTGTAGACCGGTAGGTTTCTGGCGGGGGAGCGGGATTTTCGCGATTTCTCCTGCTTGCCAACGGCGAAGGAGAATCGCTGGCAGCCGTTGGACCCTGCACCAGAACCAAGTCAAACCTCCGGCTCATCGCCGAAATCCGTACCAAAAAGGAACGCCATATGTCGATCGACTCGAACAAGAATGCAGAGTTTGAAAAGGTAGTTAAGGAAGTCATCAATGTCCTCGAAGACGGACAGAAAGGTTTCGCTGATCTCGGCGCGCACCTGAAAGACGACACCCTGAAGCGCTACTTCCTCGCCGAGTCGCTGAAGCGTGCCAACTTCCGTGCCGAACTTGAGAACGAGTTGCACCGCCACGGTGTCAAGGACGTCCACGAGGAAGGCACCACCGCCGGCGCGATCCATCGCACATGGGGCGACATCAAGGGCAAGATCTTCGGCACCGACGACCACAGCCTCCTAGCCACCGCAGAGCAGGGTGAAGACAAGGCCAAGAAGGTGTACAAGGACGCCCTCGAACAGGAGCTTCCGTTGCCTCTGCACCAGCTCCTGTCTGAGCAGAACGCCCACATCATGAACTCGCACGACTTCGTCCGCAACCACCGCGACGCCCTGGCCACCAAGTAAACAGGTAAGCGTCGACCGCGTCCTGACGCCGGACAGACGCCGCTTCGTGAGTGAACACGTTGGCGCACAGGCTGTAGA
>CAXTUS010000048.1:0-24950 GCA_964247475.1 uncultured Acidobacteriaceae bacterium | reverse complement strand
CTCTACATCTACGACAAGGACTCCACCACACCCACCCTCCCGTTCACTGGAGCGTCTCTTCCCGGCTTCGGGGAGGTGGATAGCGTTGTCACGACGCAGTACACCTTCGACTACGTTCACCAGTTCACCCCGACCCTGCTGAACGACTTCGCTGTGCACTACACGCGCTTTGCGGATCAGGCAGTACTTCCACAAAACGTGGTGCAGCCATCGACCCTCGGCTTCGCCATTACTCCGCAGAACGCAGCCGCAGCCAGCGTGCCCACCATCAGCACGGGCTACTTCACCCTGGGATTCAGCACCAACGGACCCCAGCCACGTACCGATGGCGCGACCCAGCTTGATGACAACGTTTCGAAGACATTCGGCAGCCACAACTTGAAGTTCGGTTATGACGGACGCAAGTTCCAGGTCAGCAACCCGTTCTACTCAAGAAACAGTGGCTCCTTCGGCTACGACAACACAGCTGCTTATAGTTCCGGTGATCCTGGGCTGGACTTCCTACTCGGAAATCCTTCTTCCTACTCGCAGGGCTCCGGCGCCCAGATTCAGGCTTACGCCTTTCTGAACTATCTCTACGCGCAGGACAACTGGAAGGTCTCGAACACCTTCACGTTGAACTATGGCCTTGGCTACCAGATCGATACTCCGTTGCACAGCCGTCAGTACGGCGGAGAAGGTTCGATCTGCTTCATCGCTGGTCAGCAGTCGAAGGTCTTCCTGACTGCACCGCTCGGCATGAACTATCCCGGCGACCCAGGTTGCACGGACTCCGCTCGCGCCTACACCCGCTACGGTGACTTCGGTCCAAGGATCGGTTTTGCTTTCACACCGAACCTAGGCTTTCTATCTGCCGGCGATCAGAAAAAGCTGTCCATTCGCGGCGGCTTCGGGCTTTACTACAACCGTACAGAAGAGGAAACCGCCCTTCAGAATTTGAACACCCCGCCCTTCGGTCTGACTTCGAACGGCGTTCAGGACTATGCCCAGAACTACGGGCAGTCCGTCGCTCCGAGCTTCGCAAACCCCTATCAGGACTCTGTAACCGGTGGTCCAAGCCCCAACAAGTTTCCCTATACTCCTGCGAAGCCCGGCGACACCATCGATTACAGCCTCTACGAGTCGATGTTCCTGAATACCTACAGCCCAGGTTTCCGTTCGCCCTATGCTGAGAATTTTCAGATATCGGTTGAGCGTGAGCTTCCATCGCATATCATCAGCCGCTTCAGCTACGTCGGCTCACTTGGCCGCCACAATCAAAGCACAACCGACGCGAATGCCGTGACACCGGCAGGACACGCTGCATGCCTCGCGGATACGGTACAGTGCGCAAGCCAGGCAACTTCGGCATACCGCAACTTCCACTCCTACTACTTCCCACAGCAGACGGCTGCAGGATTCATCGATCCGAATACGGGCATCCCCGCCTATGCTGCTGTTGGTCAGGTTGGGTCGGAGGGATCGTCGAGCTACAACTCATTCCAGGCGAGCGCAGAGAAGGGGACGTCGCACGGCCTGGAGTTCCAGGTGAGCTATACCTTGTCGCATGCTCTTGATACCGCCTCCAGCTTCGAGAACAGCGGCTTCGGCGGCTCGCGTGGATACAACGAGTTCAACACCGGGTTGAATTACGGCAACTCACAGTACGATGCACGCCACCGCTTTGTCTTCTCGCCGGTGTACACGGTGCCGTTCCGGACGTCTGGAAGCACCTTCTCCCTTTTGAATCTGCTACTTTCCGGATGGCAGGTAAGCGGCATCACCACTCTGGCTACTGGCTTCCCGTTTGACATCTCCTATGGCGGAAGCTCGTCCAACTCACTCTGGTGTGGCGCGAGCTACTCCTACTACGCGTGCCCGGATGAACCGAACCAGGTCGCTCCGCTGGTGCGTACCGATCCCCGTCAACGGCTTGCAAACCGACTCGCGGCGACCTCATGGTTTACCCCGGGCTCAGCCAACACCAGCTTTGCTCCGGCACCGATCGGGACCTTCGG
This sequence comes from uncultured Acidobacteriaceae bacterium, assembly GCA_964247475.1. Taxonomy (GTDB): domain Bacteria; phylum Acidobacteriota; class Terriglobia; order Terriglobales; family Acidobacteriaceae; genus Edaphobacter. Next base: position 22,953 of record CAXTUS010000048.1, on the reverse strand, counting down.
CAACGAGTCGCGCAACAAGTATCATGGCCCGGGCATCAACAACACCAACATGATCATCGCCAAGAACTTCGCGCTTTCGTCGGATGGAGTGCGCAGGCTGCAGCTCAGAATGGAGAGCGACAACGTCTTCAATCACACCCAATTCATGAATCCATCGAGTACGATCGGCACCCAACAGCTTCAAAACGCCGGTACGGGGAATTACTCCACAGTGTTGTCGCAGCCGAATCTTGGTGTGATCACCACTGCAGCCCCTGGTCGTATCACCCAGCTAGCAGCGAAGATCTACTTTTAGCTGGCGAAAACAATCGCAGTGAACCAGAAGGGCACCCTCAGTGGGTGCCCTTGTTTTGCCACTGCAGAGGCAGGTGCGCCCTTATAGAGTGCGGCGAGCACTTCAGGGGGTGTTGGGATTTGCGTTCAGGCGCGAGCCTTCTTCGCTCCGGCCTTCTTCGCCGCCACCTTCGTCGCGGCTTTCTTCGTCGCAGCTTTCTTGGTCGCGGCTTTCTTCGTCGCGGCTTTCTTCGCCACTAACTTTTTGGCAGCTGGCTTCTCTGCCGGGATCGCCTTGGCCGTCTTCTGCCGCGTGCTCTCGATCAGGTTCTTCAGCTCCGCACTCAACTCCGCCACCGAGATCGTCGTCGCAGACTTACGCATCCGCTCGAGGCCATAGTGCGCACGCTTCTCGGCGGAGAACACATGGACGATGAAGTCCACGTAGTCCATCAGGATCCATTCGCCCTGCCGACGGCCTTCAACCGAGTTCGGATACACCCCAAAGTCGCGCTTCAGGCGGATCTCAATCTCGTCCGTGATCGCCACGTTCTGACGATCATTGGTGCCGTTACAGATCAAAAAGTAATCGGTCAGGCCAGACTCGCTGGGATCAAGCGCGAGGATGCGAATGTCTTCTGCCTTCTTGTCTTCGCAGGCGGCGGCCGCGGCAAGCAGCAGTTGGTAGCTTTCAGTCGAGGGCATCCCTCTATGGTACAGCGCGGGCGCTTCCGCAAAGCTGAAACAGGACCATCCCCTGTTCTGCTGTCAGCCCCGGTACAGGCCGTTCTGCTCGACAAACCCCGGCACACCGGGCGGCAGCAGGTCTTCGCAGCGGTCGCCCGCAGCAAGCCTTCGCCGTAGGTCTGTCGCCGAGACATCCTCGCACACGGAGTTCAGCAGGTGAATGCGCTCTTGTTGTGCCGGCGTCAGGGTCACGCCCTCGGGATAGCGCAGCGGCACGCCGGGCCGGCTCACCACGATCCACTCCGCCTGGTCGATGAGGCGATCGGCCGCGTGCCACTGCGCCAGGTGCTCAAACGAATCTGCCCCGGCAAGGTTGTAGATCGCGGCACCTGGATGGAGCCGGGCCAGACGCTTCAGTGTGTCGAACGTGTAGTTTGGCAGCCCGTCCGGCCGCGGCTGGTCAATGTTCGATGCGGCAAAACGTGGATCCATGGCACAGGCGAGCGTCACCATGTGGAGCCGGTCTGTATAGCTCGCTGAGTGCCCGTCCCGCTTGAGGGGCTGCCGCCCAGCCGGCGCAAACAGGATGTGATCAAGCTCGAAGCCATCCGCCGCCGCCCGGGCGATGGCCACATGGCCGCGATGCGGTGGATCAAAGCTGCCGCCAAACAGGGCGATGCGCAGGGGGCCGGCTCCTCGAGGCGAATGGGCTGACATCGGGATCAGCGGCTAGGGCAGGCGGAAGGTAAGGCCGGTGGAGATGCTCAGCAGCCCGGCGCTCGGGATGTCGGCGGTGCCACCGATGGTGCCGGCACTCGCCGTGCGCAGCCCGCTGTAGCCTACCTCGGCCACCCGCCAGCTGACGCGTCGGCTCAGGTCATAGTCGGCGCCGAGGAAGCCTCCGTACTGCGCGCTGCTTACACGGATTGCGGTGTGCGGCGCGCGCGACGTACCAACGCCGACGAACGGCTCGATGTAGGGATGCAGGCGGCCATATTTTGTCGGGGCGACGCGTGCGCCGACCAGGAAGCTGTTCAGCGCGGCGCCGTTGCCGTGAACGATGGAGTCCCGCATGTCGACACCGATCTCAAGCGCCTTGTTCTGTGTGGGGATATCGTAGAAGCCGCCAAATTGCACGCCGAAGAACATGCGGGATGTCGAATCCGGCCCGAGGAACGAGAAAAGGCTCGTATCTTTGGTCGAATTGCTGATGCGAAAGGCGATCGGAGCGACGTAGACCGCGCCCTGAGCGTACACGGTGGATGCGGCTGCGGCGACGACAAGGGCGACTACGAGCGAACGTAACTTGATCAACGGATGTCCTTAGAACTCATCTTCGGCGTACACGGCGGCAAAAGCTTCAGGTTGTGGACGGGTCCGGTCTGCAGCCGCTGTACGACTGACGTTAAGAGTAGCGGGAAAGCCCCCGCTTCACCAAGCCTCGAGGGCCCTGAAGTCTCTGACTCGCCATCCCGTCGGGCGTGATCAAGCCCGGCCACGCGAGGAGGCAGCGAGCGCCGGGTAGTTCGGCTTGCGCTTCTTCGGCGCCTCGACCTGCTCTTCAAGAGCCAGCGGCCGGTGCGTGGCGACGAGTTCAGCGACCGCGTACTTGAGCTCTTCAATGCCTGCGCCGCTCACTGCGGAGATCTCGTAGAACGCGAGTTTGCGACGCTTGGCGTAGGTGCGAAGCTTCTTCAGCTTGTCAGGATTTGCGACGTCTATCTTTGCGGCAACGACGAGCGTCGGTTTGAGCGCAAGCGCAGGATCGAAGCTGTCCAGCTCTGCGGTGATGACCTTGAAGTCTTCGACCGGGTTGGGGCGCCCGGAGCCATCTGACACGTCGACCAGGTGGACGATGACGCTGGTCCGTTCGATGTGCTTCAGAAACTGGATTCCCAACCCGGCACCGAGGTGCGCGCCTTCGATGAGGCCGGGCAGGTCGGCGATAGTGAAGGACTGCTCGTGCGGCCAGTCCCCAACCGATACCACGCCCAGATTGGGCTCAAGCGTGGTGAAGGCGTAATCGGCAACCTTCGGCTTTGCCGCGGAGACGCGCGAGATCAAGGTTGACTTGCCAACATTGGGGTAGCCAACCAGTCCGGCGTCCGCCAGGAGCCGCAGTTCCAGTCGGTAGTTGCGTGCCTCCCCGGCGCGGCCAAGCTCATGCTCGCGCGGGGCCTGGTGGGTGGAGGTAGCGAAGTGCTGGTTGCCGCGGCCGCCGCGACCGCCGCGCGCGACCACGATCGAATCGCCGGCGCGTGTGAAGTCGTGCACCTGCTCGCCGGTATCGTCGTCGAAGAGAACGGTGCCGACGGGGACCTTTAGTATGGTGTGTTCGCCGGAGTAGCCGGAGCAGTTTGAGCCGAGCCCGTGCCCGCCGCGCTGCGACTTGTGCTCCGGATTGAAGCGGAAGTGAACCAGCGTGTTGTGGCTCAGCGAGGACTCCATCAGGATGTCGCCGCCGTGGCCGCCGTCGCCCCCTGAAGGTCCGCCCCGCGGGACAAACTTTTCCCGGCGGAAGGCCATGCACCCGTTGCCGCCGTCTCCGGCCTTGATTCGTATTCGTGCTTCGTCGATAAACATTTGAGCAAATACGAGTGTAGCTGACGGGATGCCAGACGGACTCTCAGCTGTCCCGTTACGGAACCGCAAAGGCTGTTAACTTAGCCCGTTCAGAACCGCTTCGGCCCACCGTCCAGTAGTCTCGAAGTTGTCCCCGCCTCTCCGGCCAGGTAAGAATCTGGAGCTTTGCGATGCCCCTGTTCCGCCGCTCCGAGCTGTTTGCGGCACCTCGAAGCCTTCTGCCGGGCAGAGAGACGGCCTGGATGTGGCTGTTTCTGCTCGCCGGCAGTCAGACTTCGGCGCGGCCCCAGGGACCTGCCAGCGGCGCGCTCCATGGGATCGTCCTCCAGGCAGACGGGAGGCCGTTCGCCGCGGCGATGATCATCGTGCGTAATCTTCAGACCGGATTGGATGAAGCCTCGCAGACCCTGAGCGACGGATCGTTTCTCCTGGCCGGGCTGTCACCCGGTGAGTACAGGCTGCGACTTGCCGGATCCTACGCGCAGGCTGATCAGCCCGGAAGGTTGATTGTGGTCGAGCCCGGAGAGACGGTGGAGGTACAGGTTGAGGCTGCCCGCTACGCGCTCCGTCCGCCTGAGACAGCGGCACAGGCAACCACGGAAGGCGAGCCGGATGAGAACAGCGACGGCCTCCTGAGCGTACACGGACTGGAGGCAAACCAGACCGGAGGTTCGCTCGATGGCGTGTCATCCACACAGGGCTTTGGCGGCGTGCCAGCGGGGACAGGCAGCGATGCTGGAGGCGACCCTGACGACGACTCGGACTCCGCGGAACGCAGCAACGGCCCAAGCCACGGGCTTTCCCGGGGACGCCACGCGGGAGTCGCCTACGGGTTTGCGCGGGGTTCCGTGCGTGAGTTTCGTGTGGGGACAGGAAGCTACGGTGCCCAGGTCGGACGGCCTGGAGGAGTGATGACCTTCGTATCAAGGTCCGGCGGTGAGCGGATGCACGGCAGTGCCTTTTTTGACCTGCGATCAAGCGCGCTCGCTGCCTCTAACCCGCTTGCGATCGCAACCAGCTACAGCGACGGGGTGATCACGAGCGGCATCGTCAAGCCGCACGATCTGCGTGAAAGGTTCGGCCTGACGTTAGGAGGCCCGCTCCCCCGTGCCCCGGCGCTTCGACTCTTCTTCGCATTCGACCAGCAGAGACGCGGCTTCCCGGCGATCTGTTCGCCCGCGGATCCGGGCTTCTACAACCTGACAGCGACGCAGCGGGCTCTGCTCGCGACCCGCGGAGTGTCGCCGGCGGCGATCAACGCGCAGCTCAACTATCTTTCTTCGCTGACTGGTCCGGTGCTTCGGCGGTCCGATCAGACGATCCAGTTCGGACGCCTGGACTGGCTGGAAGGGCCGCATCTGGGGCTTGGCGTGCAGTACAACCGTATTCGGTCGAAGGCGCCCGCCGGGCTGCTCGACGCGCCCACGGTGGCACGCGGACGCGCCAGCCTGGGAACCTCCGAGGGCAGCGTAGACCAAGCCATGTTTCGCGTCGCCACAATGAGAAGCGCAAAAACCCGGGCCGAGTTCAGGCTCGCCTACACCCGCGATCTGCAGTACGAACTGCCGCAGACCCCGTTGCCGCAGGAGCCGGCCATCGCCCCGGGCGGACTGGTCCCTGAGGTCAACATCGGCCCGAACGGGCTGCTGCTCGGCACGCCGGCAACCCTTTCAACGCGGGCTTCTCCAAGCGAGACCAGGCTCGAAGCCGGCGCCACGGTGACGTTCGTGCGCGGTCACCACCTGTTTGAAGCGGGCGGCAGCTTTGCCGCGGTGAAGGATGACGTAGCAACCCTGGCGAACGCTGCCGGAACCTTCCGCTATGACTCCGCTGTGACGCGCGGCAAGGCGGGCGGCCTGGTGGATTTCATCACCGACGCCGCCTTCAACGTCAATGCATACCCTAATGGAGGCTGCCCGACCATCTCGGCCACCCATCATCTCTTCTGCTTCCGCAGCTACACGCAGAGCTTCGGAGAGGAGCGAGTCGCCTTCAAAACCGCCGAATGGACGGGCTTCGTCGAGGACACCTGGCGCCCCCATCCGCGATTGAACCTGCACGCCGGCCTTCGCTACGAGTACACCCTGCTGCCCATCCCGCAGCGCCCCAACGTTGCACTTGACGCGCTCTTCGGCGACCGGGGCGCGACCAGTATCTTCCCCGAGGATCGCAACAACCTGGGACCAAGGCTTTCGGCCTCCTTCGAGCCGCTGGGACGCGGACGCGGCGTGCTCCGCGTCGGCTACGGTGTCTTCTTCGGCCTGCTTCCCGGCGCCACCATCAAGGCTGCGCTCGCCGACACCGGGCAAACCTCGTCGACCACGCGCATACGGATCGGCCCGTCTGCCGTGATCGGCTGTCCACAGGTGCCCGCGCAGGGCTTCGGTTATCCGTGCAGCTTTACCGCGCAGCCGGGCGGCGTCGTCTCGCAGACCACCTCGGCGGTAGTCTTTGACCGGCACTTTCGCCTGCCGGTCGTGCAGCAGGCAGGTGTCACGTTCGAGCGTTCGATCCTGCGCCGTACGTCGGTCTCGGCGGGCGTGGTGATCAATGAAGACCGCCAGCTGCCGGGCTCGACCGACCTGAACATCCTGCCCTCGAGCGAAAAGGAGCTCGTCCAGCTGCATGGCGGCGACGGCACGACCGGGGTTCGGGACGGCGAGACCTTCCTTGTTCCGCGCTATACCACCAGGGTCACTCCCAGCTTCGGACCCGTGACCGATATCGTCTCGCATGCCAACGCGACTTATCATGCACTGGTCCTGCGGCTGGCCTCAAGGCCGCTTCAAAGCATCCTGGTGGAGGGTCAGTACACCTGGTCGAAGGCGATCGACTTCGGCCAGAGCTCGTCCGCCACGCCGCGTACCAACGGGCAGTTCGACCCGTTTGCCGATGGCTACGACAAGGGACTCTCCTCGCTCAACTATCCCCAGTCGCTGCACGCGACGCTGGTCTGGACCTCCGAGATCGAGGGCGCTGGCTGGCTTACGCGAGCGGGCAATGGATGGTCGCTCGCCGCTGTTTCGACTGCGCGCAGCGGGCGGCCGTACAGCTATGACCTTTCGGGAGGCACCAATCTGCCGGGCGGCCACGAGAGCGTCAACGGTTCGGGCGGCGCTCTTTACCTGCCAACTACAGGTCGCAACACGCTGCGCTTGCCGCCCAGTTTGAAGACGGATCTGAAGCTGTCGCGCGGCTTCCCGCTGGGGCAGAAGATCCACGGCCAGGTTGCGGCTGAGGCTTGGAACGTCCTGAATCATCGCAGCATCTCGTCGGTAAATCAGCGCGCGTTTCTTGTCGGACCGGCTGTGTCGGGGGTGGTTCCGATCGTCTACCAGGACGCCGCCGCCATCGCGGCCGAGGGGCTGAATACGGCGCCGTTCGGGACGCCAACCGCTTCCGGCAGCTCGATCCATCGCGAGCGTCAGATTGAGCTCACGCTCAGGATCTCTTTCTGAGCAGCCGATGACCTAAACTTCATCTCTCCCACACTCATACCCGCAAAAGCCAAGCCGATAACCATGTCTGAGGTATCAACTATGGACATTTCTGCAGTCGCAGCATCCGCCGTCCCATCCGTACCGGCCCAGCCGGTGAAGGCCGTCCCGCCGCCACCTGCTGGTGCCCCCGCGCCTGCCGACACTGTGAATTTCCGCCCCGCAGCGCATGCGGCTGCGGTCGATGCGGACCACGACGGCGACTCAAAGTAGCCGCGCGTTCGCGACCGTTATGAGCGGCTGTGGGCAAACGGCCTCTCTGCGCCTCCTGTGAACTTCGACCGTCTTCGGTGATCCCTGTGCCCCTCGCCCTGGTGACTACATGCCGAGCACCTTGCGGCGCTCAGTCTCCAGATAGGTGTAGCGGATGCGGTGGATCACCGTTGTCGTCGAGAAGAACGCGAGCACCCACAACGCCGGCGCCATCACGCCCCATTTGTTTGCAAGCGCACCCAGGATCACGCATACGATCCGCTCGGGACGCTCCATGAAGCCGACCTTGCATTGCCCGATCAGCGCCTCCGCACGCGCCCGTGTGTAGCTCACCATCACCGACGCCGTCATGACGAACGCGACCAGCCCGACGTAGAAGAGCCGGTTGCCGCGTGCGTAGAAGACCAGCAGCCCAAAGAAGATTGCCACGTCCGAGTAGCGGTCCATCACCGAATCGAAGAACGCACCGAAGACGGATACCTGGCCGGTCTGACGCGCAACCCGCCCGTCCACCATGTCAAAGATGCCGGCGCCGATGATCGTCAACCCCGCGTAGACGAAGAAGCGAACCGCATGGTCCCCGCGCGCAAAGCCAAAGAAAAGTGCGGCGACGATGTTGATCAGCAGTCCGATGAACGTCAGCACATTCGGCGAGATCCTGCTGATGGCAAGCCCGTTGACGATTTTTTGCAGCAGCCAACCGCTGCCCTTACCGAACTGGCCGGTCCAGCTCATCGCGGGCTACTCTTTTTCCTTCTTCGCGATCTCTTCGAGCGCAACGTCGTGGATGGTGGCGAGCTTCAAGATTTCAAGTTCGCGCTTGCCGTTCGGCGTGATCACGGTGGCAATGTCGCCCACCTGCTTGCCCAGCAGCGCGCGGCCGATTGGGCTTGTGGTCGAGATCAGACCCTGCGCCACGTCCGATTCTTCGCTGGTGACGAGCTTGTAGATAATCTCCTCGTCCTTGGTGGAATCGAAGACGGTGATGCGCGAGCCGAAGCCAGTCTTGTCATGCGGGATATTCGCCAGGTTCACCATGGCGAGCTCGCCCATGCGCTTCTTCAACTGTCCCAGGCGGGCGTTCACGAAGACCTGGCGCTGTTTGGCCATGTGGTATTCGGCGTTCTCCGAAAGATCGCCCAGAGCGACCGCCTTCTTGATCTCCGCCGGCAACTCGGTCGTCAGCTCGTACTCCAATGCTTTGATCTCTTCAGCAAGCTTGGCTTTGATGTGTTCGGGCATGGGGCTTTCAACTCTTCTCGCGGGCTCTTGGGCCGCGCTCTCTTCTGAATGGATACCGCCCACAGCGCGTAGCAGACGGGCCTGGTGACGATTGGCTACGCTGGGCTGAAACCAAAATTATACTTCTTCGGGTCGGTCGTCCGCTTGAGTGCTGGTGCCCGCGAGGGATGCCGGTGCTCCCTGGAGCACCCTGGTTGGATGGTCAACGACGGCAGATGCCGGTAAGGGCAGCCCCCTCTCTACCGACGTGCTTGGCTGACCGTTCTTTCGAGATGATCGCGAGAGACGATCGCCCCCGCCCTTGCGCGCCGGCGGGCTCAGGAGTTTAGCCCGTCTCCGTTCACGCTGCCGGGCTGGGAGGTGGAAGCGATTCAATCGGAGATGAAGCGCCTGGCCGCCGCCGGTGTGACCTACGGACATTCTGCAGGATACCGGGGTCGCGAAGCGGCTCTGGTCCGCAGCGGAAAGCCTCACTGGCGTTCCATTTTCGATCTAAGCCCAGGTTTCAAACGCGGCGGCAGGCAGTCTCGACTCGAGTGGCACGTTTAGAATCGAGCCATGAAGTTCGTCGGCTTTCTGCTGCTCCTTCTCCTGTTTGCGGTGGCCTCAGCCGGCTTTCTTCTCTACGTTCCCTTCGGCCCTCACAGCGAGACGTTCGTCGATATTCCAAGCGGGTTCGGGACGAACAGCATCGCCTCGCGCCTACACCGCCACGGTGTCATCCGGAGCCAGTACGCCTTCGATCTCTTCCGCAAGGTCAAGGGCGGTACGCTGCGCGCGGGGGAGTACCGTTTTGATCATCCCGCCACGCTGGCCGAGGTGTACGCGCGCATCGCACGCGGCGATGTCTACACCCGCGCGGTCTCGGTTCCGGAAGGTTTCAACATCTTCGACGTAGCACAGGCGGTCCAGAATGCCGGAATGGGCAGCGCGGCCGACTTCCTGGCTGCGGAACGGCACGAGACCAGCCTGATCGCTGACTTGAACCCCGGGGCCAAGTCGCTTGAGGGCTACCTCTTTCCGGACACCTATCGCTTCAGCCGTCGCGCGACGCCGCAGCAGATGCTGGCGGCCATGGTGAAGCGCTTCCGCCAGGAGACCGCCAAGCTGGGGCTGCCGCCAAACCCGGACATTGCCCGGATCGTCACGGAAGCGTCTCTTGTCGAGAAGGAGGTCAGCGTCGATCAGGAGCGTCCGCTGGTTGCGGGCGTCTTCGAGAACCGCCTTGCCGCGGGCATCCCGCTTGCGACCGATCCAACCGTCATCTACGCGGCGCTGCTGGACGCACGCTGGCGCGGCACGATCCACCAGTCTGATCTGCAGGCAGATTCTTCCTTCAATACCTACCGGCATCCCGGCCTGCCGCCCGGGGCTATCTGCAATCCTGGGGTAGCCGCGCTCCAGGCGGCGATCCACCCGGCAAAGACGAAGTATCTTTATTTTGTGGCAGATGCGCAGGGTCACAGCCAGTTTTCAACCGATCTGAAGCAGCATCTGGCGCATGTAGAGGCGCTGCGACAGGCGGAGCGGGCAGCGCGTCATGCCGAATGATCCTGGCGCTCCGTCTGCACCGCGGCGCCCCGCCGCGCATCGTATGGCTGCGTAAACTCTTCGAAGCTTCTGCTCACCCTGGAACATCGAACGGGGTACGATTAAGAGAATGTAACCATGCCATGCGAACCGCACCCGCTGCGGCTCCACGCGCCACCGCGACAGGAAAGCAAGCTCGCTCAGCGCGCTGCGTCACGTTTTGATGAAGGTTTACAAGCAAATTAGAACCACCGGGTACATTTCGCAGCATTTCTGCACGCGCACGTCGAAGCTGCTTCGACCGCTGGCGATCATGCTGGTGCCGGCCCTTTCACTCGCGCTGAGTGGTTGTGTCTCGGTGCGCGTCAAGTCGGGTCCCAAGACGGTCCTCGCGGCGAGCGTCAAGGACGCGACGCTTGATGAACTGCAAAAGAAGATGGCGGGCCAGTACGCCGGGATCCAGGGCATGCAGTTGCTGGTCAACATCGCAGCGACCGAAGGTGGCGCCCACCAGGGTGAGGTGAAAGAGCTGCCCACCTTCCGCGGGATCATCCTGCTGCGCAAGCCCGCCGATCTTCACGTCATCATGCAGCTTCCCATTGTGGGCTCGCGCGCGCTCGACATGGTCTCGGATGGCAAGAACTTCAAGCTGTTCATCGCCGCCGGCAAGACACGCGCGATTGTAGGTCCCGAGGTGGTGACGACCCCGTCGAAGAACGGGCTCGAAAACCTGCGACCCAACATCATCCGCGACGCGTTGCAGATCCCGCCGATCGGGCCGGAGGAGTGGCTGACCCTGACCGAAGATTCTCGCCTCCTGCCCCTGATGAGGGGGAAGAAGGAACAGGTCGAGGAGCCGGATTATGACCTCTCCGTCCTGCGCCGCGGACCCGCGGGCGGCGGCGAGCATGTGCTCGAGCGGGTGCGCGTGATTCACATCAGTCGCGTGACCCTGCTGCCTTATCAGCAGGATCTCTACGATGAACGCGGACGCGTCGTCACGACGATCCAATACGACAAGTACCAGAAGTTCGGGGAGATCGACTATCCCATGGACATCTTCATCAAGCGTCCGCTCGATGAGTACACGCTGCGCATCGACATCACCAAGCTGGTTCTGAATCCTGCGCTCGATGACCGCCAGTTCACCCTCGACATCCCGAGCACAGTGCCGATCCAGAAGATGTAACCGGACCACCGGCGATGCACCCATACGGACGCAGGGCCGGAGTCCGGGCGTGTCTGACTTAGTTCCTAAGCCCGCTCTTCAGCGCATGAGACGCAATCGCCGCGTTGATCTCAAGCGCCAGGGCGAGCGCGCGCCGGCCGGCATGCGCATCGACTACAGGCGTCGTACGGCTCCGGACGGCATGGAGAAATGACTCGAGTTCCAGACGCAGAGGTTCCCCTGGAGCCACCGGAATCTTGCTCATGTTCAGCCCTGCGGTGGGATGCTTTGGCTCTCCGGGTAGCTCTGGCTTGCTGTGCTTCTCAATCAGGGCGGCGAGCTGCTGATCAGACAGGCCAGCGGTCGCGGTGACGTCGATCAACAGCAGGTCCTGCCGGGCAAAGTCGAGCGACAGGTACTGGTGCGGCTGAAAGAAGCGCAGCTTGCGCACGCGCTCAGTCGATACGCGCGATGCCGTGAAGTTGGCGATGCAGCCGTTTAGGAAGGCGACCCGGACGTTGGCGATATCCACCGTGTGAGAGAGCACCGGCAGCCCGACGGCGCGCACCTCTTCAACCGGGGAGTCGACCAGCGAGAGCACGATGTCGAGGTCGTGGATCATCAGGTCGAGAACGACGTCCACATCGAGCGACCGCGCGGTGAAGATGCTGAGGCGGTGCGCTTCAAAGAACATGGGCCGGTTCAGGTGCGTGCGCGCGGCGGCGACGGCCGGGTTGAAGCGCTCCAGGTGCCCCACCTGGATCAGGCGGTCATGCTTTTCTGCCGCGGCGATCAGGGTGTCGGCCTCATCCAGGCTGGCAGCCAGAGGCTTTTCAACGAGGACGTCGACACCTGCCTCAAGCAGAGTCGAGGCAGCAGCTGCGTGATGAAGGGTGGGAACGCAGACGCTCGCGGCGTCGAGCTTCAGCCCGGACGCAAACAGCGCCGCAGTGTCTTCAAAGGCCGGGATGCCGTAGGTCTCGAAGGCTGCGATGCGGACCTGCGGGCTGGGGTCGACGACTGCGACGAGGGTTACCGGCGCGCCTGAGAGTTCAAGCTCGCGCCATACGCGCAGGTGATTGCGTCCGAAGGCGCCGGCGCCGATGACTGCGACCCGGGTCGCGACGCTGACGGGGCCGGCTGGGCCGGGCACTACTTCTCGATGGGCGCTTCAACGGCCTCGCGGCAGCGCTCATAAAGCTTCAGCAGGCTGTCGACCTGGTCTTCCGCCTTGGCGGCCGAGGGCGCTACAAACCCGGTCGAGCCCGAGGACTTGGACCCGACGTTGGCGTGGGCGGCGACAAACTTCAACAGGTCGAGCGCGATGTCTTCGGTACGGCGTGCGGCGGAGTTTACGGGAGCTTCCATACGCCGATGGTAGCGGGATAGAGGGGTGGAGGCAAATAGGGTCGCGGAGCCAGCCGCAAGCCGCGAAGCAGCATCGCGAACTTTTCGCGACGGGGCTAGCTGCAGGGGTGAATGCCGCAGAGAATCTCGTAGGCGATGGTGTGCGCGAGCGCTGCGTGGTCATCGGCGGTGATGCCGTCGCCAAGCAGGATGGCCTCGTCGCCGGCGATGACGCCTTCGATGCCGGTGACGTCGACGACTGTCAGGTTCATCGAGATCCGTCCCAGAATGGGGGCGCGCTGATTCCGAATAAGGGTCCAGCCGCCAGGCTCGGCGTCGCGGGAAGAGAGCTCACGCCGGAGGCCATCCGCATAGCCGGCCGGCAGCAGGGCTACGCGCATCGGGCGGTTGGCGGTGTACGTCGCGTTGTAGCCGACCGTGTCGCCGGGCGCCAGGTCTCGAACGGCGAGGATGTGCGCCTTCCAGGTCATGACGGGTTTGAGCAAAGGACGCAGGTGCGGCAGGATGACCGGGCTTGCCTGCTCGATGGGGAGGCAGTAGCCGCAGAGCGCGAGGCCGGTTCTGGCCAGCATCCGCGAGCCGAGCCCGGCAGCGAGAGCAGCGAGCCAGCCTGGGGCCGGCGGTGGATTGTCGACGGCGGAGGTATTCGCGGCGTGGATCCAGGTGGGCCGTTGCGCGGAGGCCTTTACCCGTTCGACAACCTGCGAAAAGCGCTGCCGCTGAAGTTCCGTCATGGGGGCGGCGGCGACTTCGGAGCTGCAGAAGTGGGTGAAGAGGCCGTCAAGAACCAGCCCGGCTGAGCTCATCGCGCCCATCAGGGCGTCTATGCCTGAACAGGTAACGCCCTGCCGGCCCATTCCGGTATCGACCTCGACATGAACGCGTGTCCCTGGCGAGCCTGCGAGCCACGCGACGTGATCCAGGGTCCAGAGCACGGGGGTGAGTCGGTGGCCGTCGATCAGTGGAACGTCCCATGGCAGAAAGCCGGACATGATGAGGATCTCCGGGTCGAGGCCATCGGAGCCGAGCGCTTCGCGGACGCGTGCTCCTTCAGTGGCCGAGGTGACGCCAAGCCAGCGGGCGCCGGCGCGTGCCAGGATGCGCGCGCAGAGCTCCGCGCCGTGGCCGTAGGCGTTCGCCTTGATGACCGCGAGGATGGTCGTGCTGCTGCCTGCAGCCTGTTCGATTGCGCGGAAGTTGCCCGCCAGCCGCTGCTCCGACACCTCGATCCAATTGTTCAAACGCGCGGATGCCCCCTAGGTATCGTAAACGTGCATCAGCATCTGCGCCCTCATGGCAGCCAGGCGCCAGCCCCAGGTTCGAGCGCGGTCGCTGACGCACGTTTTGATGTCGAGTGCAGCTCCGGGTGTGATACAAAGCGTGCGTTCCCGCAGACGAGGGTGTTCCGTCATGAGAAGGAATCGTCGTTCAATCTTGCTGCTTGCGCTGGGCGCCGCCGGGATGGCGCTGGCCTCCTGCTCTTCGGGTACCTCGTCCAATCCGCAGGCTGCACGAACCGCGGCGCAGGCCGCCAATGCGGGGAACTTCTCAACCGTTTACTTCATCGGCGATTCGCTGACGGCCGGCTACCAGTCAGGGTCGCTGATCAGTAGCTCGCAGCCGAACGGCTGGGCGCCCCTGGTTGCGAAACAGGCGGCTTTCCAATCGCGCTGCCGCTGATCGCTTCACCCGCCGCGCCGAACCAGCTGATGCTGGTGTCGCTGAGCCCGCTGGTGCTTGGCCAGCTGCCGGGCAAGACGACCGGGCGCGTTGACTTCACGGTGCAGCCTACCAACGTGGTCGTTCCCGGCTCGCTGCTGAACGATGCCCTGAACACACTTCCAAAGCTCCAGCCGGCGGACGGACAGGAGCAGCTCAGCCAGCTCGTGCTGGGATACCCGGGGTTCGGCTATGGCGCCATCCGCAGCCAGGCGCAGCAGGCCGCGGCCGGGGGTGCGACGACGATCTTCATCTGGATCGGCAACAACGATGCATGGAACGCCGACTTTGCGGGCATGCCGTCGGTGATGACGCCGCTCGACACATTTACCGCGCAGTACCAGCAGCTGATCAACTACCTGCAGCTGAACAGTGACGCGCACCTGATCCTCGCGAACATCCCGGACGTGACGGCCGTGCCCTACCTGCAGCCGGCGGCGCTGGTGCTTGCGGAGACGAGCGCGACGACCGGAGTTCCAGCGCGCTTGCTGGGTGCGGCGCTTGGGATCACGGCGGGCGACTATGTGAACCAGACCGGTATGGCCCAGATACCGTTGATCCTGACCGGACAGCAGGCGGGACCGATTACGGATGCCGGTGTGCTTTCTGCGGCGGAGGTGGTGGCCGTTCAGACGATGGTGACGGCATACAACGAGGTGATCGCACAGAATGCAGCGGCGGCTGGAGCCACGCTGGTCGATATCAATGCGCTCTTTGCCCAGACCGTGGCGAATGGAATTGTCGAGAATGGCATCCCGGGTACGACGAGCTTCCTGGGCGGCGTATTTTCGCTCGACGGCGTTCACCCGACGAACACCGGGTATGCGGTGGTCGCAAACAAGTTCATCGACACGATCAATGCTTCGCTGGGCAAGAGCATCCCGAAGGTGGACGTGGCGAAGATCGCTGCAGCCGATCCGCTCTATCCTCCCTACGGAGCGCACCCGCCTAAGGAGCGCACCCGCCTATGGAGCGCACCCGCCTACGGAGCGCACCCGAGCACGCGCCGGCTGGGTCTCAAGGGGGAGTAAGCCTGGCTTCTAGTAATCCCCGCTGCCGCCGCTGTCGTGGGCCGTGTCCAGATTCTCGAAGCGGGTGTAGTCGGCCATGTAGGCGAGCTGCACCGAGCCGGTGGGACCGTTGCGCTGCTTCGCGATGATGATCTCGGCCTTGCCCTTCAGGTCTTCATTCTCGCGGTCGTAGTACTCTTCGCGGTGGATGAAGCAGACCACGTCGGCGTCCTGCTCGATCGAGCCCGACTCGCGCAGGTCCGAGAGCAGGGGCTTCTTGTCGCCGGTACGCTGCTCCGAGCCACGCGAAAGCTGGGATAGTGCGACGACTGGGACCTTCAGCTCCTTGGCAAGGGCTTTCAGGCCGCGCGAGACAGACGAGACCTCCTGGGTCCGGTTCTCGAACTTCTTCTGCGCCGCGCCGGCCGAGCCGGTCATCAGCTGCAGGTAGTCGATGACGATCAGGTCGAGCGAGCCTTCCTGCTGCTTCAGCCGGCGGGCCTTGGCGCGCATCTCGGCGAGCGTGATGCCGGGCGTGTCGTCGACGAAGAGCTTCGATTCCATCAGGCGTTCAAGGCCTGCGAGCAGCTTGCCCTTGTCTTCGCGGGGCAGGAAGCCGGTCTGGATCTTGCGCGAGTTGACCATCGCCTCAGACGCGAGCATGCGTCGCAGGAGAGATTCCTTCGACATTTCAAGCGAAAAGACGGCGACGACGCGGCCATCTTTCACTGCCGCATTCTGAGCGATATTGATTGCCCATGCGGTCTTGCCCATGGACGGCCGGGCGGCGATGATGATCAGCTCGGATTCCTGGAGGCCGCTGGTCATGCGGTCAAATGCCTGGTAGTGGGTGGCGAGGCCGGTGATCTCGCGGCCCTGCTCGTAGAGCTTGTCGATTGAACCGAAGGAGTCGCGAACGATGTCCGAGATGCCGGAAAAGCCGCCGGTGACGGCGTGCTCGGAGATCTCCATCATGCGATGTTCGACCTTGTTCAGAACATCGATCGCTTCGAGCGACTGGTCGGAGGCCTCCATCATGCCCATGTCGCAGACTTGCATCAGCTGGCGCATCAGCGACTTGTCACGAACGATGCGGACATAGCTTTCGATCGAGAGCTTGCGCGGCAGGCCTTCGGAGAGCGAGGCGAGGTAGGCCATGCCGCCGATCGAATCGAGCTCTTTGCGTTTGCGCAGGTCTTCGGCGACGGTAACGATATCGACCGCGTAGCCGACCTCCGACAGGTGCAGCATCACCTCGTAGATCTTGCGGTGCGAGTCGAGCGAGAAGTCGTCCGTCTTGAGCAGCATCGTGGCGTCGACGATGGCCAGGGGCTCGACCAGCATGGCGCCGAGGATAGTCTGTTCGGCGTGCAGCGATGCTGGCCGGTGATCGTCTTCTGGGTTTACGAGGCGGGGTAGCGATGCCATTGCTTGGGGGTGCCTTCTTCCTGGGGCTGTCTCTTGAGGATACGGCTCCGGCCGCGGCCTGGGGAGATGGCTGTGGGTGTGCAGCGCGTGTGGATTTTTTGCATAAGTGGGCTACATCTGTGTATCGCCGCGGCTGGCGGTAGGCTTGTGGTGGAGGAGTTCACAACGCAAATGGGACAGGAAAAACAGCTTGGGATTCCCGCGGTCGCGGCCGCGGATGGTTCGTCGTTTGAGCTGCTGCGGGTTTGGGTGGCGCAGCAGGCACAGCAGATTAGCCTGCGGCCGGGCATCTGGCAGGACCCTTCGGCATGGGGGGTGATGCTCGCTGACCTGGCCCGCAATATCGTTCAGGTGCATGCCGAGAATGATGACGATCTCGACACCGAAGCCTTCCTGGCGGCAGTGCTTGAAGGATTCGACACCGAGATCGAATCCGTGCTGAACGAGTTTGGGGATGGTGGCGAGAGCGGTGAATCCTGAGGCGCGCGGAGACGGCGGCGTCGGGATGACCTGACGAAGTAGGTTCCAGGCTGGTCTGAGTAGCAGCCTTCACACCAACGTGTGATGTTGCTTGCTGCGGCGCCTGCTTACCCTCACGTTAGTCGTTGAAACACGGGTCTTGGAGTGTGTGGCATGGAGCGTTTTCCGGATCGCCGGGTACGGGCAAGTGAATGGATGGGGCTCGCTGAGCGCCGCGCGGAGTTCAAGGCGACCGACAGCCTCGAGAGCCTGGACCTGCTGCAGGTTCTCCAGGAACCGGAGTTCCAGGAGCTTGCCGAGCTGGCATCGCAGATCTGCGACACCCCGATGAGCCTGATCACGCTGCTCGGCGCGGAGAAGCAGTGGATTACGTCCTCGATCGGCACGGCTCTCAAAGAGACCTCGCGCGAGGTGGCGTTCTGCGGCCATGCCATTAAGACGCCGAGCCTGTTTGTGGTGGAGGACGCCTCGAAGGACGAGCGTTTCGCTGAGAACCCGCTGGTGACGGGTGCCTTGGGCATCCGTTTCTACGCGGGAATCCCGCTCAATCCGCCCCATGGGAGCCCCTTCGGCACACTTTGCGTGATCGACACCAAGGCGCGGCAGATGACCGACAAAGAGCGTGCGTCGCTTGAGATTCTGGGTCGCCAGGTGCAGACACGGCTGGAACTGCGTGCCAAGCAGAGGAAGCTTGAGCGCGCGCTTGAGGAGAACGAGCGGCTGTCTACGACGCTGCAGGAGACCAACGAGCTGTTTATGACCTTTATGGAGAACGCGCCGCTCGCGAGCTACATCAAGGATGAGGATGGCCGGCTGTTGTTTTACAACAGGATGGTGGCCGAGCGGTATGGGGTGAGCCCGGAGGAGTGGCTGGGTCTGTCCAACTTCGAACGCTACCCAGTAGAGGTAGCGGAACGGATCCATGCGGATGACGAAAAGGTGCTGCGCGGCGGGGTGCTGACCGTGAAGTGTGAGGCGACACCCGACACCCAGGGGCGGATGATCTATTGGAAATCCTATAAATTCCCCTTTCAAAGGCGCAACGGCAAGATGATGCTCGCCGGCATGTCGTTGGACGTCACCGACGACGTGCTGCGGGAGCAGGGTCTTGAAGAGGAGAATCGCCAGTTGGAGGTCCTGGCGGGTACCGATCCGCTGACCGGGCTACCCAACCGGCGCTTCTTTGAATCACGCGCGACGGCCAACTTTGTCAACGCGTCAGAGCGCGGACAAGCGCTGTCGCTGCTGGTTCTTGATGTGGATGACTTCAAGAAGCGCAATGATCAGCTGGGTCATGCGGCGGGGGACGACGCGCTGCGCCAGATTGGCGGCTTGCTGAAGAACCTGTCGGGTGAGGACCGGATCGCGGCAAGAATCGGCGGTGAAGAATTTGCCTTGTTGATGCCGGGGGTGGAAGGTGAAGAGGCTCGCAGGATCGCCGAGGAGCTGTTGAAGGGACTGCAGGCAATCGATGGTGGACCGATGAAGCTGACGGCAAGTATTGGAGTTGCCTGCCTGGATGGCCTGGCCCTGAACTGGGAGCGGCTGCTGGCGCGCGCCGACGATGCGATGTACGAGGCAAAGCGCCAGGGTAAAAACCGTGTATTGCTGCATGAAGATCTGGTTGCGAAGATGATGACTGAAATGCGGCAGAGAAGGCGGCCAGGCAGGTCGGTGCGCGCGGCTTAGAGCGGGTAGCTGGAGCTTCGGTATCGAAAGTAACAATGGCCAAGTTCCCGGCAAAAGCGCGGATGGTAAAAAACGTGCAAAGGTTGCCTGCGAACTGCTATGCTCTCGAAAGCCGACGAGGAGAAACGGCGCAACATGTCTAACTACTCTGCCAGGACGCCTGTAACAACAAGGATTTTCGCGCTATGCATGGGAGCCCCGCTGGTGCTCGTAGGGCTGACGATGATGCTTGGGGACCTGCTTGAAGACGTTGGCCAGATCAGCGTCTCGCATGACCTGGCCGCAGGACCTCACTTCGGCCTGGCTCTCGGACCGATCTTCGCGTTCGTGGGTGCTTCATTCCTTTGGCCGCTGTGGCATGGGTCACGGCCGGATGCTTCGCGCCTCGACTTCCACGAGTAAGCTGTCATCCCGAAGGTCCGGATTGCTGAATCTGAACCATCCGGTTCCGCTCGCTACAAATTCCGGGCCTGAGGCCTGTGCCTGTACCTGGGTCTAGTGCCCCTTGTACGGGATGAAGAGCTCCGGAAACTGGGCTGCCAGCGCCTTGGTCTTCGGCACATCGCACACCTGGATGTAGGGATTGTGCGGGTTCTTGGTGGCGTAGTCCTGGTGATAGTCCTCAGCCTTGTAAAAGCCTTTCAACGGCGTGACATCGGTTACGATCTGCCCGTGGAAGGCGTGGGCGGCATCAAGCTGCTTGATGTAAGCTTCGGCGATCTTGTACTGCTCCTGCGACGTGTAGAAGATCGCTGAACGATAGCTGGTGCCTACGTCCGGCCCCTGGCGATTGAGCTGTGTGGGATCGTGCGCGACCGAGAAAAAGATGCGCAGAAGCGTCCCGTAGCTGATCTTTGCCGGATCGTAGACCACCTTGACGGACTCGGCGTGGCCAGTGGTTTCGGTCGTGACCTGATCATAGGTGGCGGTGTTGGCTGCGCCGCCTGCGTAACCTGCCTCGGTTGCGAGGACGCCCTTTACCCGCTGGAAGACGGACTGCGTGCCCCAGAAGCATCCACCGGCAAAGATGGCAGTCTCGTGGCCGCCGGGCTGAGCTGCCAGCGGAAGGTCTTGCGTGGGGGCGGGAATGGGTGCGTTATTGACTGCGCCTGCGATGGCCATGCGGCGGTACCCCGTGAAGAGAATGGCTGCGACAGCTAATGTGATGACGAGAATCTGCGGACGAGTCATATTTCTTAGACGCGCACAGGTACCGGGTGGATGTTGATCGACGTAAGTACCACTGCGTCCTGACGCCGGACGGACGCCACAGGAACTCGACGCGGTCCGCGGTCAGGACGTCTTTGTGTCTAAGCCGGCACCTGCTCGATTCTGGTGGGCTCGACGATCTCTCGGCCGTTGCGTTGCGCGCGGTATTTGCGAGCCTCTTCGTAGGCCTTCAGGCGCGAGCGCATGATGCCGCCAAGGGGGCGATGCGCGGCGAGCGCGTGCCAAGGTGAGAAGGAGAGCAGCTCGTCGACAAACAGCTGGCGAGCGTCCGAGTAGGAGTCCTGTGGCTCGACGGTTATGGTGCCGACCGTCTGCCAGGGGCTGCCAGGCTTGCCATGCTTTGACTCGGCGGGCCAGGCCGTGTCGGCCTTTTCGACCGGGAAGGACTTGTCCTTCTCTTCGAGCGAGGGATCTTCGACGAGAGCGAGTTGCACCTTGACGTCCCATACGGCGGTCTCGTGGCGGAAGAACTTCTTGATGAGCTCTTCGAGCGCGTTGTAGTCGGCGCCAAGGTCGATGCCTTCGCCGGTGAGCTTCCTGAGATTTTCGGAGCCAGGTGCGAACGCGACCTTCGCGATGTAGTTGCCGAAACGCAGCGGGGCAACCGTGGTGAACGTCTCGCCCAGGATGTGGGTGGCGGGTGCGCCGATGCCGGAAAGGGTGGCGGACTCGACGCCGACGGTCGAGAGAACAGCGTTGGCGCCGCGGGCCACGACTGAGACCGCGTGCTTGACGCCCTCGGAGACGTTGAGGGTCTTGTCGAAGAGCTTGAGCTGGTCGAGGAATCCGGCGGGATCGGGTGCGGAGAAGGCATCGCCGTTGACGCAGACGAAGTCCTGAGTGTCACCGCTATGATTGGGAGTCTTTTCACCTTCTACGTTCAGGATCTTGATCGCCAGGGCGCGCGGGCTCGAGATGTTGTCAGCAAGGATGTCCCCGGGATTAGTCGAGAAGCGCAGGATGACAGGGTGCGTGGCGGCGGTCGCGAAGAGTCCCTGCGCGAGGTGTTCGGGCAGGTTCGGCAGCGGCTGGAGCGTGCCGGTGAGGACGCCGTGCGACTTCGCATGAACCGGCCGGTAGGCATGGCGGTAGCGCGCGGCCATCGAACGGGTGATGTGCTGCATGGTGCGGGAAAGTTCGTCGAAGATGACGTGCTCGTTCTCGGCCGGCCTCTCAACGTCGGGAGAGTAGGTGAGGTAGTGCAGAACTGGTGTATTTTCTGAAGACGCAGGTGCAGACGAAGATGTAGCTGTAGATGGGGTAGACATGCTCGATCCTTTTCGGTGGTTCCGTTGAGCGCTGGTGTTTGAACGTAGGATGCGGGGTCCTGGATGTGTGGTCGGTATCTGAGGCGGTCAGACAAGCAGCGGCTGGCGGAGGCGTTCCGGGTCGCCCGGACGGAGGCTCAGCGCGCGGCGCTTGATGCGCTGGTGCTGCCGGATTGGGACTTCAACGTGGCGCCGACGACGTTTCAGCCGGTGATCCGGCTGGATGCGGAGACTGGCGAACGCGAGATGGTGATGATGCGCTGGGGGCTGGTGCCGTGGTTCGCCAGGTCCGCAAAGGATTTTGGCTACAGCACCATCAACGCGAAGGCCGAGACCGTGGCGTCGAGCAGGATGTACCAGGGTCCGTTCGAGCGCAAGCGGTGCCTGGTGCCGGCAGATGGCTTCTACGAATGGAAGGTGCTGGGAGAGGTGGAGGCGGCACAGGTTGCCGGTTTGTTTGGGGAGGAGCCGGCGCCTCGACAAAATGCCAGGAAGAAGGCGGTGCTCGAGAAGCAGCCGTATGCGTTTACGCTGCGAACGGGGGCTCCGCTGGCGTTCGCCGGGTTGTGGGAGCGGTGGCGTGATCCTGCCCATCGCGAGCACGCGTTAGAAACCTTCACCATCATCACGACGGATCCGAATGAGCTGACCGCGGAGGTACATACGCGCATGCCGGTGATTCTCGAGCCGAAGGATTACGCGGCGTGGCTTGATGTGGGCGAGGGCAGGCGACCGCCGGTCGAGCTGCTGCGGCCGTTTCCTGCGGAGCAGATGCAGGCAGCGAAGGCGCATAAGGATGTGGGTAACGTGAAGAATAATCGTCCGGAGCTGATGTTGGCGGAGGAGCCGGTGGCGCTGAACAGCAGGTAATTGGGGCGGGCACGAAGAGGTGGCATGGGGAAGCGACGGTTAGGGGAAGCAGCTGCGGTGGGGTTGCTGATCGCGGTGATGGCGCTGCAGCTTGTGCTGGTGGCACGAGCCACCTCTGCGACGTGGGACGAGCCGCATCATCTGTTCGACGGCTACACGGTGTGGACGCAGCATGATTACCGCATCAACCCGGAGGTGCCGCCGCTGGTGAAGCTGACGGCCGCGCTGCCTTTGCTGAAGCTGCGGCTGAAGGTGCCGCCGAACCAGGGACGTGCGGTGCAGACCGAGGCCTTCACCGATGGCCGAGACTTTGTGTTCGGGAATGGCGGCGACCGTGTGCTGTTCCCGGCGCGCATGGCTGCGATGGCGTTCACGCTGATGCTGGCGCTGCTTCTATATCTGGTTGGGCGCAGGCTATTCGGCTGGGTAGCCGGGCTGTTCGCGCTGGCGTTGTTTGTGTTTGATCCCAACTTTCTGGCGAATGGCGCGCTGGTGACGACCGATGTTGGGATGACGTTGATGTTCCTTGCCGCGACCTATGCGTGGTATCGCTTCACGCAGGCTGAAGGCATGGGGTGGGGCTGGCTTGCTGTGACTGCGCTGTTCGCGGGATTGGCGGCCGTCGTGAAGTTTACCGGGCTGCTGCTGCTGCCGATGCTGGTGCTGCTGGCTTTGGCGGAGGCTGCGCAGGCCCGGAG
>CAXTUS010000047.1:0-25142 GCA_964247475.1 uncultured Acidobacteriaceae bacterium | reverse complement strand
TTGGCTGCTCGTGCGCGCCAGCGCCTCCACCCCACGAAGTGGCGCCCGTCCGGCGTTAGGACGCGGTTGCTGTTGCCTTCTAGCTTTTGACCATCTCCACCAGCACGGCGCGCGTCTCTGCCGGCGTCCCTACTTCCCGCGTGAAGTTGATCCGCGTTCCCTTCATGCCTTCGGCCGTCTTCAGGCGCAGCGTAAAGCCGAGCCGGTCGACCGACGTCATCGCGGCTTCAGTCGCGTCGATGCCGCTCTGCTGCCGCGCCAGCCTGATCATCGAGCCCACATGATCCGCATTCATATGCGCGATGATGCCCGCGGCGGCGCTGGCTAACGGATCAGGCCGTGCTGTCCTGTAGTCATTGGCCGAGACCCAGCCCATCACGCCGAAGCCGCCCACGTAGTAGACATCTTTCGGCTCCAGCCGGAAGAAGCCGAAGTCCCGGAAGTCGACCCAGTGCTTGCTGTTCTCGTGCCGCGCCAGGTAGAGCTCGCGCACGGCGTCAGGCGCGACGGCCGCGACATCTCCTACCACGGTCCCGCGCGCCGCACCCAGAGGATCGCCATCGGCTGCCGCCTGCTCGAAGAAGAGGCTCGCACGCCCATCCTGCTTCAGGTTGTGCGTGTGCATGGCCATGTTGCTGATCAGGAAGACAGGCCTCCCCTGCTCGTCCAGCGCGTAGGGCATCAACGATCCAAACGGATACCCCGGCAGCTTTGCCGATAGCGTGGACAGCGTTCCCTGCGACCTGATCGCGATCAGCGTCCGCACGCGTTCGGCGTGCGTGGGCTCAGGAAGCTGAGGCCCCTGCGGCCCGGTCGAGGCGTGCTGACGCTGCGCTGCATTTTGAACTTCCGGCATAAATTCCTCGCTCGTCCCATCTTACGAGCCCTGTCCCGGTGACGACGCACAAACCCTTTAGGTAATCGATTGACCCTCAACGGAAGCAAAGTCCTATACTGCCTAGATCAAGTTACAAGAGGCACATACCATGATTCCCCGACCAAGCCACCTCCTGCTCGCACTGCTGCTGGGCACTGCCTCCGTTCAGGCTCACACGCAGGAGCGCATCGCCATCGATGCCCATGCGCCGACGACACCGTTTCCGCACTTCTGGGAGGATATGTTCGGCTCCGGCCGAGCCAACCTCGCGCTGCGCGAAAGCTACCGTGAAGACCTGCGCGCCGTGCATGCAGTCACCGGCTTCAGCTACGTCCGCTTTCACGGCATCCTCGACGACGAGAACGGGGTTTACAACGAAGACGAGCATGGCAACCCGGTCTTCAACTTCGCCTATGTTGACCAGATCTACGACGGCCTGCTGAAGGAGCATGTCCGCCCGGTGGTCGAGATCTCGTTTATGCCGAAGAAGCTCGCCTTCAATCCGGATTCGCTGCATCCCTTCTGGTACAAGCCCAACACCTCGCCGCCGAAGTCGATGGAGCGCTGGGACGGCCTGATCTCGGCGCTCGGCAGGCACCTGGTCGAACGGTACGGCATTGAGGAGGTGTCGCAGTGGTACTTCGAGGTGTGGAACGAGCCGAACATCGACTTCTGGGGCGGCATTCCGCGCGACCGCTCCTACTTCGAATTGTATGAACACACCGCGCGTGCCCTGAAGGCGGTGAGCCCTCGGCTGCGGGTCGGCGGCCCGGCGACCGCTGCGTCTGACTGGGTCGATACCTTTCTCGCCTACACGAATGAACATCACGTGCCGGTCGACTTCATCTCGAGCCATGCCTATGCCGATGACACGATCGAGAATCTGTTTCCCGCGAACCAGAAGCTGCCCGTGCCCACGCCGCCCGCCAATGCGCCCATGGACGACCGGGTGTGCCTGGCGATCAACAAGGTGCGCGCGCAGATGAAGGCCGCCGGCCATGCCGACCTGCCGCTCTTCTGGACCGAGTGGAACGTGCAGGGCGACTCCGAATCACGCGACACGACCTTTGTCGGCCCGGGCCTTGCGCATACCATCAGCCAGTGCGATGGGCAGGTGCAGATGATGAGCTTCTGGACCTTTTCGGACGTCTTTGAAGAAGGCGGCCCCTTCCCCGCGCCTTTCATGGGCAACTTCGGTCTGCGCGCCGAGTACGGCATCAACAAGCCAAGCTTCTACGACTTCGCTCTGTTACATCAGCTCGGCGAGCAGCGCATCGCGAACCCTTCGCAGCATGCCATCGTGACCCGCGCAGCCGATGGCTCGCTGGCGATTGCGGCATGGAACATCGTTGATCCGGCACCGAACGGCCAGCCCTCTTCGACCCTCCATGCGAAGCCCGAGACGATTGAGTTCGCGGTGACCGGTGTGCCCGCGAACGCAGCTGTCACCATCGAGCGCGTGGATGACGAACATGGCAACGTACTGCCGAAGTACGCCGCCATGGGCAAGCCCCGCTACCCCACACCCGCGCAGGTCGAGACGCTGAACAAGCAGACAGCACCAGGCGCGCCTGAGGCAGGTCACCTGACCGGCGGCCAGCTGAAGGTGTCGCTCGAACCAAATGCGCTCGTGCTCCTCCACATCGCAGGGAGGTGAGCTAGTGCGCTGCAAGCTCTTCCGGTGCCGGCTTCTCCACCCGGGTGGGGAGCCGCATCAGGAAGGGCAGCGGCGTCAGGCAAAGGATGGTGGCCGCAAGCACCGCGAAGGCGTTCTTGTAAGCCAGCATGCTGGCCTGCCTCACCATCTCCTGGTAGGCATAGCCGACCGACATCTGTGCTGCCTGCGCGGCGTTCATGCCCTGCTCGCGCAGCGCGCTGGTGACGCCCGCGAGGTACTGCGTGTATTGCACGCTTCCGGCGACGGTGTTGGCCGCAAGCTGCTGCTGATGGGTCTGCGCGGTGCGCGCGAGGAAGGTCGTCAGCAGCGCCGTGCCCATCGAGCCTCCGAGATTGCGTGCGAAGTTCGACAGGCTCGAGATCTGGTTCGACTTCGAACGCGGCACGCCGACGTAGTTGAGGGTCGAGATCGGGATGAAGACGAACGGCAGGCCGATCACCTGCAGCATCCTCCACAGCGTCACGGTCCCGAAGGCGCTGTCGAGCGACAGCCGTGTGAGGTTGTAGAGGCCGGCTGCGACCGCCACATAGCCGAGCGACACCATGAGGCGCGGGTCGAACTTGCCGAGCGTGCGCCCCGCGACCGCCATCATGACGATCAGGATCAGGCCGCCCGGCGACAGCACCATGCCTGCGCGTTCGGCCGTGTAGCCAAGCAGCACCTGCAGGTATTGAGGGATAAGGACGGTCGAGCCGAAGAGCACCATCCCCAGGATGAGCTGCAGAAAGACCGCGGTGCCGAAGTTGCGGTTCTTCAACAGCTTCAGGTCGACGATGGGATCAGGATGCCGCCACTCCCAGATCACGAAAGCGACCAGCAGAACCGCGGCGATCAGGGCAACGATGCGGATCTCGGGCGAGCCGAACCAGTCCTTCTCCTGACCCTTGTCGAGGAAGAATTCTAAGCAGCCGACGCCGCCCGCAACCAGCGCGAGGCCGGTGAAATCGATGGGCGCCTTGATGCTCATGCGCTGCTTCATCACCGGTGGATCTTCGACCATGCGGTTCGAGAGCCAGAGCGAGAGCAGGCCGATAGGCAGGTTGATAAAGAAGATCCAGTGCCAGTTGTAGTTATCGGTGATCCACCCGCCAAGGGTTGGGCCGATGGCAGGCGCGACGACCACAGCCATGCCGTAGAGTGCAAAGGCCTGGCCGCGTTTTTCGACCGAAAAGGTATCGGCAAGAATAGCCTGTTCAGAAGGTGCGAGGCCGCCGCCGCCGGCGCCCTGGAGGATGCGCGCGATGATCAGAAACGGCAGCGAAGGCGCGATGCCGCAGAGCAGCGAGCAGGCCGTGAAGATGGCGACGCACGTCATGTAGAAGCGCTTGCGTCCGATGCGGTTCGAGATCCAGCCGGAGATCGGCAGCACGACGGCAGAACTGACCAGGTAGCTGGTCAGCACCCATGTGGCCTCCTCCTGCGACGCGCCGAGCGAGCCCGCGATGTGCGGCAGTGCGACATTCGCGATCGAGGTGTCGAGCACCTCCATGAACGTCGCGAGCGTCACCGTCAGCGCGATGGCCCAGGGATTATGCCGCGGACGCCACTGGGCTTCGGAATGAGCTTCGTGCTGGGCTTCGGGTTGAGGAGAGTCGCTCATTATCAGGTAGCTGATAGGATATCAGTCAACTGATATGGATTCAGGAAAGGCAGCGCCGAGGCGCAGGAAGCCGGCGCCCGAACGAACGAGCCAGACAGCACGGACGATCGAGATGCGTCGCACCAAGACGCTCGTCCGGCGGCTGATGGCGGGGCTGCGCGCGCGCCTTGATGACGAGCTGCGGGAGCAGGGCGTGACGACCGCCCAGTTGCGCCTGCTGAAAGAGGTAAAGGAGCGGCCCGGAGGCTCGGGTGCGCAGATGGCACGTGCCTGCTTTGTGACCCCGCAGAGCGCGCAGGCGATGCTGGTTCGCGCGGTCGAGCACGGCTGGGTGGTGCGCGGCAAGGATCCTGAAAATCACCGCCTGGTGACGGTGCGTCTTACTGCCGCTGGCGAAAGGCTGCTGGTGCATGCGGAGCAGGTACTTGGCCAGCTTGAGGCGAAGACCTGGGCCGGGGTGTCGAGTGCCGATTTGCGCACCATGAATGCCGTCTTGGAACGTGGCCTTCAGAATCTCGAGGATTGAGCCACCCAGCCCCTCCCAGTCGCTACAATTATCTGGAGATCGGGTTTCATCCTGTAGGAAAGGTAGGAGTACATGAAGTTGCGCCCGGTGTTGCTGGTCCTGCTGTTGCTTTCGGGGTTCTACTATGTCACCACGCACGGCGCCGCCACCGGCCACGCGCTGCCCTGGCTGCATGCGGATGGTGTACCCGACGGACAGACGCACCTGGCTTCACTCAGCGGTCCGATGGGCGCCTTCGAGCTCAAGGAAGCCTCCGCTGCGCCCGCCTTTGACACCGAGGAACAGCAGAACATCGCGGTCTACCGCAAGGCTCTGCCATCGCTCGTCAACATCACCTCGACCGCGGTCGCCTACAACTTCTTCAACCAGGCGGTGCCGCAGCAGGGCCAAGGGTCGGGCTTCATCCTCGACAAAGAAGGTCACATCCTGACTAACAACCACGTCATCGACAACGCGCAGCGGGTCGAGGTTACGTTGTCCGACAAGCACAAGTTGAAGGCGACGGTGGTCGGCGTCGATCAGCAGCACGACCTTGCCCTGCTGAAGATCACGGCGCCCAACCTGGTGCCTGCGACGCTGTCCGAGAGCAGTGGGCTCGTAGTCGGACAGCGTGTCTACGCGATCGGCAATCCCTTCGGGCTCAGCGGCACCATGACGCGCGGCATCATCTCCGCCATTCGTTCGATCGGCGTCGGCGAAGGCCGCTCGATCGAGGATGCCATCCAGACCGATGCCGCGGTCAATCCCGGCAACTCCGGCGGACCGCTGCTCAACTCGCGCGGTGAGGTCATCGGCATCACTACCCTGATCGCTTCGAATGGCTCAGACCAATCGGCCGGAATCGGCTTTGCCATCCCCATCAACACCGCGAAGGCGGTGCTCGACGACTTCGCCAAGTATGGGCGCGTGCGGCGGCCGTCGCTCGATATCGTCACCCTCCCCATTGGCCCGGATATCGCGGAACAGATCGGTCTGCCAGCCGACTTCGGCGTCCTGATCCAGCGGGTCCTGCCTAGAGGCGCGGCAGCCAAGGCGGGCCTGCGCGGCGGAACCCAGAGGCTCTACCAGGGCAACGACCCGGTGATGCTGGGCGGGGACCTGATCGTGGGCATGGACGGCCAGGAGATCCAGAACACCCAGGACCTGGGTGCGGCTTTGAATGGACACAAGGCCGGCGACGTGGTCACGGTGATCATCTTCCGCGGTCAGCGGCGCCTGAACGTACGGGTCACGCTGGGCGATATGAAGGACAGCACCGGCGCGGGGCAGGATACCTAGGCGCTCGCGGCTCGCTGCCGGCACGGAGAGCGTTGCAGAAGAAGCAGGGCAGAAGCGGGGAAGAGGCAGGCAAGATGGATTTTGAGCGCGCGGAGTACGTCAAACCGGTCGTGATCGACGGCAACACGGGCCAGGTTCCCGGCTCGACGCGCGCCACCCTGGCCGCCTTTCCGCTGGCGCTCGGCTATGGCGTGCTCGGGGCGATCGCAGGCGCGGCCGGTTACGCCTTGATTGGTCTCACGGGCTTCATGGTCTCGATTGTGACCATCGCCATCGGCTGGCTGGTGGCACGTGCCATGATGACCGCCACCCGTGGCTTCGGCGGACGCCAGTACCAGGTGGCAGCGGTGGTCCTCACCTACCTTTCGGCTTCCTGCGGGCGCCTGCTGGACGTGCTTTACAGCGCCGGCAAGCAGGGCATCAGTCTTTCGCAGATCCCTTCAGCGTTCCTGTTGAAATTCGCCCTCTTCAGCCCTTTCCTGCGCTTCGCAGACAGCCCGTTCTGGGCCGGGATGGGCCTGCTGATCCTGTTCTACGGCCTGCGCACCGCATGGCAACTCGCCGCTGGGACGCCTGGCTTCGGACAGCCCGGCGGCCGCCGCGTGTCCATCATGGGAATCCGTTGAAGAGTGAAGGCACCGTGGCGCGTCTAATCCCGGAGAGAGCCGCGGGAAAGGCAGCGAAGGGACCCGTCAAGAGACCAAAATGGAGAATGTAGCCACATCCGCACCACCTGAGACCGCCGCTCCCGAGCCCATCTACAACTGCCCGCAGTGCAGCCACTACCTGCAGCCCGGCACGCTTGCGTGCCCGGAGTGCCAGACGATCGTTTACGCCGGCCACCTGCGCAATATCGCTCTGCAGGCGACCGCAGCCGAGTCCGAAAAGCACTGGGCCGAAGCACGCGAGATCTGGCGTAAAGCGCTGGACTGGCTGCCTGCAGACACCACCCAGGCGACCGCCGTCACGGGCAGGATCGAGGCCATGGACGCCCACCTGCGCGCAGAGGAAGACAGCAAATCGCGCTGGACCAAGCGGCTCGGACCCCTGGCCCCTGTCGTCTTCTTCCTCGCCAAGGCGAAGAGCCTCTTCTTCCTGCTCTTCAAGCTGAAGTTCCTGCTGAGCCTGGTCGGCTTCTTCGCCATCTACTGGGCGCTCTTCGGCTGGAAGTTCGGTCTCGGCTTTACCGCATCGATCCTGGTCCACGAGATGGGCCATTATGTCGCAGCCCGCAGGCGCGGCCTCAAGGTCGATCTGCCCGTCTTCCTGCCCGGGCTGGGCGCTTATGTGAGGTGGTACTCGATGGGCATCTCGCTCGAGGCGCTATCCGGCATCGCGCTCGCCGGACCCTTCTTCGGGCTGCTCTTCGCGCTCGCCTGCGGCGCCATCGCCACGGTCACGGGTGACCCGCTCTTCTCCGCGCTCGCGCATGTCTCCGGCTGGTTGAACGTGCTGAACCTGATCCCGGTCCTCGGCCTAGACGGCGCGCAGGCCACCTACGCACTCGATAAAACGCAGCGCTGGCTGGTCTTCGCCACGTCGCTCATCTTCTTCGGCCTGCTGCAGGAGTGGACCTTCTGCTTCATTGCGCTCGGCATGGGCTGGCGCCTCTACGCCGGCGGCTACCCGGACCGCCCAAGCACCAAGACCATGGTGCAGTACGTGCTGCTGCTCTTCGCGCTCGGGCTCATCATCTACCGGTTTCCGGCGCCTTCTCAGTTCTGACGGCTGACGTCCCCAGGGCAAAGCCGCCCTCATCGCGATCGGCGACCGCTTCATCGCGAGCGGCGCCCGCCTGATCGCGAGCGGCGACCGCGTCATCGCGCCTAGCGGGGCGCTGGACGCTTCGCGTAGGTGCGGCCCACCACGGCGTAGTCGCCGGACAGCACTCTGCTGATGGCCTCGGGGTAGGCGCTGTGTTCTTCCGCCAGGATGCGCGCCGACAGGCTCTCCACCGTATCCTCATCGAGCACCGGCACCGCGCGCTGCAGGATGATCACGCCATGATCCACTCGCTCATCCACAAAATGCACCGTGCAGCCCGCCACCCTGGCCCCGAACTCGAGCGCCTGCCGCTGCGCATCAAGCCCCGGAAAGCTCGGCAGCAGGGAAGGGTGCACATTCAGGATGCGGTCCGGGAACGCGGCAACAAAGGGCGGCGAGATGATCCGCATGTAACCGGCCAGGCACACCAGGTCGACGTTCGCCTGCCTGAGCCTCGCGATGAACTCCTGATCCCGCTCGACCGGCGTGCGCCCCGCGATCGGGATGTGCTGCGCGTCAAGGCCGAGCTCCCGCGCGGCAGCCAGCCCGGGCGCATCCGCCTTGTTTGAGAGCACGATCGCGATCTCGGCACCAGGCAGGCGACCTTCGGCGATCGCCCGCTCGATGGCGAGAAAGTTTGAACCGCGGCCTGAGAGCAGAATTCCTAATCGTTTCATGTGGGTCCTGAACCAGGCTCTATCTTATCCGCCTGCCCGTGCACGGCCGCCGGCGGCATCGTCAACCTGGCCCTGCTGGATACGTTGCACAGCCTGGCCCTGGCCCGGCTACGCTGTGCGCCGCCCCGGCCCGGCTACGCCGTGCGCCTGCGCCGGCCCGGCGGACCGGATGCGGGCAGGTCAGGCTACAGCGCGTATCGCGTCTGCCGGGCCGAACAATCTGCTCGCGGGTCGAGGCGCGTTCACGCGGGCCGCGTTGCTGACGCCTGCGCCTACACGCGAGGCTCGCCAAGTCGTTCGCGCATGTGGCGTTCGTCGTGGGAGCTGCGGCGCCGTCAGGACGCGGCAACGACCGTGCCCTGGTGGAAGACCATCCGCCACGCGCCGTCTTCCAATCGCCACAGCGAGCTCCGAAGCGTCCTGCGCTCGGCGGCCTCCGCGACGTAGGTCAGGAGGGCAAGCCCCGGCGTCAGCCATTTGCAGGCGAAGTCGCGGCTCCGGATCTCGTACGGAGCCTCAGCGGCAAGCTCCGCGAGGATCTCGGCCCTGGTCCACACCCTGCCGGATGCGCCGAACTCGCGGAAGTCTTCGGCCAGCAGCGACTCCACGGCTCGAGGATTGCTGCGCGTGGACGGCTGGTGCAGGCTTTGCTCGAGCGCGATCAGGGCTTGTTCGTTCATCGGCAGGATAGGGCAATGGCAAGTCTGGCCAGACGCCGGCCGGGCGGTACTGCGTACGCTGGGAGCTTCGCATTCTGCTGCCTGGAGATGCTAGTTGTAGACGACCTTCCGGCTGCCCCTAGTGACGATGCGGCCGATCACGCAATGCCTTTCGTTGGCGCGGTTCAGGATCGCCTTCACCTTCTTCAACTGCTCTGCGGGGATCACTGCGATCAGCCCGATGCCCATGTTGAAGGTGCGAAACATCTCGTCTTCGGTGACGTTGCCGAGCTCCTGCAGATGCGTGAACAGCGGCGGCACCTGCCAGCTCGCCAGGTCGACCACCGCATCGAGCCCCTTCGGCAGGATGCGCGGCAGGTTCTCGGTGATGCCGCCCCCCGTGATGTGAGCCATGCCGCGCACCAGGCCTCCGGGGTTCTCAGCTGTCGCCGGACCCGCGGCCGTCAGCTTCTTGATCACGCCCAGGTAGCTGCGATGCGTGCGCATCAGCGCCGCGCCTACCTTGTCCTTCAGCTCGTTCACGTAGTGTTCCGCACCGTAGCCTGCGGTCTCGAACAGCAGCTTGCGCGCGAGCGAATAGCCGTTGGTGTGCAGTCCGTTCGAGGGCAGTCCGAGCAGCACATCGCCCGGCTCGATGCTGGCGCCGGTCATGATGTTCGGACGGTTGACCGCACCGATGATCGTGCCGGCCAGGTCGTATTCGCCGTCCGCGTAGAAGCCCGGCATCTGCGCCGTCTCACCGCCGATGAGCGCGCAGCCGTTGGCCCGGCAGGCTTCGGAGATCCCGCGAACCACGGTTTCAACCGTATCCGAACCCTCCTCCAGGCGGCCCGTGGCCAGGTAATCGAGGAAGAACAGGGGAGTCGCGCCCTGCACCGCGATGTCGTTCACCGAGTGGTTCACCAGGTCCGCGCCCACCGTGTGGTGGATGCCCAGCTCAAATGCCACCTTCAGCTTCGTTCCCACACCGTCGGCTGAAGAGACCAGCACCGGGTCCGGGAACTTTTCAAGATCGAGCGCGAACAGCCCGCCGAAGCCGCCGATCTCTGACAGGACGTGCTTGTTGAAGGTCTTGCGCGCGAGCATCTTGATGCGCTGCTTGGCCCTGTCCCCGGCGGTAATATCGACGCCGGCATCCGCGTAGGAGATCGACATTTTTGTTGGTTTTTGCGGACTAAGGCTGTCGTTTTCTTCCGGCAATGCGCGGCTCCTAACGGTTTACTTCAAATGGCTGCAGGGAAGTCCAGTCTAGCAGGGGAGATTTTCCACCCGCTGTGAATGCCGCCGCTTCTTCGCCCGGCGCCCCTTCGTTCCCAATGCCCCGCGCAGCTAGACTGGAAGGATGCGGTTGATGACGAAGTCGAGAGCGTTACAGGAGCGGGCCGCCGGCCTGCTGCCAGGGGGTGTCGATTCACCGGTGCGGGCGTTTCGCGCCGTAGGGGGCGATCCACCGTTTGTTGAGCATGCCGAGGGCGCCTACCTGTGGGACGCAGACGGCAACCGCTATCTTGACTGCTTCGCCTCCTGGGGTCCGATGATCCTGGGGCATGCCTTCCCGCCTGTCGTCGAAGCCATCCAGCAGGCAGCGGCGAAGGGTGCCAGCTTCGGCGCCTCGCACGCCGGCGAGGGCGACCTTGCGGAGCTCGTCATGCGCTGCTTTCCATCGGTCGAGCGGCTCAGGTTTGTCAGCTCGGGAACCGAAGCCTGCATGTCCGCCATCCGCCTGGCGCGCGGCTTCACCGGACGCAAGTTCGTCATCAAGTTCGAAGGCTGCTACCACGGCCACGCGGACGCCCTGCTGGTGAAGGCAGGCTCGGGCGTCGCGACCCTCGGCATCCCCGGCTCCGCCGGTGTGCCGGAGGAGACCGCAATGCATACCCTTGCGCTTCCCTACAACGACCTGGCCGCGGTCGAGGCTGCCTTTGCCGCCCACCCCGGGCAGATCGCATGCATCATCGTCGAGCCGGTCGTCGGCAACGCCGGCACCATCATCCCGGCCGAGGGCTATCTCGCCGGCCTGCGCAGCATCTCCCGCGAGCATGGCGCGCTGCTTATCGTCGACGAGGTCATGACCGGCTTCCGGCTTTCGCTTGGCGGGGCGTCGCAGCTTTATGACGTCGCCCCCGACATCACCACGCTGGGCAAGATCCTGGGCGGCGGCCTGCCCTGCGGAGCCTTCGGCGGCCGGGCCGACGTCATGGAGTTCCTTGCGCCTCTCGGCCCCGTCTACCAGGCCGGGACGCTGAGCGGCAACCCGCTCGCCATGGCTGCCGGGATCGCAACCCTCAGCCACCTCATCGACCATGAGGCCGAGGTCTACCGGCAGCTCGAGGCGCCCACCCGCGCCATCGCTGAAGGCGTTGCCGCCCACGCGCATGCGGCCGGCATCCCGGTCACGACCAATCGCGTCGGCTCCATGTGGACCTGGTTCTTCACCGCGCAGCCGGTCACCGACTTCGCCTCCGCCGCCACCAGCGATACCGCACGCTTCGGGCGCTTTCACCACGCCATGATGGAAGCCGGCATCTGGCTGCCACCGAGTCAGTTTGAAGCCGCCTTCCTCGGCACCTCACACCGTGAGCCGGAGATCCGTCTGATCCTCGACGCCGCCCGGGAGGCGCTTGCCGGGTTGGGCTAGATGGTGCCCTTCGGCACCGCTAAATAGGCCGGGCCGGAGACCGGCAGGACCAAAACTGCGTCAAACAGAGGAAAGGCGAAAAGAGGCTAATGGACCTGGCTGACCAGACAAAACGCGGCAGGTCTCGACAGGTCACAAGGGCGCGCATCGTCTGCGCTCTTCGGCTCGCTTTATCGGTCAGCCTCGCATCGGGAGCAGCCGCGCCGCACGGGTTCGCGCAGGCTGTTGAAGCGGGTCGGGCACCGGGCCGGAACGAAGCCTTCAGCAAAGACGCCCCCGCGCTCGAACTGGCAGATGCGCCCAGCGCTGCCCTGGACGCGGCGCT
The DNA here is from genome assembly GCA_964247475.1 of uncultured Acidobacteriaceae bacterium. Taxonomy (GTDB): domain Bacteria; phylum Acidobacteriota; class Terriglobia; order Terriglobales; family Acidobacteriaceae; genus Edaphobacter. Next base: position 13,099 of record CAXTUS010000047.1, on the reverse strand, counting down.
GAACGCGGCACGGGCCACCGCATTGAACACGGCACAGGCCACCGCATTGAACGCGGCACGGGCCACCGCACAGGGCACCGCCGCGGCCGGGGTGCAGGCCTCGACCTCCCCCGAGTCCGCGAAGCAGCCACTCGCCCCGGGCCGCATCACGGGGACCGTGCTCGACGCAGAAGCCAACGTGATGAACGACGCCGATGTGTCCCTTCTGCGCGACGGCGGAGGCACCCCGCAGAGGACGAAGACCGACAGCGACGGGCGCTTCAGCTTCAGCTCGGTGTCGCCCGGCAGGTTTCGCGTGCAGGCCTCCGCGCCCGGCATGACCGCTGCCTTCTTCGCCGGAACGTTGGCGCCCGGCGAAAGCTACCTGGTGCCCTCGCTGCAGCTGAAGGTGGCAGCCGTCAACATGGACGTCTCGGTCGTCGCGTCGCAGCAGGATCTTGCCGCCGCCGAGCTGAAGGTCGAAGAGCGTCAGCGGCTGGCCGGCTTTCTTCCTAACTTCTTCGTCAGCTACGACTGGAAGGCTCCGCCCCTCACCACGAAGCAGAAGTTCTCGCTCGCCTTCAAGAACGCCTCCGACCCCGGCAACATCGTCGTCGCGGGCGCGGTCGCCGGTGTCGAGCAGGCCCAGGACACCTTTGCCGGCTACGGCCAGGGCGTCGAAGGGTACAGCAAGCGCTTCGGCGCGGCCATGGGGGACCTGGTCACCGGCACCATGCTCGGCGGCGCCATCTATCCCACCCTCTTTCGCCAGGACCCGCGCTACTTTTACAAGGGCACGGGTTCGATCAAGTCGCGAGCCCTGTACGCCATCACCCGTCCGTTGATCTGCCGCGGCGACAACGGGAAAAATCAACCCGCTTTCGCCAGCGTTCTCGGCGACCTTTCAGCAGGCGCCGTGACCAACCTCTACTACCCGCCGGAGGACCGGCACGGCGCCGCTCTCACCTTTGAGGAAGGACTTTTGAACATAGCAGGAGATGCCTTGAACGATGTCATGCAGGAGTTCGTGCTGCGTCACCTGACCCCGCACGCGCCAGGCTACGCTTCTACCGCAACTCTGCCCAACGAGCGACCATGAGGCTTGCCGCAACCGTTCTCGCCAGCGCCGTCTTTATCCTTCCGCGCATCCTCTCCGCCCAGGCGGGGAGCGTAGCGGAGCCCCCGCTGCCCATCGAAAAGCTGGCAACCGAAAACTTCGGCGCAGACGCTCCCTGGTACCAGCGCAACATCCCTTTCCTTGAGATCGACGACCCTCAGATCCAGCAGATCTTCTTCTATCGCTGGAAGCTCTTTCGCTCGCACATCCGCGAGATCGGCGAGCAGGGCCAGACCACGGTCGAGTTCCTGCCGCCTGTGCCCTGGGCGCGCAAACCCTGGGAAGACCTGAACGACTCGACCAGCTTCCACCTGCTGGAAGGCCGCTGGATGCGCGATCCTTCGGTGATCGACAGCCTGATCAACCACGCCTATGCAGGCGGCGGCAATGACCGCCACTTTTCGGAGTGGATCGCAAGCGCAGCCAACAGCACCACCCTGGTCACCGGCGATCCAGGCCCTGCGCTCAAGCATCTGGAAGCGATGGAATCGATCTACAACCAGTGGATCGACCACTTCGATCGCGACAAGAATCTCTACTGGATCGAGCCCCTGCTGGACGCGACCGAGTACACCATCTCATCGATCGATGCCTCGGGCGCCGGCTTCACCGACAAGCCCAGCCCCGACCAGAACAGGAACGGCTTCACCCAGGGCTTCAGCTATCGACCATCGATCAACAGCTACCAGTACGGCAACGCGCTTGCCATCGCCAGGCTCGCCAGGCTGCAGGGCAAGCCGGAGGTTGCCGAGGTCTTTGAGCGCCGCGCCGCTGCCATCCGCGTTGCAGTCCAGAATCAGCTTTGGAGCGTAGGCTTCGGCCACTTCACAGACCGCTACCAGCGCGGTACGGAAACTGTAACAGCCAATGACTTTATTCGCGGACGCGAGCTGGTCGGCTATACGCCGTGGATGTTCGAGCTGCCGGACAAGGACGAAAGTGATCGCTATGCGACCGCGTGGGAGCACGTCCTGAACCCGAACCAGCTGGGCGGCAGATATGGCCTGCGAACCGTCGAGCCCACCTACGCGAAGTACATGAAGCAGTACCGCTACGAGGGCGTGCATCCTGAGTGCCAGTGGAACGGCCCGTCGTGGCCCTTTCAAACCTCCGAGACCCTTACCGGCATGGCGAACCTGCTGAACGACTACCCGCCGGCGTTTCCCGCGGTAACAGCCTCTGACTACCTGCGCCTGCTGCGCCAGTTCACCCAGCAGCACTACCTCTCGCCCGGCCACCCGGACATCGAAGAGGACTACAACCCGGACACCGGCAAGCCCATCGTCGGGCTCGAACGCTCGCATCACTACAGCCACTCCACCTATGTCGACCTTGTGCTGACCGGCCTCATCGGGATTCGTCCGCGCGCCGATGAGGTGCTCGAGATCAACCCGCTGATCCCGGAGCGCGACCCGGAGCGCGACCAGAAGCAGGACCAGAGACCCATTCGCTACTTCGCGCTTGAGCACCTGGCCTATCATGGGCACGATATCGGTGTGATCTATGACCGCGACGGCAGCCGCTACAAGGTAGGCAGCGGCCTCTCCGTCTTCATCGACGGCAGGCGCGCCGCGGGCCCCAAGCCGCTGGGCAAGCTGCTCATCGACCTGCCAAAACGCGAGCCGAGAAAGAGCATCAACATCCGGCACGATCTCGCGGCAAACGTCGGGCTGCCTGATGGCCCCAGGGGCTCCGCATCCTCAAGCCTGGCAGAGAAGGGCATCGCCGAGGCGATCGACGGCCGCATGTGGTTCTTCCCCGAAAACGTAAACGGCTGGTCGCCCACAGCCGGCGACGCCACCCCGTGGTATTCAGTAGACTTCGGCAAGCCGCGCCGGCTGACGTCGGTCGAGCTCTTCTTCGCCGAGGACACAACCCTGAAGGCGCCCGCAACCCTGAAGGTCCAGGTGAAGAAGGGTGCCGAGTGGGTCGATGTAGAAGGCCAGCATCATGCCCCGGAGGCGCCCATCGCGGGCGGCGAAAACATCATCACCTTCGCACCCCTCGAGAGCCAGGCCGTGCGCGTCGTGATGACGAAGCCCATGTCGAACGTCCGCCTTATAGAGCTCAAAGCCTTCGGTCCTGAATAGGCCCGCAGAAGGCCTGAATGAGACGTCGAAGGCTCAACGCGACCGCAGGATCGTTGCGCTGGCCGGGGCAACCACGATCTCGGCATGGTCGAAGATTTCGGCTTGCGCTGAAGACCAGCGGCCAGCGGCATCCACAGCGCGGCCTCCCAGCGTGATGCCCTCTCTGCTCTCAAGCGAAGGCCCGGTCAGCCGCAGCATCGAAGCGCGTCCCAGCGGGATGCTATGCAGCGAAACAGCGCATGCCCGACGCGACCGGTTGATCAGCACGATGGAGCGCATGTGTCTCCCGTCGCCGAGCGCGTACGCAGTCAGGGTCGAATCGCCTGCATCCAGGCGGCTTTGAAGCACTGTTGAACAGCCCGCTACGGCCTGCGCAAAGGCAAGCATCCCGTAGTACGGCGCGCCCGCCGTGTTGTGGCCCGCGCCATCATCCTCGATGGGCGAGTACGAGCTCACGAATCCAAGCTGGTTCACGCCCGTCTCGAGATTCACGCCGGCACACCCGTACTGCGCCAGCAGCAGCATGTAATCAAGCGTCCAGAGCGCAGCGGCCAGCGTATCGCTGATCCCCGGATGCCCGCCGCCGAAGAACGAGTTCGTCTCGCACATGCGCCACGGGATGCCGCTCGTCTCTGAAGCCCGGCGCAGCCGTTCAAGCCTGCCGCGAAGCTCAGGGTCGGGCTGCAGCAGCTGCTCCTCGGTGCCGAGCTTCTGGTCGCCGCGATAGAAGTGCGTCGTCAGCAGCTGCACGTCGCCGTGCGCTTTGCCATGCGCTTTGCCATGCGATTCGCCATGCGCCTCTTCACGCGAATCTTCACGCGAATCCAGGGCCATGCGCTCCACCCAATCCACCGATGCAGCCGTATCGGGCGCGGCGAAGCGCAAGCCGGGTACCGCCGTCAGCATCGCAGCACGCCACTGCGTGTACTCCGCGCGATAGTCCTCGTAGCGATAGGGCGTTCTGCGCAGAGGATGCGTGCCGTGCCCGTAGTTCTCCACCTCGTTGCCAAGCTCTATCGCCTGCAGCCGAGGTCCGAGGATCATCGCTACATCGTGCGCTTCGGCGACCGCGTCCACCAGGGTGCCTGCGCCGAAGTTCACGCTCCAGATGGCGCTCCATCCCGTCAGGTCCAGAAAGCCGCGAAGCTGCTCCAGGCTGCGCCGCGTCACCACGGTCCGCTTCGGCTCTGCGATCACGGCACCAGCAGCCTCGTAGCGCGTGAAGTCTCGCACGATGCCGCCAAGCCGCAGCACACCGTGGGGCCCAAGATTTCGAATCAGCTGGACGTAGGCCTGGTTGCCTGCGCTCAGCAATCCAAGCCGCGCAGCCGATGACATCTCGTAACCCAGCCCGATGAAGTCTTCAGGCAGCTTTACCGGATCTTCGGCAGGAAGCAGACGGAGCTCTACCCTGCTCCTGTCAGCGTGCAGGCGGAACGGCATAGCGGCCAACGCGGAAGCCGCCAGGCAAGACCGGAGGAGGCTGCGTCGAGAACGTCGGTCGGGAGCATGCATAGAGCCTAATCGTAACGGTACAAGGTCGCTTTTTCGGTGTGGATCGCACGCGGATCAAAGCGCCACGAGCCGTTCTGATCGGTCTCATCCCCGTTCAGCCGGCGGCCTGGCGTCCACCTGCCAGCTTCATATCGCCCCTCATCGACTGCCGCCAGGCCAACCCCGCGCCCCGGCGTGCGGCTGGTGAAGATCACCCTGAACCCCTTGCCCACGCCGACAAACTCAGCACGTCCGCTGGCCTCATCGTGGGCGGTCATCATCACCAGCCCATAGCCCGTCTCGGCCTCGCGACCGAAGACGAAGTCGAGCGACACCGCAACACTCAAGCCGCCCATCGTGAACTCAACCGAAGGATGCTGCCTGGTCAGGTTGAAGCCGTGAACATTCCCCTGCGCCTGCGCCTCCAGCAGCATCGGCGCCAAGGCATCGATCGCCGCGTAGCTCGCTCCAAGATCAGCTGTCCCCTTCACCAGGCTCAGGGCCGCGGCGTCGGTGTTCTGCACGGCCTCAGGCGCGAACGGCGCATCGATCGCAAACGGGCAGAAGCCCAGCGCATCATGCTCGCCCACCGCATAGAAGACCCACGCCGCACCCGCCGTACCACCGTTGGTCTCAGGCAGGAAGAGCGGGTTGTCCAGCCGATGATACTGCTTCGCCCACTCGGCGAAGTTCGGCTGGTAGAGGTCCGGCGCATACAGATCAAGAGCCGTCCCCGCAGACTTCCAGATGTCGATGACGCGCGGCTGAGGCCCTCCACTGGGATAGTAGCCAGGCATACCATCGCCCCCGCCCAGCCACGCATTCACATACATCGGCAGGTCGTACACAGCCTTTCCCGCTGCCGCCACAGCCTGCACGTAGTGCGCATAGTTCCAGGCCATGAAGATCTCATCCGCACGCGAGGAATCCCCGAACATCTCCGCCCAGGTGCCCGCGGTCTTCGCCCCATGCTCCACCCAAAGCTCACGCAGCTCCGGGTTCAATGTTTCGCGATGCGCCTTCAGGTACGCCCCTACCTCGGCTGGCACGCGCCCGGCAAAGGCACGGTTCGCCTCGGGCGAATGATCGCGCGTATCGGTCAGCGTCCCGACCTCATTCTCAACCTGCATCATCACGACGGTATGCTCGCGGTTGTCGATCTCCTTGACGTGCTTCATCACGGCAGCGAAGGCCCTGCTATCGGCTGCGCGCAGTGCACCGCTGGTTGTCTCGAGCACGCCAAGCGTCGTCGAGAGATTCCCATTCAGCACCGCGCGCGGGAAGCGCCTGGTATCCTCTTTCACCCAACCTGGCGGATAGCTCGAGACGCCGTTCTTCCAGGCCGCAAGCCACAGGAACACCAGCCGCACATGCTGCTCGCGAGCCTGCGCCACGAGGCCGTCCAGAAGCGCAAAGTCATAGTGCCCTTCGGTCGGCTCCACCAGCTCCCACGACAAGGGCGTCAGTACCGTGTTCAGCGGGATGGCGGCCAGCTTCGGCCACATCGGCTTCATGTACTCAAGGCTTGACGAGCTCGAGTTATGGAGCTCGCCACCGAGCATCAGGAACGGCTTGCCATCGACAATAAGCTGGGTCGTTGCGCCGCGCCGTTCAAGATGCGGGCGAGACGCATCCTGCGCGAACGCCGCAACTGAGAACGCGCTGACCACAACCATGACAACCATGACAACCATGCAGAGACGAAGAAGAGAGTGTCGCATAAGTGCCCGCCATTATGCCTGTAGCGAGCGAAGTTGTCATGAGCGAAGCGAGCCAAGGCGGCGCCGAGTGCAAAGGGCGCAACCTGGGCCACGGGCGATGTGTCGCTTCGCGTAAGCCCTGGGATCGTTCTGAGCAACCTGGATGGGCAACTCCCGGCCAAGAGCAGGGCGTCAGACGGCGGCCTGGTTCAAGATGATCTCGAACTGTACTCTGCTGGCACAGAAGTCACACTCTGCTTCATTGATCCCGAGGCTTGCCTGGGCGACGGGAAACGTGCGCAGACAGACAGAGCAGGTTACAGCGAGCAGGTCCTTATCGTTCATCGCCCACACTGCAGCTGGCTTCGGCTTGTTGCAGCGTGGCCTCTGGGGAAGTTCGTTCAGCAGCTCACTGATCTTCTCAAAGAGTTCCGAAGGTTTGTAGTTGCCCTTCGGGAAGAACGCATCTGCGAGGACGCTCCCCGGCACGGATACCCCCGAAAACTCTCCTGAGATGACAATGACGGGAAGGGCGGGGAACCTTTGCCGAACGACGGACAAGAACTCAAAGCCGTTCATCCTCGGCATCTGCAGATCTGAAATGATCATGTCCGGCAGCGATCTTTTGAGCGCGGCCAGGCCTTCGAAACCATCTTCCGCGCAATGGACTTCGTAGCCCTGTGACTCGAGGATGCTCTTTCCAAGGTGACGCAGGCTCGCCTCATCATCCACGATCAACACGCGGTAGCGAAACGTTCGTTCAGGCATTGCGACCGCCGGGATCGGCGCTGATGAATTTCAGGATCCCGGTGAGCGCATGGTGAGCTCCAGACACTCGCCGCAGGACCTCTGCGGGGGTGTCCGCATGCCAGAAGAGCCGCAACAAAAGCACTTCATTTGTAGCAGCCGTGACAAGCTCAGCCGTGACAAGCTCAGCGGTGACAAACGTAGCGGTGACAAGCTCAGCGACTGGCAGCAATCCATCACCTCGGGCCCCAGTGTGCTTTACCGCCGGGGCCATTGTCTGAGCAGTCGGACACATGGCACGCAGGAAATTATCAGGCAAAAGCGGCATGCTGAGCGATCGAAGACGCGATCAGGAGATTGCGAGCTTGGTGTCCGATCTCCGTCGCCAGGAACAAGAAGGCGTGAGTGTCTGCGCCTCCATGCGCCGGTTTCCGACGCTGCCTTACGACTTCCTTATGGGGACGGTGATTCACTCATGCAAGGTGACGGCTCTGTTGATGAGCCAGGGTCCGCGTCGGTTCGAGGCAGAGAGTCACGGCTGAAAGGCAGAGATGGTCAAGGATACTCAAGGTTCGACGCGGAAGGTTATCTACGCAGCCCTTGTCGCAAACGTAGCGATCCTGGTCGCCAAGCTGCTTGCAGCATGGATCAGCGGCAGCTCCGCCATGCTGTCAGAGGGGATCCACTCCATCGTTGATTGCGGCAATGGAGGCCTGTTGCTTGTGGGATTGCGCCTGAGCCGTCAACCTGCGAATGAAACGCACCCCTTCGGTTACGGGAAGGAGTTGTACTTCTGGACCATGGTCGTGGCTCTTGCGGTGTTTGCGTTAGGCGGAGGAGCCTCCATCTATGAAGGCTTCCTGCATCTCTCTCACCCTCGGCCACCGGAACATCTGAATATCACCTATGCGGTGCTCACCTGTTCCGCGCTCTTCGAGGGCCTTTCGCTGACGTTTGCTGTTCGAGAGTTCCGGCGCACCCAGGCAGGGTTGTCGCTTTGGAGAGCAATCTTACGGAGCAAGGACCCGGCTTCGTTTACCGTCCTGTTTGAAGACTCTACCGCGGTACTCGGGGTTCTGATCGCGCTCATCTCCACTCTGCTCGCGCAACACCTTCAGCTTCCCCTGCTTGATGGTTACGCCTCGCTCATCATTGGCGTTCTTTTGATGGGTGTCGCTATCCTCCTCGGCGCAAAGACAAAGGCTCTCCTGATCGGCGAAGGGTGCGACCGACAGACGTTATGCGACATCAGCGAGATCGCCAAGAGCGCTTCCGGCGTGGTTCGTTCAGGCTATCCCTTCACGATGTTCTTTGGACCTCATGACGCGCTGCTCACGATGACAGTGCAGTTCGAGAGCGGATCGACCGGCCCGCAGATTGAAGCGACAGTCGACCAGATCGAACTGCAGATCCAGGCCAGGTGTCCAGACCTGAAGCATATCTTCCTTGAGGTGGACACGGTTCGCGAGGCATCGAACGTCCCCCTCACTGATGAGCTGCCTGAGCCGCAAAAGACGGTGGCATTGCAGATTTCAACCGCGATCGGCGGCGAAGGACGATGAGCTCGGATGCGGCACGCACAGCTCAGCCGAGCACAGCTCAGCCAAGCACAGCTCAGCCACGCACAAACAGCCACGCACGGGCCCTCCTCCTGTTTTTCAAAAGAGAACTTTTCCACGACCTTATGCTCGCAAGAGCTTGCCGCGGACGCTGCACTGAAGGCTGATTGTCAGAGAAGGATTTCAGCCGGAACTAACGATGCCTGTCGAAGCCGGGCGGCAGCGCTGCTGCAAGCGATATCCGTTCCCCGGTGACCGGGTGGTGAAATTGCAGGCGCTGGGCATGCAGGAGATATCCTCCGTCGCCCGGAAGCCCGGGAGCCTCTTCGAGCGGCTTGCCATCCGCGCCGTATAAAGGATCGCCCACCAGGGGATGGCCGATCGATGCGAGATGGATTCTGATCTGATGAGGCCGGCCCGAGTAGAGGCTGACCTCTAAGATTGTGCTGCTGACCGTGCGTTCGGTGACCGTGGCGATCGACTTGGAAGGCTTGCCCCCTGGATCAGCAGCCCACACGGAACCGATTCGCGGGTGCGGAAGAAGGCCGATCGGCGTAAGGATCTCGTAGGCGTCGCGCTCCGCTCTACCCTGGGCCAGCGCGCGATAGATCTTGCGGACCCTGGGTGTGTTCCACTCCGCAGAGAGTTGAGCGGCCGCGTGCCGGGTCCTGGCGAAGAGGACGATGCCGGTGGTTGCCCGGCCCAGGCGATGGACGGGGTTCGCGTCGGGCGCTTGCTTTTGCACCAGGCGCAGCAAGGTGTTTTCCATGAAGCCGCTGCCGGGAAGGGTGGGAAGCCCGCTGGGTTTGTTGACTGCGATCAGGTAATTGTCCTGCCACAGCACTTCGAAGTGCCGAGGACAGTCCGGCTCGATCCAGGGTGGACGCTTCCATAACAGCGCCTGGCCTCTGCATAGCAATTCACTTCCATCAGCGATGATGCCGTCCAGGGTAATTTCGCGGTTGCTCAGCCGCTCCTGCCAGACCTGCGGCGTTGAGTGGTGATAATCGCTGGCCAGGTAGGAGAGCAGGGGAGCTCCATGACTCTTGCTGCCGATGGTTGAGGTATAGGCATAGCCCTGGTTGAGCATATGGTTCGAGTCTATGCTCTGCTCCCTGCGGCTCAAGTTGCCCTCTGCGAGGGCATGAGCCGGTCGGGCCGCTGAGCTTTCGCTGCCTTGTTGTTATTGCGAGACTCCACTATTTTGACGCAGGCAGCGAAGCCTGCCAGCGCAGCTCATTTCGCCGGCACATCTCAAACTCCTCTGCAGGATCTGGTGGCAGAGTGAACGCTATCAGGGCCTCGCCCGGCGCTGATTAGGATGACATTGTCCTACCCGGCTTGACGCTGATCGTACCGAAATCGCAACTTGATGAGTAACCACACCGGACGGCCACGTCACAGATTTTGGATCTTTCACCGCATGAGGAGGATAAATACCCACAAACGCGGTTCTCGGCAGCAAGCATGACTTCCGACAAGCCAACCTGTTAGTCCGTATCCGATCTACCTCGAACGGAGACTTTCCGAAAATCATGGAGTTTCACCAAGCCGCAGCACACGGAACGGGCACTATGCGGCCTCGCGCTTTTCATCCGTTTCGAACTTGCCAGGCTTGCTCTGATTGAACAGGTTCATGTGGTCATTGCCCCAGGCACCCAGCGACTTCAGTACCGCTTCAAGACTCCAGCCGAGATCCGTAAGCTGGTACTCCACTTTGGGAGGCACTTCCGGATAGATTGTCCTTTTGACCAATCCATCGGTCTCTAATTCTCTGAGTTGGGCTGTCAACACGCGTTGCGTGGCAGCGGGGATCAGCCTGCGTATCTGGTTAAACCGAAGTGTTCCATCGAGCAGGTGGTAGAGGATGACGCACTTCCACTTGCCGTTGATCAGGGTGATGGTGGCTTCGACTGCACAGCCGGGGCTGCAATCGTAGCTGGAGTGGCGATTTTTCGACATTACGGTATCCTTTTGGTGCCTACGTCAACAAAATGTGCGTACTTACAATCCTACGCCGTCGAGGCTACTGTGGATGAGTAAGCAGGTTTCAAGTTCGAGTCTCCTTGCAAGCTAACCCACTCAAGAAAAAGAGGAACGTATGAGCACTGAAGTTGTCACAAGATCGAAGACCACCCATGCCATCACCGTTGAAGCAGCCAGTGAATTGATCAAGATCGCGCGGGCCCAGTCTGAGCAAATCGGGTTTGAGGTAGCCATTGCGGTCACGGATGCGGCAGGAAACCTCAAGGCGTTCGAGCGCACGGATGCCTGCCCATTCCTGGCGGCTGACGTAGCAGTCGATAAGGCGTGGACTGCCGCAGCCTTTGGTCTGTCGACGCATACCTGGGCGTCGATTCTGGCAAACCCCGCTGTCTCCCAGCTGGCTCATCGTCCTCGGCTTGTGGCGGTTGGCGGTGGTTATCCCGTGATCGAAGACGGCAAGATAATCGGCGCGATCGGCATCTCTGGCGGAACCGCCGATCAGGATCAGCAGGCAGCCGAAGCGGCCCTAAGCAAGCTGGGCTTTGAACTGCCAGCCTAACTACCAGAGTGAGGCCGGAGGACCGGCTTCACTCGCTCAGACGAAGCGGACGGGCTTTGTACTGACAACGCCGTTGTCTGTTTCGGTCTTCAACGGTATCTTTGCAATCGCCATCCGAGTGCTTCGCGATACGCAGGTCCGAGTCTTGGGGCAACGGCTCGAGAGCGTAGATGTAGCCCCTTGCGAACGAGAGTGTGAGCTTCGCAAGCCTCGCACCAGCAGGGCATGAGACCTTATGCAGACCTAGCCTGCGACTCCTCTTGCTTCGGCTCCATGAAGAGCTTGCCGACCAGCGTCAGCAGCACCAGCGCCACCGCGCACAACGCAAACACATGCCGTACGCCGATACGATCAGCCAGCGTGCCCGACAGCGCCAGCCCCAGGATCTGCGCGGTAAAGATCAGGCTCATCACCGCCGAGCCCACACGCCCCATCAACTCGGGCGGGGTTTCGGTCTGCATCATCGCCGTCGATGGCACCACGATCGCCGCCACCGCCGCGCCGATCACCAGGTTCGCAAAGATCGTCGACCACACCAGCGCAAGCCCGGTCAGCAGCACCAGTCCCACCGAGATACCGCCCAGCCCGCTCAGCACCAGCGTCGAGTTGCGCAGATGCTTTCCCGCCGAGTTCACCAGCTGCGCGCCCAGGATCATGCCCACGCCGATCATCGCCGACGCCGTGCCAAAGGTGCGCGTAGAAGCATGCAGCGAGTCGCGCACATACACCGCGATCAACGGTCCGAAGCAGCCCAGCACAAACATGCCGGCGGCAAACGCAAGCATCACGAACAGCAGCGCTCGATGCCCCAGGATGAAGCCAACACCCTCCCGCATGTCGGGCAGGATGGAGCCGATGCCGGTCTTCGGCTGCGTCGCCGACGCCTCGATCGGCACCCCCACCTTTGTACCGCGGCTCAGCGACAGGCTCCAGATCAAGGATCCCGAGGCAACGAAGCTCAACGCGTCCGCGACGTAGCAAACCCTCGGCCCGAACGCCGATACCAGCAGCGCCGAAGCCGCCGGGCCGATAATCCGCAGCCCGAAGATCACCTGCTGCATCAGCGTATTGGCCGAGCGCAGGCCGTGCGCCGGCACCGCACCCCGCAACGCCGCGCCCTGCGCCGGACCAAAGAAGCTCGACACCACCGAGATCGCGGCCAGGATCAGGTAGAAGTGCCACAGGGTATGCGCAAAGACCAGCAGCAGCACCAGCCCCGCTCGCAGGAAGTCACTCGTGACGAGCGTCGACTTCAGCGGCCAGCGGTCAACAAACACGCCAGCCAGGATGCTCAGCACCGCAATCGGCAGCAGGTACGCAATCTGAAGCCCGTTCACCTGCTGCGGCGTGCCGTTCAGCGTGTAGGTCAGCACGCTGATCACCGCAAACAGCGCCAGGAAGTCGCCAAAGTTGGACACGATCTGCGCATACCAGAGCCGCCGCATCGTCGGGATGCGCAGCACCGCGCCGAGCGTCAGCGGATCGGGCGCGGCAGCAGCAGCGGCCTGGACAGGGGTCGAGGACATATCAGGGGTTGAGCCCATGGTACCGCACGCGCCCGCTGCGTCGTTATCCGGAGCGATCGCAGCCGAGTCAGGTCCAGCGCGGCGGCTGCACCGTCTGCACCGTCAACGGCAGCCGGCGCAGCAGCATCTGTACCGCCGTCACCGTCGCCGTACGGTCCGCCGCGGGCGCCGCCTGGCCGCCATCGTGCAGCACCAGGTTCGTCCCCTGGCCGCGGCTCCGGTTGCGAGCCATGCCGCGCTCGATCCGGCCGAGCAGGTCCTCTTCAGACCTGCCCTTACACTCGCCCCCCATCAGGTTCCCCGGCACCGTTTAAAGCCCCCGCTAACGCCCCATGAGCAACA
>CAXTUS010000046.1:0-25858 GCA_964247475.1 uncultured Acidobacteriaceae bacterium | reverse complement strand
CCCCCCCCCCCCCCCCCCCCCCCCCCCCCCCCCCCCCCCCCCCCCCCCCCCCCGCAGTTTCAGCAGAAGAAGCTGCGTGCTTTAGTCTTGTGAGCGTGCACCTGGAAGCGAACGTGAGTCTTGCGCCTTACACCACCCTGCGGATCGGCGGCCCTGCGCGGTTCTTCGTAAGCGTCCGATCAGAGCAGGACCTGGTGGATGCCTTCAAATTCGCCCGCGAACGGTCGTGCCGCGTCTTCGTGCTAGGCGGCGGATCAAACCTTGTAGTGCCGGACGAGGGATACGGGGGGCTTGTCGTTCACGCGGTCGTTGGAAGACAAATCCGCGCCGAAACCGACGGCCATGGAACCAAGCTGCACGTCGATGCGGGGGTCGAATGGGATGACCTGGTTCGCTATACCTGCGAGCGGGGGTTGAGCGGCATGGAGTGCCTGGCCGGCATTCCCGGTCTAGTCGGCGGGTCGCCGATACAAAACATCGGGGCATATGGCCAGGAGGTTGCGTCGACGATCGAGAGGGTACGCGCCTTTGATCGGGAGGCCCAGACCTTTGTGTCCCTGAGTCATGATGAGTGTGGATTCTCTTATCGGCACAGCATCTTCAACTCCACCCAGCGGGATCGCTATGTAGTCACGCAGGTGAGCTTTCTCTTCGCGGCTGATGCAAGGCCGAATCTGACCTACACAGATCTTCGTCCCATCCGGGATCGGCACCCCTCCGCGCTCGAGATCTACCACTTCGTGAGGTCGGTAAGGAACGCCAAAGGAATGCTGATCGACTCGGCGAACCTGACTTCCGACTGCCGGTCGGCCGGATCGTTTTTCAAGAATCCAGTTGTTCCTGAGGAGGTGCTCGAGCGTATCTGCGAACGCCTTTCAGAGCCACAAAACGCCCCATTGACGGCAAAGGATGTGCCGCACTGGCCGCAGAAGCCAGGTGAGGTCAAGCTCGCGGCGGCCTGGTTGATCGAACGCGCAGGGTTCGCGAAGGGCTTCAGCATGGGAGCGGTAGGCATCTCTTCGCGGCACACCCTGGCCCTGATCAACCGCAGCGGAAATGCAAGCGCGGCCGAGTTGTTCAGGCTTCGCGATCATGTTGCCGGCGAGGTCTTCCAGCGTTTCGGCGTGAGGCTTGAGCAGGAGCCCGTCGTGTTGCGCTGATTGGCCGGGTTCCTGCAAGCTGTCTTCTAGCCAAGAAGCTTTAGAAGGCTGCGGCGCTCTTGCTCCAGCACGGCGGCAGCGGACCCTTGGGCCACTACTCGTCCAGCCGAGATGCGAATGACCTCTGCTCCAAGCAGGAACGCTTCCCCGACATCGTGGGTAACGCTGATAACAGGCGTCTTCCCGAGCCAGGCGATGAGGTCCTCCATCAACTGATTGCGTACCGGTGCGTCGAGGCCCGAAAAGGGTTCGTCCAGCAGCAACAATCGGATCGTCGGGCTCGACACGACGCTGGCCGCGGCACGGATTACGGCGATTCGCTGGCGTTCTCCACCCGAGAGTTGTTCTGGACGCTTGGTCGCGAGCGCTTGGAGCGCAAAATGTTCAATGACACGGTCCGTATGATCTTTGGCTATGACATTGCCAGTGCGACGGACACCAAGCGATAACTGCTGGCGAACGGACCTGCCGGCGAAGAGCGTGCTGCGCTGGGCAGCCCAGCGGACGGGCCGCAAATGTGCAGGAGTGTCGAGGTTCTGTGATGTGTCAGCGATGATCTTGCCGGCTATGGTTAGCCGCAACGTTTCTGGCTGCTCAAGGCCTGCGATGGTACGCAGGAGTGTGCTCTTGCCGCTCCCTGACGGGCCAAAGAGGACGGTCCATGGAGCGGCGGCAGCAAACCTGGCGTTGATGGTCAGGCTGCCCAGTCGATGCTTTGTGGCTAGCTCCAGGTGAGGCTCAGGAGCCATGGTTGACCTGACGCATACGTCCGGGGGACCTACCTCTGAAACGTCCATAGACGACCAGGAGGGCGGCCAGCGAGAGGAGCACGAGGAGCATGGAGAGGTAAGCGGCACCGGCAAAGTCACCATCTTCGACGCGGTCGTAGAGTGCGATCGAAAGGGTACGTGTGACGCCCGGTATATTGCCGCCAACCATCAGAACCACGCCGAATTCACCGATAGTGTGGGTGAAGGTGAGGACACCGGCGGTCAGCAGCGACCCGCGTGCGGCTGGGAGCGCAATGCGTGCGAAGACGTTGAACGGCGAAAGGCCAAGTCCAGTCGCGGCTTCGAGGTAGCCTTCTTCGATGGCTTCGAAGCCGGCGACCAGGGGCTGCACGGCGAATGGGAGTGAGAAGACGATCGATCCAAGGAGCAGGCCAGCGAAGCTGAAGGCGAGGGGGTGCCCAAACAGGCGACTGAAGAGACGTCCTGAGGGAGTCAGTGGGCCAAAGCTGACGAGCAGGTAGAAGCCGATGACTGTGGGTGGAAGCACCAGGGGCAGGGCGACCAGCGCCTGGATGATGGCTCGAAGGTGCCAGTGAGTCTTCGTGGCACGCGCGATCCACCAGGCGACCGGCAGCGCCACTGCCATCAGCAGGGCTGTCGTGCATGCCGCAAGCCGCAGCGTGAGCCAGAGTGCGTCGGCATCCATCAGGCGATTCTATATGGATGGAAGCAGACGGAAGTGCGTCCTCAACGCGACGGCGGCCACTATAAGGAAGTGACGCGCACTCGGTGTCAGGGCGCAGTTGCTCGGGCTACTGCCGTCTAATTGACCTCGTTTAGCCCAAAGTCCTTTAGATGCCCCTGCACCTCGGCTGACGTGAGCCAGTCGAGGAAGGCCCTGCCAGCCTCTTCGCGTGGAGACTTCTTCAGCACGACGGCGCACTGGCGGATCTTCGGGTAGACCTCAGGCACGCGGACGTAGTTGCCGATGGCTTTCAGCTGCGGCGACTCCGCGGAGGTGAGCGAAAGAAAGCCTAATTGCGCGTTGCCGGAGACAACATACTGGGCTGCCTGTGAGATGTTCTCTGCCACCACCAGCTTCGGCTTGACGGTGTCGATCGTCTTCATCCATTGCATGGCGGAGTAGGCGGCCATGCCGTAGGGCGCGTGGAACTGGTCGCCCACTGCGACGCGGGTCACACGGGGATCGGTGAGCAGCTCCATGTTGAGCGGCTGCAGAGGCGAATCCTTTCGCGCCCAAAGCACAAGCGTGCCACGTGCGTAAGGAACGGCCATCTTTTCACTCGCAAGGCCTGCGGCAACGACCTTTTCGGCGAAGGTGAAGTCGGCCGAAAGAAAGACGTCATAGGGCGCACCGTTCAGGATTTGTGTAGCAAGTGCGCTTGAACTCGCAAAGGAGACCTGAAGCTTTACCCCCGTCTTCTGCTGGTACGCTGAAGCAAAGATCGGCATGACAGGTTCGAGGTCTGACGCCGCGGCGACCCTGAGTTCTTTTGCCGAAGCTGCGGGTGGTGGAGCCTGGGCCCACAGGGTTGCAAACGGGGCAAGAAGCATCAGCAAAAGCCATCTCTTCATCCTTGTGTCTCCGAACCTCATTTACCCTAGAACAATCCATGCTCGCTACACATCATCTACGATGCACGGGCTGTGCGAACTGCATAGCCGGAGATCAGGTTCCGCCGGACTTTCGCTGCGCCGTGTGCCAGTCATTGTTCGAAGTGGTGTACCCATGGAACGATAGCATCGAGAATCTTCATGGCCGGACCGACCTGCCGAACCCGCGCGACCTGCCTAATCCCGCCGCGCTTCGTTGGCTCTGGCAGGAGCGGCGGTCCTCCACTCAGTCGATCGATCAATCGGGTGTTTGGCGGTTCCGCGACCTTCTTCCAATCGTCAGGGACTTTGAGCGCGTCACGACGTTGCGCGAGGGCAATACGCCACTCTACGAGCTGCCGCGAGCTTCGGCGAGCCTGGGGATCAACTGGGTGCTAGCCAAGCACCAGGGAATGAATCCGACCGGCTCATTCAAGGACACGGGGATGACGGCTGCGCTGTCCGTGGCCGTCGAGCGAGGATTCGAGTGGGTGGCCTGTGCGTCAACCGGAAACACCTCGGCGGCGATGGCTGCCTACGCGGCAAGGGCAGGGTTGCGGTCGATCGTCTTCATCCCCGAAGGCAAGATCGCCTGGGGCAAGCTCTCACAGTCGATGGACTACGGAGCGCTGACAGTCCAGCTGCGGACGGACTTTGACGGGTGCGTGAAGCTGGTGAACGAGCTTGTACGGGCGCATCCAATCTACCTGTTGAACAGCGTCAATCCTTACCGGCTGGAAGGACAGAAAACACCTGCCCTTGAGATGCTGGAGCAGCTGGACTGGCAGGTTCCCGAGCACATTATTGTGCCGGGCGGGAACCTGGCGAACTCCTCCGCGTTGGCCAAGGGCTTTGCCGAGGCAAAGCTGCTCGGGCTGATCTCAAGGCTGCCGCGAATCTCGATCGTACAGGCGGCAGGCGCGAATCCGCTCTATCGGGCGATGCAGGATAACGGCGGGGCCGAGCTGCAACCAGTGACGGCCGAGACGCGCGCCTCCGCAATCCGTATCGGGAACCCTGCTTCGTGGAAGAAGGCGGTGAACGCCGTTCAGACCACCGGAGGATGGGTCGAGCAGGTATCCGAGGCTGAGATCGCGCTCGCCAAGGCGCAGGTGGGCGCGGAGGGGATAGGCTGCGAGCCGGCATCGGCCGTGACCCTGGCGGGGCTCAAGAAGCTCGTGGCCGGCGGCCGCGTGAAGCAGGAAGACCGCTGCGTGCTCATCCTGACCGGGCACACGCTCAAAGACTCCGAGTACACGATCAAGTTCCACCGTAATGAATTGCTGACGGAGGAAGAGACCGGGTCCCTTTCGGCTGGTGACAGAGTCCTCGAGCGACACCTGCAGCGGCCTCCGATCGTGCTCGACGCGGACCGCGATACTGTGCTTCGTTCGCTCGAAGCACAGATGAAGCTGCCGGCCTGAAGGGGACGCCATGGACGACTTGAGGCTGCGCCTGCCAGCTACTTCGGCTAACTTGGGACCCGGCTTTGATGCCCTCGGACTCGCAATGGCACTGTACCTGAAGATCGATGCGAGTGTCGCCGCTGCTGGCCAGAAGATGACCATCGAAGCTTCCGGGCGCAACGCCGATCTGGTCGGCCGGCTGGAAGCCAATTTGATGCTTGAGACCTACCGTTTGCTTGCTCCAGACGGGCCGGAGCTCCGACTGGTCATCGAGAACGAAATCCCGCTCGGCATGGGGTGCGGGAGCTCGGCCGCCGCGCTGCTGGCTGGGGTTGAGCTTGCCAATCACTTCGGTGGACTGCATCTGACACGCCAGGAGGTGCTCGAGATCGCCTGCGCACAGGAGGGGCATCCTGACAACGTCGCCGCCTGCTTTCACGGTGGTATGACGGTCTCGGCGATGACGGGCGGCAAGGTCACGACAGCTACATTTCGCGGCGGTTCTGGCTGGAAGCTGCTGCTGGCTCTCCCTGGGTCTTCTCTAGCGACGAAGGAGGCGAGGGCGCTACTGCCAGGCACATACTCGCGAGAGGATGCGGTCGCAAACGTCCAGGCAACAGCCCTGCTGGTTGCTGCCTTCGCTCAGGGCAGACCCGAGCTGTTGCTGGAAGCCACTCGCGATCGTTTGCACCAGCCTTACCGATCCACAGCCTGCCCGCTGCTGCCGGCCCTGCTGCCGCTCGCCGGCAACGATGGCATCTACTCGGTCACGCTTTCGGGCGCTGGACCATCAGTCCTGCTGATCGCCGGGGCCGATTCGAGCGTCGGCAAGGTCGCCGCCAGGATCACCGCAGGAACGTCGCCAAGAGAGGTCGAAGTACTTCAAACGACGATTGTTGACCCATTCTGAGACACTTTATAGGGATGCGCAGGTAACTATTACCGAAGATTCCAGAGATTTTTTGAAACTTCTTTACAAGGTGCTACTTACCCCGCTACTGTAGCGGTGTGTGCAGTTCTGGGGAGGGCTGCTACACCGCCCGTTGACCTTGCTTCCATGCGAGGTCCGGGCGTTTCCTTTTATGGCGTACTTTTCCCCGCCGGTGCGTCCGCGATGCATCGAATGCCGCGGCTTCGCATCTATTATGTTGACAGCCGGTGACAGACCCCGGCGGGAGGTTGGATCCAATGGCAGGACAGTTCGTCACAGAGGTAAACGATTCAAACTTTGAGCAGGATGTGCTCAAGTCTTCTCAGCCCGTGCTGGTTGATTTCTGGGCTGCATGGTGCGGTCCCTGCCGTGCGCTTGCGCCAGTAGTCGACGAAGTGGCGACGCAGTTCAACGGCCAGCTGAAAGTTATGAAGATGGATGTCGATAAAAACAATGCAACGCCTTCGCGCTACGGGATTCGTGGCATTCCTGCTCTGCTGCTCTTTAAGGATGGTAAGGTTGCGGACCAGATCGTAGGCTTCGTCCCGAAGGACACGATCGAAAAGTCAATTACGAAGGTGCTCGCACCCGTCTCGGCATAAGTAGCTGAGCACGCCAGTGACCTGGAAGGAATAAGCCTCATGTTTTGCTTTCGACCACGTGCCGAAACAAACATGGGGCTTTTCTCTGCGGCACAGAGCCGGGTTATCCACCGGTTAGAATAAGACGATGCTCGAGTGGACCCTTATCCGGGGAACCATGGTGGCCTTCTTCATCCTGGCCAACAGCTTCTTCGTCGCCGCCGAGTTTGCTCTCGTCAGCATCCGCGAGACTCGCGTCCAGCAGCTGATCGCGCTCGGCAGGCCGGGAGCAAGAACAGTCCTGGCGCTCAAACAGTCAATGGATGATTTTCTTCCGGCGGTGCAGTTCGGCGTGACCCTTGCAGCACTTGCACTGGGCTGGATCGGCGAGCCTGCAGTCGCGCAGGTCATCGACCGCATCGCCGAACACGCGCTCCGGCATCTGCCAGCGCACTACACGGTCTACTCGAACGCCCTCGCCATCCTCGTCGCCTTCGGTGTGATCACTTACTTTGAAGTGCTGTTAGGCGAACTGGTGCCGAAGTCCCTGGCGCTCCAGCGCGCGGAACGTATTGCACTTGCGGTGGCTGGCCCCATGGACGTTTTCATCCGCATGACTCGGCCCGCGGTCAAGCTGATGAACTCCTCAGCCTCCCTGGTACTGCGTGTCTTCAAGGCGCCCCTGCACGGGGAAGGTGAGATCCACTCGCCGGAGGAACTGAAGCTGATCGCCACCGCGACCCGGCGCATGGGGCTCCTGCCCTCCTTCCAGGAGGAGATCATCCACCGGGCCATCGAGCTTTCGCACGTAGTCGTGCGGGAGATCATGACGCCGCGCGGAAACATCTTCGCGCTCGCCTCGAACCTGCCACTCGAACAGGCAAGCGCCCGCATGATCGAGGATCAACACACACGCGTGCCGGTCTTCGATCCGGAGCGGGGGCCGGACCACATCATCGGCATTCTCTACTCAAAGGACGTCTCGCGGCTGATGCACTTCCGTGCCACGGCGCTCGGCCTCGGTGCGACGGGGGTGTCCGGGCTGGCGGTTCGCGACATCATGCGCGACGTGCTCTTCGTGCCTGAGACAAAGCTCGCAGTCGAGCTGTTGCAGGAGTTCCAGCAGGTGCGGCGCCACATCGCGATTGTGGTCGACGAATTTGGCTCAACCGCGGGCCTGGTGACAGCCGAGGACCTGCTTGAGCAGATTGTCGGAGAGCTTGAAGATGAATTTGACGTAGGCACACGCAACAGCGTACTGAGCGCGACCGGCACGATCACGCTTGACGGCAGCACGACTCTGCGCGACCTGTCGACGCGGCTCGCCTGGGAGTTCCCGCGCGAACCTGGAATCGAAACGCTGGCTGGCTTCATGCTGTCGGAGCTTGGTCACATCCCCTCCGCAGGGGAGACGATCACCTATGCTGGGCGGGTCTTCCGCGTTGAGGAGATGGCGGGGCGACGTATCAGCCGAATTCAGGTGCAGGTAAAGTCTTCGCTCGAGAGCTCGGCGATCGTGGCGGATGCCACCGAGGATGATGGTCTCGAGGTCTCTGCCTGATGCGTCGTCACGTTGCTCCTGCAATCCGGCGCCTGCTGTACACGCTGCCGGTGCTTTGGCTCGTGGTGTCCTTCGTGTTTCTGCTCATCCACCTGGTACCGGGTGACCCGGTGGCTCAGATGCTGGGTGAAGGAGCGACCTCGGCAGACATCTCCGTGCTGCGGCATGGCTATGGATTCGATCAATCTCTTCCGGCGCAGTATGCACACTACCTTGCAGGTGTGGCGCATTTGGACCTGGGACAGTCGCTGCGCCTTCGCGAATCCGTGTTGCACCTGGTAGCCGAGCGCTATCCTTTTACGCTGGCGTTGGCCGCCTCGTCCTTGCTGATCGGACTCCTGATCGCGGTTCCTGCCGGGGTGTGGTCAGCGACACACCGGGATGCGTGGCAGGACAGGACCACGGGCGTTCTCTCGCTGATCGGCCTCTCATTTCCTAACTTCGCTCTGGGGCCCCTTCTCATCATTCTGTTTTCGATCAAGCTGGGATGGTTGCCGGTCTCAGGGTCCGGATCCGGACTCGCGTTTGTTACGCACCTCATCCTGCCGTCCGTTACCCTCGGCTTAGGCCTGGCTGCTTTGCTGACGCGTATGGTGCGGACCGCGATGCTTGAGGAGCTTGGCCAGGACTATATCAGGACCGCGCGCGCGAAGGGACTATCGGAACCTGTGGTGATCTATCGACATGCTCTGCGTAATGCTCTGGTCCCCGTGCTCACCGTGGTGGGATTGCAGTTCGGCAGCCTGCTGGCAGGTGCGATCGTGACTGAGACCATCTTCTCCCTGCCAGGCATAGGACGCTTGACGATCTCTGCGATCTCGAACCGGGACTACGCGCTCGTCCAGGGCTGCATCCTGGCGATCGGGCTGACCTACGTCGCGGTGAACCTGCTCACCGACGTTGCTTATTCGATCGCAAACCCGCGCATGCGCGCATAACGGAAAGAGTGATCCGATGAGCTATTGCGGTAGGTTGCTAAAGGTCGCGCTGCTTTCCTGCGCCTTGACCCCTTCGAGTTCGATTGACGCGCAAGCGAACAAACCCCATGTCGTTCCCGTTCCGCCTCTGCGTTCTCAGGCGCCGGTCAAGGAACCGACGGATCCACCTGCGCGTGAAGTCCGTGATCCGCGCGGGCACCTGACCCTGCACCTGCCACCGGGATGGAATCTCGCGCTCAAGGATGGCGAGATCAGCACCTATCGTCTGGACGCGCGGACCGCGCCTCGCCGTTCACAGCTTCATCTTGCGGCCTCGCTCGGGTTCAATCCTTTCCCGCAGTCTACCTTTGAAGGCGCGATCTTCTACGTGTCCTCCATCCCCACTCCTTCAGCCGCGGCCTGCGCTGCACAGACGACCCTCCCGCCCGCTCGAAGCCTCGATGCGGCCAGGATAGACGGGGTGAAGTTTTCGCGTGGCAGAGACGAACACGGCCGCATCTGCACCGAGTCGCGCGACGTCATCTACGCGGCAGAGGTACGCGGCGAATGCCTGCGTTTTGACCTTGCGATTAACAGCTTCTGCGGCGGCGAGATATCGGGTGCGCAGGACCTCACAGAACCACAGCTTGGCAGCCTCTTCAGTCGGCTGCAGGAGATAGTGAACTCGGTGCATCTGACAAAGTGAAGTTTCGACTTACACCGTAAGTTCGATGATCCGGGCGCTGATCTGGGCGCTAGTCTGAGCACTGTTCTGGGCGCCAGTTTGAGCGCTGATCTGGGTGCTAAGTTGGGCATGGGGTTCAAGCGCAACTTCAACTCGTGCCACGGAGACCGGCAGTTTGAAGCGCCGCGGCCCGGCGCTGCCCGGGTTCAGGTAGAGAACGCCTTGGTGAGTGTGCACGCCGGGCTTGTGGGAGTGGCCGCTGACTACGACCGCGATCCCGGCTGACTCGGGCTTGATGCTGAGGTCGTTATTGGAATGAAGCATGTAAAAGATGAAGCCGCCAAGTTCGATGACCTCGATTTCAGGCAAGGCGGCGCAAGGGCCTGCCGTATCAATGTTGCCGCGGATGGCGGTGACCGGCGCAAGCTTCCGAAGGCTCGCAAGGATCGACGAGTCTCCAACGTCCCCGGCATGCAATATATGGTCGACGCCCTCGAGCGCAATGAGCGCCTGGGGACGAAGCAGACCGTGCGTATCCGAGATGACGCCAATGACCATAGGGAACTCCAATGTAGTGATGCAAATACCGCTTACAGCCCGCTGAGCAGACGAGCACGAGGGTCAAGATAGTCCCGCAAAGCATCGCCAACGAAGTTGAACGAGAGCACGGCGAGCATGACTGCAAGGGCAGGGAAGATCACCATGTGCGGCGCGTCGAAGAGGTGTGAGCGGGCTTCGTTGAGCATCGAGCCCCAGCTTGCCGCAGGTGCGGGGATGCCAAGGCCCAAGAAGCTGAGGGTGGCCTCTGCAAGAACTGCTCCCGCCATGCCGATAGCAGCCTGCACGATGAGCGGTTGTACGACGTTTGGCAGGATGTGCCGCGCGACCAGGCGGAGATCCGTCGCTCCGAGAGCACGTGCAGCCTCCACGAACTCTCGCTCCTTGACGGAAAGGATCTGCGCCCGGATGAGGCGCGCATAGCCAACCCAGCCCGAGATGGCAAGCGCGAGGATGAGATTACCAAGGCCTGGTCCAACAAACGCAACGAATGCAATCGCCAGCAGAATGCCAGGGACAGCGAGGAAGGCATTGCTGAGATAGACGTTTACAAGGATGTCGATCCAGCCACCATAGAAGCCTGCCAGGGTGCCGGCGACAAGGCCAATGCTGAGCGAAAGCGATACGACGCTGACAGCGACGGTGAGTGAGATCCGTGCCCCATAGAGGCAGCGGGCGAAGACGTCGCGGCCCAGCTCATCGGTGCCGAAGGGATGGAGCGCGGCCGGGAGGAGCATACGTTCGTGAAGATTAAGCGTCGAAGGATTGTGGGCCGTCATCAGGGGTGCGAACACCGCTGCAAGGGTAAAGATCGAAAGCAATGCGATGCCGGTTGAG
Organism: uncultured Acidobacteriaceae bacterium; assembly: GCA_964247475.1. GTDB lineage: Bacteria > Acidobacteriota > Terriglobia > Terriglobales > Acidobacteriaceae > Edaphobacter. The sequence continues at coordinate 14,877 of CAXTUS010000046.1, read as the reverse complement.
GCGAGTGGTTGCCGTGCAACTACACGCCATGTTGCAGCGAGGTTCATGTGGCTGATGATAGTCCAGCATGAGCTGTATCGGTTCCTTTTTGGGTCTGTTCCAGAGTGGCACTCGGAAGAGATTTAGCGGCCGTACAGCCGCTTCGATTCTTGACAGACAATCCTTGGTCACTACACTTGAAGAAGACGGCATACCGAATGTCGCACAGGCCAAAGTCATACTCAAGCCTAGGTGGAACACTAGAAATCAATGCATTTTCTTGATGTGAGGTCGTGATCGGATGAGGTTACAGGGGAAAAAAGCGGTCGTCTGCGGGGCCGGCGGATTCATCGGCGGTCACCTGGTGAACCACCTTCTGGCGAATGGTGTGGAGGTCGTGCGCGCTGTCGATATCAAGCCGCTGGCGCAGTGGTACCAGACGAGCCGTGACGTAGAAAACTTATCCCTTGACCTGAAAGACAAAGCCAACTGCATGATTGCCGCAACCGGAGCCGATGCGGTCTTTCAGCTAGCCGCAGACATGGGCGGCATGGGCTTCATTGAAAACAACAAAGCCCTTTGCATGCTTTCTGTTTTGACGAATACGCACATGCTCATGGCGGCGCATGAAAAGGGCGTTGAGCGATTTTTCTACTCGTCGTCCGCGTGCGTCTATAACGCGGAAAAGCAAACCGACCCGAACGTCGTTGCACTCAAGGAAGAAGATGCCTATCCCGCAATGCCCGAGGATGGGTATGGGTGGGAGAAGCTGTTCTCAGAGCGCATGTGCCGTCACTTTCGCGAAGACTACGGCGTCGAGACCCGGATCGCAAGGTATCACAACGTGTATGGTCCGCTGGGAACCTGGACTGGAGGCCGCGAGAAGGCGCCGGCCGCCATCTGCCGAAAGGTGCTTGAAGCCAAGATGAGTGGAAGCGGAGAGATCGAGATCTGGGGCGACGGCAAGCAGACACGCTCCTTCATGTACATCGATGATTGCACCAAAGGCACGCAGATGTTCGCCGAGAGCGAGGTTGTCGAGCCGCTGAACCTTGGCTCCGATGAACTTGTGACCATCAACCAGTTGGTAGATCTGGCGGAAGAGCTGGCCGGCGTGAAGCTGAAACGGCGCTACAACCTGGCAGCTCCAAAGGGTGTCAATGGTCGTAACAGCGACAATACGCAAATTCTCGAACAGCTTCATTGGGAGCCTTCAATTCGCCTTCGCGAGGGTCTTGCGAAGACCTTCGCCTGGATCGAAAGTGAGATGCTTGTCGGTAGCGCGAAGTGATGGAGATCACGCGAGAGTATGCACGACCCGCCGCCTTGAGCTGTCGCCGTATTCTCGGTATTGATTTCTATAGCGGAAGTCCGGACGGTGTCATAGCACGGATGAAAGATGGCGGTTTGTTAGTAGTTCCGGCCGCGCCCGCGCTGATCAATCTCGCTGCCAGTGCGAACTACCGAGAGGCGTTGCTAAGCGCGGATGTCGCGATCTGTGATTCGTCGTATATGGCCATCGTGTGGAACTGTATGGTTCTCATGCCAAGACTACTAAAGGGTCACCATGTAGAACGATTGAGCGGGTTAGAGTACTTGAGGGCTTTGTTGCGCGAAGCTGACGTGCAGCAGCCAGGGAACACTCTGTGGATCATGGCAAGTCGTAAAAGTGCTCACCTGAATCTCGTTTGCCTGGGCGCGAAACACCACATCGACGTGTCCGCCGACTGCGTTTATGTTGCCCCTATCTATGATGACTGCATCCTCGACAGACGCTTGCTTGAAAGGATTGTTCGGCTTCGGCCAAGGAACATCATCATCACTCTGGGTGGAGGCACGCAGGAGAAGCTTGGTCTCTACTTGAAGCGGAACCTCCCTTATCTCCCCGCGATCCACTGCATCGGAGCTGCCATGGCTTTCCTTTCCGGGGATCAGGTTCACATACCGCGATGGGCCGACAGGGCATGTGTCGGTTGGTTCTTTCGTATCCTGTCGAACCCTCGAGTCTTCGGCCCTCGGTACTGGAGAGCAGGTAGGCTTTTATTCATGCTGCTGCGCTACAAGGGAGACCTTCCTCCACTCGACCGACACTCAAGAGCAGTTGTGCTTAGCAACTAGGTCTTATCCGACTAAGCCAGTCTTTGTGGCACAGCATTCACCTAGTGTCGGGCTGAATGAGATGCATAGGGATTTTCCCGAAACGTTATCTTGATGCTCGGGTTCCTGTCACTATGAGCTCACGAAGTATGCAAGGCCTCATCTGCCTGCTTGCCGCAGCTACGGGCATAGCTAGCTGCCAGGCGGCGAATGTTGCGGAAAGCTATCTGTTGGCAGCCGCCAACCAGGATCGTTTGCTCCGGCATCTGCCGGCCCTCCGCCGCGACGACCATCTAGCGCTTGCGGCCAAGCAGCATGCGTACGAGATGGCAAGGCGGCAGAAGATCTCGCACCAATTCAGCCAGGAGGCCGATCTCGCTTGGCGGGCGCAGAGCTCCGGCGCGAAGTTCTCGATCATAACAGAGAACGTAGCCGAGGCGCCGAACCCGGCAGAGATCCACGAGCTATGGATGAACTCCCCGGGCCACCGGGCCAATCTGCTTGATGGAAAAGTCGATGCTGTCGGGATAGCCGTAGTTGGCAGCCGCGGCGAGTTCTTCGCGGTTGAAGATTTCGCCCACACGGTGGAGCAACTCACGATTGTGCAGCAGGAGTCTCAAGTCGCCGAGTTGATAGCAGGCCGCGGCCTGGTGCTTGAGCCGCAGGTGGAGGATGCGAGGCACACCTGTCATCTTGCGTCCGGCTATGCGGGCGTCCGCAAACCATGGTTTGTGATGAGGTATACCACGTCAGACTTACACCATTTGCCGGAGCAGCTCACTACCCGCTTGGCGAGTGGCAGGTACAGGGAAGCCGCTGTCGGCGCCTGTCTCCTGCCTCAACAGAGCGCGTTTGCAAGCTACTCGCTGGCGGTGATGCTCTTCCCCTAGTTCATATCAAGCGTTGACCAGACCCGCCGCGAGCAGCTCTTCAGCGCTCGCAGGCTTGGTCGGCTCCATTTCCAGTAGGTCATTGAAGCGATTGAAGTAGTTGAAGAGCCCTATAGCAGCCATCAGCTCAACCACCTCGCCTTCGCTATAGAACTTCCGAAGCCGGTCGAACTCATCGGGGGTGTAGCTATGCGCGTCAAGCGTCATCACCTCTGCCAAGTGAATCGCTACCTTTTCAGCTTCGGTGAAGAGGCTGCTTGCCGATGCATCTTTGAGCGATGCAAGTTGCTCATCGGTCCAGCCGAGCCGCTTTGATAATGCGGTATGCGAGGCCAGGCAGTAGGGTGTCCGGTTCAATTGGGAGGTGCGCACGATCACCAACTCCTTGAGCGCCGTTGACAGGGTACCCGTCTTCAACACTGCGTCCATATGGGAGATGATCGTCTCGAAGATCTCGGGCCGATGGGCCATGGTGCGGAACATGTTCGGCACGTTGCCGCGATCGCGCAGAACACGGTCATAGATGGTGAGTGAAGCACCTGTCACCTCATTACGATCAAGCCTGGATATACGGGGCATGATGAACTCCTTTCTGGATCCTAGTCATGATAGGCTATCGCTCGGCCGCCAGGACTTGTCTGACCGTCCTTCCTTTGTTATAACTAATGAGTACCCGCGTGTATTCTCCCCGCAGGTTATCAACATGTTCCTGAGTAGCTCAATGGCAGAGCATTCGGCTGTTAACCGAAGGGTTGTAGGTTCGAGTCCTACCTCAGGAGCCATTCATGATGGCCTCACACGTGTGCTTATCCTAACCGCCGATCACCCCTTCTCTTCCTTCTAGAGGGTCGTGCTGGATCCAGCTCAGCCATCTGTTTTGCGTACAAGCTCATGAACTGCTCCATAACTGCTCCATGAAGATGGAATCCAACCCTATGCGTGCAGCTTGCTTCGTCTGAAGCAGAAACGACGTGGTCGCCGCCATCTCCTCTATATGTAACGTTGTCGAGTGCTCTGTGCCAGCGTCATCTAGACGAATCGTCAAGGCTGCTGACACTTGGGAGGGAGCAGTCCTCTGCCTCAAGCCGGAGGCGTCGCGACAGATCGCGAGCTGCGATGTTCCCTGATTTCTGAGACCATCGCCACCATTTGCCGACAAGCGAATGCCTCGCGACCTGAGCAGAAGAGGTCACCTCTTTGCCTCCCTGAGTGGTAGAGATTAGTTATCTACCTCTTGGGAGAGTCCCATTTGAGAGCCGCAATCTACAACATTAGCCTGACGCCTAAAGGCCCGTACGTCCAGATCGCGGACATCCCCAGACCTAAACTCCTGCCTGGCCACGTCCTGTTGCGCGTGCTTGCCTGTGGCGTGTGCCGAACCGACCTGCACATCGTAGAGGGAGACCTGCCGTCGGTGCGGCCGAACCTGGTGCCCGGTCATCAGATTGTCGGTGAGGTAGTGGAGGGCGCCACAGACGCGCTGCCACACGGGTGTCGCGTTGGCGTCTCTTGGGTCGGCGGTACCGACGGAGACTGCTGGTTCTGCAAGCATCAGATGGAGAACCTCTGCGATCGACCCTCCTTCACCGGCTACACCGTTGATGGAGGCTACGCGGAGTACGTGCTCGTGCGCTCAGACTTTACCTTCCCGCTGCCGCCGGGAATGGACCCGGTCCACGTAGCGCCGCTGTTGTGCGCAGGCATCATCGGGTTCCGCAGCCTGCGTGTGGCTGGGGTGCAGCCCGGCGAGCGAGTTGGACTCTTCGGCTTCGGCAGCTCAGCCGCTTTGGCCACCGCTGTCCTTCAATCCTGGGGGTGCGAGGTGTACGTCGTAACCCGCGGTGCCGCGCACCGCAAGGTCGCCGCAAGGCTCAATGCAACTTGGGTCGGAGGTGAAGACGAGCGGCCCAGCGTGGCGCTAGACCGCGCCGTTACCTTCGCACCAGCCGGAAAGGTCGTTGTGGATGCGTTATCGTGTCTGCGCAAAGGCGGAGTCGTTGCCGTTAACGCCATCCATCTGGACCAGATGCCAGCTTTTAACTATGACCTCCTTTGGGGCGAACGGCAGATCAGAAGCGTCGCAAACATGACTCGACAGGACGCGCGCGACTTCCTCAAGATCGCCCACCAACTCAAAATTGAACCTCGCGTCACTCCTTTCGGACTCGAGGATGCCAATGAGGCATTGCTGTCGGTCAAGAACGAGACAGAAGACGGCTCAGCAGTGATCGTTCCCTAAGAGGGACGTTTGGCGAGACGTTCTATCTCCTGGGGATTCACTCTGCGACGTAAAACAATCCCTCACCCTAGAGCGAGCTTAGGTCGCCGATTCCACACCGCTCCGCAGCGGTGCCAGTCGCAAGATGGAAGCACCCATGTCCGAACACGTATCTGACACCTATAGTCCGACGCTTCAGCTAACCTGTTGACCGTCGGTCGCAGTATCAGGCTCTATATCCAGATTGAACCGATTTTTTGTTTTGACCGCGATCGCATTGACTACTGTCCTGAGGGACCGGGCAGTTCTGCCCTGGCGTCCGATCACCTTGCCAAGATCAGGCAGACCGACGCGGAGGATGAAGAGCGTACTGTCGGCCGTTTCAACTGCCTTCACGGTGACTCGCTGCGGTTCATCTACTAGCGAACGTGCAACCTCTACCAGCATCGTTGCAGTTGAGGTGACCACTTCTACCGACAATCCCAAGGAGCTACGTGCGTCCTGTGCCATTTGACCTCTTTCCAAAAAGTGATGTACGCGGGAGAGCTATTCGCTTCGAGTGATGCATGCCAGCAGTGAGGAACTGAAACCTTCGTTATTATGCTCTTCTGTGCCCTGGGAGACACTCATTTTGCGACTCGAAAACTTCTTTCTTCTTGGTCAGGTTCCATTTTGAAACCGAAGCCGGACCTGCGGTTTAGAACAGAGAAATTGGTTCTAAAACGGCTTTACAAGCCAGGCTTTACGTGGCTTCCCTGTCTCTTGCGATGAAATGATAAGTGCGAAGCAAGCTCTAATTTGTTGCGCGGGCAGGAAAGGGAGCAGGACACCATCGCGCTGCTGTGATCAGGTGCCACTGCTCGGCCGGCGAGCCTGATACTGCCTTTGACCCTGCGTTGTGCCAAACTGCAGATTAACGTTTGATAGATTCGCGCCAACCGCACAACGTCTGGCAGCCAGCCACTTTTCGTCCGCTGCAGCAACTCTGGGCGTTTTGACACATCGTGAAACGACCTTTGGCGCCGAGGATACAATGAACCAGTGATAGCCGCGCCCTCCACCCTCGATGAGATTCGCCATAAAGTGCAGGCTCATGAGCGCATCACAAAGGCGGACGCTGCCTGGCTTTGGGCAAATGCCTCTGGCCAGGAACTGCAAAAGCTCGCAGCCACCGTGCGGTCTCGGTTTCACTCAGCGGGCACCTGCACGTACATGATCATGCGCATCATCAACTACACAAATGTCTGCGTCGCGCAGTGCGACTATTGTGCGTTTTACCGGCTGCCCGGCCAGGAGGGCGGCTACGTCCTTTCGCAGGATGATGTGTTCCGAAAGCTCGACGACCTGCTTAAACTCGGCGGCAACCTGGCCGCATTCAACGGTGGCTTCAATCCGCATCTTCCGCTCGACTACTACTGTGATCTCTTTGCCGCCATCCGTGCACGCTACGGTGAGACGCTCGAGTTTTACGCTCTCACCATCGCCGAGTTCATGTACCTGGCGGATCATGCCAGGCTCAGCTTCGCCGAGGCTGCGTCGCGGATGAAGTCAGCCGGAGTGCGCTGGATTACTGGAGGCGGCTCAGAGATCCTGACTGAGGCGTTCCGCAAGCGGCACAGCAAGTTTAAGTACTCGGTGGCTCAGTACTTTGAAGCGCAGGCGGCCATCGTCGCCGCTGGGCTGAAGACAACGGCTACCATGGTCATCGGCTTCGACGAAACGCTCGAGGAAAGGATCGAGCACCTCGAGCGAACTCGCCAGTTCCAAGACGAAACGAACGGCCTGGCCTCCTTCCTGTGCTGGACCTACAAGCCATACTTCACTCAGATCGGCGGCATCGAGATCTCGACCGCCGAGTACCTGCGGCACCTCGCACTTTGCCGGATCTACCTCGACAATATTCCGCGCATACGCACTTCGGTCCTCACCCAGAATGAACGCGCACTTGAAGGTTTGCTCTACGGCGCGGACGACTTCGACCTGCCTATCGAGGACGAGGTTACCCAGAAGGCCGGCGCAACCATCTCTCTCAACTTCGACAAAATACTGGCCTACGCGCGCGAACTTGGCTTCACCCCCGCCTATCGGAGCGTCGCAGCGTCTGCTCATCAGCGCGGTTGAGTAAGATATTGGAAGCGGAGTGACCGTCCGTTCAGAGCTGGCGGACACCTACGGTTTAAACGAAAGGCAATGCATTGAAGGCACTCGTAAAGTCCCAGGCAGCCAGGGGCATCTGGCTTGAAGATGTTCCAGAACCTCAGATCGGCATCAACGACGTCAAGATTCGTGTCCTCTACACGGGCATCTGCGGCACCGACCTCCACATTCACGACTGGGATGCATGGGCGTCAAAGACCATCGAGATTGGCCTCGTCATCGGCCATGAATTTATGGGTGAGGTCGTCGAAGTCGGCTCGAACGTCTACGATGTAGCTCCCGGAGCGCTTGTTTCGGGTGAGGGTCACGTTGTCTGCGGGCGCTGCCGCAACTGCCTGGCCGGCCGTCGCCATCTCTGCGCCCATACAAAGGGGCTTGGCGTGAATCGCAACGGCGCCTTCGCCCAGTACGTGGTCCTGCCCGCCACCAACATCTGGCAACACGCGCCGGGCATCGCTCCCGAGGTCGCATCCATCTTTGATCCCTTCGGCAACGCCGTGCACACCGCGCTCGCATTTCCGGTGCTTGGCGAAGATGTCCTCGTCACCGGCGCCGGCCCGATCGGCATCATGGCAGCAGCAGTGGCGAAGCACGCCGGCGCCCGTCACGTGGTCATCTCGGATCCTAACCCCTACCGGCGCGCGCTCGCCGAGAAGGTTGGCGTCTCGCTTGCCGTCGATCCCACGAAAGCGTCGCTTGCCGAGGTCCAGCAGCGGCTCAACATGGTTGAAGGCTTCGATGTGGGGCTCGAGATGTCCGGCAACGGCAACGCCTTCCGCGACATGATCGCCAACATGAGCCACGGCGGCAAGATCTCGATGCTCGGCATCCCCGCCAACGAGATTGCCATCGACTGGAACCGCGTCATCTTCAACCAGATCACATTGCGCGGCATCTACGGCCGCGAGATGTACGAGACCTGGTACAAGATGACCGTCATGCTCGAATCCGGCTTGGACATCTCGCCCGTCATTACTCACCGTCTGAACTGGCGCGAGTTCCAGGAGGGCTTCGACGCGATGGCAAGCGGCAACTCCGGCAAGGTCATCCTCGACTGGCGGGATGTGGCCTAGGGCTGCGCTGCCCGGGAGCACATCCCTTCTTCAAGGCACATTGATACACTGAGCGCAAGGATTGTCCCCAACGATGGATCAGACTGAATGCGAGATGCCCGCACGCCGCCTGAAAGCTCCCGCCGCTCCGCCCGACAGCCTCTTTGAGCGCTGCGCATGGTTCTATGCGCTCTGTCGTGAGTACCTCTTTCGCGATCACACCCAGGAGATCGCCCAGGCGCTCTTCCCCAATGATCCGCCACACAAAGGCACCCGGCTGCTTGAACTCGGCTGCGGCCCTGGGTTCTATGCCTGTCGTCTGTCCGAAGAACTACCCGACCTTCAGACCACCGGCATCGACCTCTCTGAAAACCTCATCCAGCGCGCGGAATTGAGAGCTCGCAGACGTAATCTCTCCAATTGCAGTTTTCAGCACGCTGATGCGCATGCCCTGCCATATCCCTCCAGCTCGATAGATTGCATCGTGGTTTCGCGCCTCTTCTTAATCATCCCCGATAAGCAAGGGGTCATCCACGAAATTCATCGCGTGCTGAAGCCCCAGGGGCGCTGCTTTATCGCCGAGCCCACTTCCGGCTTCCGCACGCGATTTCCACTGGCCTTCATGTGGCTGCTTTCACGCCTCACCACCAGCCCTGCCGGCAAGTACCGGGAGCCGCAGCAGGTGGACGTGATTACCCGCCCAGACTTTGAAGCGCTTGTCCAGTCGCAGCCGTGGGCTACCACGGAGCTCAACTACGACGGCTGGTACCAGTACGCCGTTTGCCAGAAAGCCAGTGTCGGAGCGAACCAGCTTGAACGAACCGCGTAGCATTACTTCATCTGCATACCCAGTCCTCGACCCTGCGCACCCCATTCCGGCGCTGAAGCATCTGTGCGCGCTTGTCGTCATGGCGAAGGCGCCGCGGCCCGGCAAGGTGAAGACTCGCCTCTCGCCGCCGTTGACGCTTGAACAGACCGCCGCCCTGAATGTTCGTTTCCTGCGCGACACGACTGAAAACCTCGCCACGATCCCAGGTTCCGCGGGCCTCATCTCCTACACCCCGGTCGGCGACGAAGCGCTTTTTGCGGGTCTGCTGCCCGACACCTTTGCGCTCGTACCGCAGCGCGGCGACGGCTTCGGGGAACGACTCCTGGCCGCGGCCGAGGACATCCTGACAATCGGCTACGGAGCCGTTTGCCTTATCGACTCGGACTCTCCGACTGTTCCTGCTGCAGCATTCAGGAAGGCGGTGGAAGCGCTCGCCGGGCCCGGCGAGCGCATTGTGCTCGGGCCTTCGCAGGACGGCGGCTACTACCTGATCGGCATGAGGCAGGCGCACGCGGAGCCCTTCAGGCGGATCAACTGGAGCACCGGCTCGGTCTTCGAAGAAACGGTCGCGCGCTGCCAGGAGGCCGGGCTCGAAGTCGTCATCCTTCCTACCTGGTACGACGTAGACGACGCCGACACCCTTGCCGTCCTCAGCGAGGAGCTTTTGAATGACACCACGCCGCTCTTCGCGACGCTCCCAGGGTACCCTGCACCGCACACTCGCGAACTCCTTCTCGCCATGCAGTTCAACCCGGCGGCGGTAACGTCCGCGTGAGTGTCGTTGCCCCCCTAAAGAAGGCCGACACGCACTGGTCGGCAGCTCAGCCCTGGCACACCAACGCTGCACTGATGGTGATCGGGTTCGGCCTCATCTGTTTCACCCGGCAACTCATTGCCGAGTACGACAGCTATGACATCGGTAATGCCGCTGTCTCGTTTGGATCGCTGGCCCTCTATCTCGGCGCCGCACTTCTGCTCCTGCTCAAGCCGGTCAAGACGAACCGCTACACCCTGGCCGTGATTGTGGCGGTCGCCATACTCTGCCGCCTGGTCTGTCTTTTCGAGGTGCCGTTCCTCTCGTCCGACGTCTACCGCTACGCGTGGGATGGCGTCGTCCAGCACGCGCACATTAGTCCCTTCCGCTACGTCCCCGGCAACCCGGTGCTCAGCTTCCTGCGCCAGCCGAACGAAGAGCTCTACGCGAACATGAATCGGCGCGACTACGCCCACACCATCTACCCGCCTGTCGCGCAAATCGCCTTCTATCTCATCACCTTTATCTCCCCAACCGTCACCGCCATGAAGTTCGCCATGGTGCTCTTTGAAGGCTTGCTCACTTATGGGCTGATGCTGCTGCTGCGCGAACTCGGCCTGCGCAGCGAGTGGGTGATCCTCTACGCCTGGTGCCCGCTTACGATCTGGGAGTTCGGCGGCTCCGGTCACCTGGACGCGATGGTGATGGCGCTGATCGTCTTTGCGCTGCTCTTTCGCTGCCGCCAGCAGCCGGTGCTCACCGGCCTCTTGCTTGGTCTCGCAATCTTCACCAAGTTCTACCCCGTCGTCCTGTTCCCGGCCCTCTACCAGCGCAAACCGGGTGGCAGCCTCGACTTCAGGATGCCCGTCACCATCGCGGCCGTCGGCCTCGTCTCCTATTCTTTTTATCTTTCTGCGGGCAAGCTGGTCTTCGGCTTCCTCGGGGGCTACGTAGCCGAGGAGGGAATGGCCGACGGCACGCGCTACTTTCCGCTTGAGTTTGTTCAGCATCTGCCGGGTCTCGCAGCCACCTCGAACACTGCCTACATGGCGTTCGCCGCGGTCATCATGCTCGTGCTCGTCGTCTGGACCTGGCATGTCGCGACCACCCCACGAAGCCAGCCCGCGGCCTTCCTGGTGCCCGCCATGTCGCTCGCCTTCGCCATGATGCTGCTCTTCTCGCCACACTACCCGTGGTACGTCGCGTGGTTGATTCCGTTCCTGGTTCTCTGTCCGAGCCTTACCGTACTCACCTATGTCTGTACGTTCCAATACCTCTGCTACACAGCGCTCGCGGTCGGCTCGGGGCCGAAGCAGTTCCAGTTGAACGAGATCCTCTACACGACCGTGCTGATCGCCGCTGCCCTTGAGTGCGCACTCTATCGCCTGCCTGCTTCGCGCAAATGGATCAGTTCCCGTATCCCGTATGCCTTCGCCTATCCCAGACTAAGGCAGGTACGTTAAGCCATGTTCCAGGTCTCGATCATCATCCCAGCTCTCAACGAAGCCGAGTCGATCGGCCAGGTCGTCCGCGAGATGCCGTGGGACCTGATCGCCGAGTGCATCGTCGTTGACAACGGCAGTACCGACCAGACTGCCGCCGTCGCCTTCGCCGCAGGCGCACGCGTCATTACCTCGCCTCGCGGCTACGGTGCTGCCTGCCTGGCTGGCTCAAACGCCGCGCTGCCCACGTCCGACATCCTGGCCTACATGGACGGTGACGGCGCCGACATCGTCGCCGGCCTGGAACGCCTGATCACCCCCATCGCAAAGGGCGAGGCAGACTTCGTGATCGGCTCGCGCATTCGCGGCCACCGCGAACCGGGCTCCATGCTGCCAAGCCAGGTCTTCGCCGCGTACCTGGTCGGTACCCTGCTGCGCATCTTTCAAGGTGTGCGCTACACCGACATGTGCGCCTTCCGCGCGATCCGCCGCGCTTCGCTCGAACAGATGAAGATGTCCGAGCTCACCTACGGCTGGAACCTCGAGATGCAGATCAAGGCCGCGCAACTCAAGCTGCGGATCGAAGAGATCACGGTCGACTATCGCTGTCGAATCGGCGGCGTCAGCAAGGTTTCGGGTGACTGGAAGGCCTCGTTGAAGGCCGCCGCCCGCATCCTTGAGGTGCTCTTTCGGGTGGGCCTGAAGAAGTGACGCCGGACGCCGGTCGTCGGGGTGCCGGTGCGTTTGCCGTTAGAATCTCGGAATGCGCAAAGACAAGTCCCGTCGTCAGTTCGTGACTGACGCCTCGCTTTCACTACTTGGCACGGCCACCGCGGCCTCGCTCGCTGGCGGCAAAGCCGTTGCCCAGGCCGCAGCGACCTCGCAGCCCACGACCCCGGGCGCGCCACCCGTGCTGGGCGTCGCACCTCCCGCGGGTCCGGAGATCTCGGTCACCACCTTCGCCGAAGCCGAAAAGCTCGCGCAGTTCCCGCTTACCGGCCCCGAAGCCGAGCTCGCCGCGGCAAGCTGGCGCCAGGCCATCGCACCCTTCTACGAGCGCCGCACAGGTCCGAGGAAGGTTCTGATCCCGGACTCCATCGCGCCCTACAGCAACTGGAACCCGGTCCTGCCCGGTCAGTCCCACGGACCCGTGCAGGACGTCTTCGTGCGCACAACCAACGATCCCGGGCCCCTGCCCGCGAGCGACACCGAGATCGCCTTTGCCCCGGTGACGCAGTTGTCGCGGTGGATCGAAACTCGGAAACTCACCTCCGAACGCCTTACCAACATCTACCTCGCGCGCATTGCGAAGTTCAACCCCACGCTACGCTGCGTCATCACTGCCACCCCGGAGATCGCCCTTGAGCAAGCCCGAAAGGCTGACCAGGAGATCGCCGCTGGCGAGTATCGCGGCCCGCTCCATGGCATCCCCTGGGGAGGCAAAGACCTGCTTGACACCGCCGGCGTCCGGACTACCTGGGGCGCCGACTTTTACAAAGACCGGGTCCCGACCAGTGATGCTGCCGTCGTCACGCGCCTGCACGAAGCCGGGGCCGTCCTGGTCGCCAAGCTGTCACTCGGCGCCCTTGCGCTCAACGACATCTGGTTCGGCGGCGAAACGATGAACCCCTGGGTCCTTGAAGAAGGCTCAAGCGGCTCCTCCGCGGGCCCCGGATCGGCGACCGCGGCAGGTCTGGTCGGCTTTTCCATTGGATCTGAGACCGGCGGTTCGATCGTCAGCCCCACCATGCGCTGCGGCATCACCGGTCTTCGACCCACCTTTGGGCGAGTCCCAAGGACCGGCGCTATGACGCTCTGCTGGTCGCTCGACAAGCTCGGCCCCATGACTCGCTCGGTGGAAGACACCATGCTTGTCCTCAAAGCCATTTCGGGACCAGAAGCGGGTGACCTTTCCACCGTTCCTTGCCACCTCAACTACGACGCCTCGGCGCCGGCTAGCGGCCTGCGCGTCGGTTACTTCCCGGCATGGATGAAGGATGCGCCCGCCACCGAAGTCGATCGCCACGCGCTCGCTACCTGCGAAAAGCTCGGGATGAAGCTCGTCCCGGTCTCGCTGCCTGACTGGCCCTACGGCTCGCTGCAACTGATCTTGATGGCCGAGGCTGCCGCCGCCTTCGAGGCCGAGACGCTCGACCATCGCATCGACCGGTTGAAGATGCAGACGCCGGACGCCTGGCCGAACGCCTTCCGCCTCGCGCGCTTTGCCTCCGCCGTTGACCTCGTCCAGGCTGATCGTTTTCGCCGCATGGTGGCGCTTGAGATGGCCCGCGTCATGGCCGAAGTCGACCTGCTCCTGGTTCCCAGCCTGCGTGACGAGATGCTGACGATCTCGAACTTCACTGGTCATCCTTCGCTTACCCTGCGCGCCGGCTTTGTCGAGATCGCTGAAGCCCGGAGCGACTGGATGCCCGACCCTGCCAGGCCGCTCGCAAAGTTCTCGCCCCCGCGCCGCGTGCCGCACGGCGTTACCTTTATCGGTCGTCTGTTCGAAGAAGGCACCATCGCTCGCGCCGGACTGGCACTCGAGAGGGAGTTGCAGGTGAGCCACGAGCCACCGCCGGGCTTTACCACGTAGAGACGACAACAAGCGTGTCCTGAAGCGTGATCGGCGCCATATCGTGAAATTGAGAGTGCTGTGCACAAGCAGCTGTAGTTTGACCTATATAGAGCTTTGCGCACCACTGGCCAACATCCCACAAGGTGGTCGTCGCGCGATCAGGAAGCTCTGCTGCTCGATCTAAAGCTTAAGTGTCATAGCCGCGCCCTTCGCCATCGCCGATGCTCCTTGTACCGGGCAAGACAGATCCGGACCTCAGGAGCACCCCTTCTTATGCGCACTGTTCTTCATGGCTTCTCTGGCTGGCTCCGCATGCAGCAGCACGACCGCGACGAACTTCGATTCGTTGACACCGCGATCACTCTCATTGGCACCTTGTTGGCAGCCATTGGCTGGGTAATGCTCCAGCACTAGCTCACGCGCAGCGCGATGATGGTTTCGTCATCGAAGTGCTCGGTCCCCGCCTGGTGGGTCGTCACTGCCTCAAGGATCGCATCCACGGCATGCTGTGCGCTCTCGGCCGCCGTCGGGTGATGCTGCAGCAGGGTGGCTAGCCGCTCCGTGCCAAACTGCTCACCACGTGAGTTCACCGCGTCGACGATCCCATCCGAGAAGAAGATCACCATGTCTCCCTTCGCCAGCTTTATCGCTGTCTCGTCGTAGGTCGAGTGAGGGAAGAGCCCGAGCGGAAATCCCTCGACCGGCAGCGTGCGTACCTCGAGCGCATCGGTCAGGTCGCGCTCGTTGCGCGTCACCAGCACCGGCTGCACCGACCCCGCATTTGAAAGGTGCAGCGTCCGCGTCGCATCGTCCCAAAGCGCGCCAAGCATGGTCACATACTGCGCGTCGAGCCGGCGTTCCTGCAACTGATCGTTCAGCAC
>CAXTUS010000045.1:16303-25982 GCA_964247475.1 uncultured Acidobacteriaceae bacterium | reverse complement strand
CAACACCACCACCTTCAACGAAGTAAAGACCGACAAGCTGCGGCTCGAGATCTCACCCGCAGGCGATCACGCGGCCGGCATCCTCGAGTGGCGCGTCCCCGCCCCCGGCGCCGCACCCGCCCTGCCGCCCGTCATCCACGCCGGGCTCGACCGCTCGGTCGTCCTCGGCGGACAGACCTACCTCGC
The DNA here is from genome assembly GCA_964247475.1 of uncultured Acidobacteriaceae bacterium. Lineage (GTDB taxonomy): Bacteria > Acidobacteriota > Terriglobia > Terriglobales > Acidobacteriaceae > Edaphobacter. The sequence continues at coordinate 25,796 of CAXTUS010000045.1, read as the reverse complement.
TGGCACGGCCGTCTGGCTTCAGGATTCACCCGGCAACGCCGTCCGCTGGTCCAGGCTTTCAGGCCCCGGCTCGGTCAGCTTCGCACGCGCCACCGCGCCCGCCACCACCGCCACCTTCTCGGCACCGGGCGAGTACGTGCTCGCGCTGCGCGGTTCGGGCACAGGTTCAGGAGCCGGTGCCGAGCCGCTGTCGACCATCCATGTCCACGCCGAGCCCGCTCCCCCGAAGAGCCGACTCGACGTCGTCTACACCCGCAGGTACAGCATCGACAGCCCGCTCTGGGGCGCACGCGCCAAAGCCCTCATCGTTGACTGGATCCCGCACTGCATCGCCAACTGCGAACGCACCGACATCGCCGCCAACAAGGGTGACGGCGGCATCGACAACTTCATCGAAGCCGCCAAGGCCAACCGCGGCGAGCCGCACGCCCCGCACAAGGGCTACGTCTTCTCAAACGCATGGGTGCACCAGACGGTCGAGTCCATGTGCATCGCGCTCATGGTCGACCCGCAGGGCGATCCCGAGATCCTCGCCGCGCAGCAACACATGCAAGGCACCCTCGAGCGCTGGATCCCGGTCATCGTCGCGGCCCAGATGCCCGATGGCTACCTGCAGACCGCCTACATCCTCTCCGACCGCAAGGCGTGGCCTGAACGCTGGTCCCCCGATCACCGCGGCAACCACGAAGGCTACACCGCCGGCTACTTTATCGAGTCCGCCATCAACCACTACACGCTGACCGACGGCAAGGATCTGCGCCTCTACAACGGCGCCAAGAAGCTCGCCGACTGCTGGGTTCAAAATCTCGGCCCCGGCAAGAAAGCCTGGTTCGACGGCCACCAGGAGATGGAGCAGGCCCTCGTCCGCTTTGGCCGCTTCGTCAACGATCAGGAGGGCAATCACCGCGGCGATGCCTACATCGCGCTCGCCAAATTCCTGCTCGACTCCCGCCGCGGCGGCGCGGAGTACGACCAGAGCCACGTGCCGCCCGGCCAGCAGTACGAAGCTGTCGGCCACGCCGTCCGCGCCACCTACTTCTACTCGGGCATGGCAGATATTGCAGCCGAAACCGGCGACCACGACTACCAGAGCGCCGTCCTTTCGCTGTGGGACAACATGGTCAACCGCAAGTTCTACCTCACCGGCGGCATCGGCAGCGGCGAAACCTCCGAGGGCTTCGGGCCCAACTACTCCCTGCGCAACAACGCCTATTGCGAGTCCTGCTCCAGCTGCGGCCTGGTCTTCTTCCAGTACAAGCTCAACCTCGCCTACCACGACGCAAAGTACGCGGACCTCTACGAACAGACCATGTACAACGCGCTGCTCGGCGGCGTTGACCTCGCAGGCAAAAGCTTCTGCTACACCAATCCCCTGGTCAATACGCAGCGCGCGCTCTGGCACACCTGCCCCTGCTGCGTCGGCAACATTCCGCGCACCCTGCTGATGATGCCCACATGGGCCTACGTCAAAAGCCGCGACGCCGTCTACGTGAACATGTTCGTCGGCAGCCGCATCCACGTCGGTGAGGTCGCCGGCACCCAGGTCGAGATGGTGCAGAAGACCGAGTACCCATGGAAGGGCACGGTCCGCCTCACCGTCAATCCCGCGCAGCCGCAGACCTTCTCCGTCTTCGTCCGCATCCCCAATCGCACCACCAGCGCGCTCTACCGCGACACCCCGGCAATCAGCGGCGTCAGGCGCTTCGCCGTCAACGGCAGCGAGGTCACGCCGCGCATCGAGAAGGGTTATGCGGTCGTCACGCGCGAGTGGAAGGCCGGCGATTCAATCGAGCTCGAACTTCCCATGGAGCCGCAGCGCGTGGCCGCCGACGACCGCATCAAGGCCGACCTCGGCACAGTCGCGCTCAAGTACGGCCCGCTGGTCTACAACGTAGAAAGCGCCGACAACAGGAACATCAACCAGCCCCTCGGCGACGGCCCGCTCACGACCGAGTGGAGGCCCGATCTGCTCGGCGGCGTCATGGTCATCAAGGGCACATGGCAGGATGGCTCCCCGATGCTCGCCGTCCCTAACTACGCCCGCATGAACCGCGTCGGCCCACCCCGCGAGTACCCCGGCGATGACGAGATCAACTACGCACCGGGAGCCACCACCAGCGCCGGCACCACCACGCCAAGCGGCTCCACGAAGACCGCAACCCCGGTCTCCCCGGCCATCGTCCACCCCAACGCCGGCGCCGGCGTAACCGCTCCGGCGAGGCGCCGTGGCAGGGCAACGCCGAACATCGAATCGAAGGTCTGGATCTAGCCCGAGGACAGAGGACAGAGGACACAGGCCTGCTCGAAGTCTCGCGGCGGCGCGGAACCTCGAGCGGGCGTTTCCATGCAGCGCCTTCGCTCGTCGATGTCCCCCTCCGCTCGGCGCTGTTGGCCATTGCTCGGCGCCGTTGCCCTTTTCGCTCGGCGCTGTTGGCCTTTGCGCTCGGCGCTGTTGCCCTTTTGCGCTCGGCGCTGTTACCCTTTCGCTCGGCGCCGATGCCCTTTGCTCCTCGCCGAAGCGTCACGTCCAGTAGAGTATCCGCGCCTGCGGCAGCCTTTGCGCGATCGCATCCTCAAAGAACCCACGCATCTCGCTCATCGGGTCCTTCGGGTACACATACTTGAAGCCGCCGAACTTCGTCCGCTTCTGCGTCCTCGCCTCCTCGCGCAGGTCGAGCGTCGTCTTCGGGTACCAGCCGATCAGCACCTCCTTCGACCCCGGCGTGAACCGGTGCGTAATCAGCTCCGCCGTCAGGTCAACGTCAGGGATCCCGTCGAGCGCCTCCGCCACGCCGCCAAGCAGCGCCCCGTACTCCTCACGCCAGTTCTCGATCAGCATGATCGGCGCGATCGTCAACCCCACCGGGTAGCCCGCCAGCGCCATCTTCCGCAGCGCCCGAAGCCGCTCGGTCACACTAGCCGTACCGCCTTCAAAGTCGCGCGACACACTCGCCGCGTTCAGCGAAAATCGCACCCGCGTCCGTCCCTCATGCCGCAGCGCAAGCAGGCTGTCGACCGCGGCGAACTTCGTCGTCCAGCGCAGCTGCACCGGCGCCTCCCACGCCCCGAAGCAGCGGATCGACTCCGCCAGCGCTCCCGTCAGGTGCTCAATCCCCAGCGGGTCGGTATAGCAGGAGGCCTCAAACGTCGTGCCCTCTTCCGCCCGGTCGCGCGACTTCGAGGTAATCGTCCCCTTGCCCGCATACTCATACAAACCCTCAAGAATCTCCGGCAGATTCGCGTAAGCGCGCGTCACCGGCGGCCCGCTCAACGAGCCCGCCAGGTAGCAGTACTGGCAGTGCGCCGGGCAGCCCTGCGCAAGGTGGAACTGCCAGTCGGCAGACGGCGGAATCGGCTGCAGACGGCGCTGACCGGGCGGCGAGACCACGATCGCCAACGTGGTCTTCGCGTGCGCATAGGCCTTGCGCTCGTCATCCGCCGTCAGCCCGGTCAGCCGGTTCGCCTTCAGCCGGATCACCTCCGCGCCAAGCGCCTCCGCACGCGCCAGCATCGACTTGCCAAACTCCAGCGCCAGCGCGTCCGGGGTAATCAGCACCCGGCGCGGCCGCCACAGCCTGCTTTCCACTTGCGTCCGTGGCGCTTCAAGCGTCTCGATCATCCACCTTCTGATACCCGGGCCGGGCTTTTGGGTGCCCGCCCCCAGGCTGTTCAGGCCGAACGGACAGCCTCCCGCGCGAACCCGAAGCGATCCGGTGTGATCCTGCGCAATCCGGAGCGTTCCGGCAGCAATCCTGCGCAATTCGGAGCGATCCGGAGGCAAATCCGGAGCAATCCCGAGGGCAAAAACATGCGGCTGACGGCCCATCAGTCTACGGTTTAAACGTTGCAATTGCGCTTAAAGTAACGAGAAAGAATTACCTATTATTCGACCAATTCTTCCCGTATGATCCAACAATTCTTCAAAGGTGGTACCGGTAATTCCCATTTTGGGAGTCGCCCATTCGTTTTCAGAGGTGAATCATGCGTTTTTCGCTTTGCGCTCTTCTGCTTGCCACAGCCGGCGCCGCATCCGGCTGGGGACAATCACGAGCTTCGGCCCCCAGCCCGGAGATTGCCGTCGGCAATCCCCTCGCCCTCACCTTCTACGTCGCACCCAAGTTCCCCAACCGTGCCGAAGCCAGGGCAAAATCGATCCAAACGCCCGGTTCCCCAGACTTCCACCGCTTCTTCACCGTCTCAGAGTTCGTAAACCACTACGCCGCCTCGGACAAGGACATCGCGGCCATCGAGAGCAGCCTTGAGCAGCTTGGCTTCAGAATCGCCTACGTCTTCCCCAACCACCTCGGCATCCAGGTGCTTGGCACCGTCGGCACCGCCCAGAAAGCGCTCGGCACCAAGCTCGCACGCACCACGATCAACGGCAAGACCGGCTTTGCCGCGCAGACCCCCATCACCCTGCCGAAGCAGCTCCAGGGAGTCGTCCGCGCCGTCGGCGGCCTCGACACCGTTCACGTTGCGCACCCGAACAGGATGGAATCGAAGCTGAATCACGGCATCAGGCCCAGGGCCATCCCCTCGCTCCTCGAAGGGGGCACCCCGGGAACCTACCTGCCAGCGGATTTTGTGAAGAACTACCATGTCGACCCGCTCTACCACGATGGTCTGACCGGCGCGGGCAAGACCATCGGCATCGTCACCCTCAACACCTTCAATCCGGCCGATGCTTACCTCTTCTGGGATGCGATCGGGCTCAAAGTCTCGCAGAAGCGCATCAGCATCGTCGACGTGGACGGCGGCACCGAAGCCACCACGAACAACAACGACGGCGAAGGGGAAACCGACCTCGACGTCGAGTACTCGGGCGCGATCGCGCCCGAAGCGCACGTGCGCGTCTACGTCGGCCCCAACAACGGCTTCGGCTTCCTCGATGCCTTTGAAGTGGCCGCATCGGAAAACGTGGCCGATACGATCTCGACCAGCTGGGGAGGCCCCGAGCTCGACTACTTTGCCGCGCCCGGTGATCCGTCCTCGAACGGGACCGGCATACTCAACTCCTACCACGATGCCTTCCTCGAGATGGCCATCCAGGGTCAGACCGTCTACGCCGCTTCCGGCGACTCGGGCTCCTTCGACACGGTTCGCGGCTGCCCCGCCTTCGGCAACCCTTCCCCGCTTTTCCCGGTCTGCAACGCTCCTTATGCGGTGGACATGCCGGCAAACGATCCGCTCGTCACCGCAGCCGGGGGCACCACGCTCCCCTTCTCCGCACAAATCGGCAGCTTGAGCCTGAAGGTCAATCACGAACGCGCCTGGGCATGGGATTACATTGCGACCCAGGCCGCAGACCAGGGCCTTGGCTCCATCTACCCGCTGTCCAGCTTCTTCTCGGTGGGCGGAGGCGGCGGCGTCAGCTCCTACTTCGCGCGCCCCTGGTACCAGCAGCACGTCGATGGAGTCCGCAAGACCGAGCCCGGCCAGTACTTTGCCGCGGACTTCGGCAGCGGCAGCGTCGTCCAGAAGATCCTGCCCTCGAAGTTCGCAGGGAGAAATCTGCCGGACATCTCTGCGGACGCCGACCCTGAAAGCGGTTACCAGTATGTGCAGGGCGGCTATCTCTTCCGCTTCAACGGCGGCACCAGCTTTGTTGCTCCGCAGCTGAACGGGGTTACGGCACTGCTGTCCCAGGGTCTGGGATCACGCATCGGCCAGATCAACCCGGCTCTCTACCAGCTCGGCGCCGCTGCCACCAGCAAGCTCAACCGTGGAGACAACTGGGGCTACGCGGCCGAAAAAGGCTTTGACGACGCCTCCGGCCTCGGCACCCTCGATGCCTGCAAGCTGCTGAAAGAGCTGAAGAAGCTGAACTAACCTCCGCACCAGAGGATGAACACAAACAGGCAGCCCGCCCTTCCCCGGGGCGCCGGCTGCCTGTCTCTTTGCCCCACGCCCCCCGAGAGCATGAAAAGCAGCTCGCTTCCCGCACCCCGGCGCTATGCCATGAACGAACGAAGCTACCCCGCGAACGACAGATGCTACCCCATGAACGAAAGATAAGGATCCGTTCCGAAGTTGCCGAAGTTCGGAAACACCTGCTTCACCTGGCCGTGCGAAAGCCCCAGCCACCGCGCCAGCGTCCCCGCATACTGCTCGACCGAGGTCGTCGGGATCAGCCTGCCCGCACCCATGTCATTCGCCTGGTTGGTGCCGATCACCGGGTACTGCCCATACATATCCTGCCCGTTCACCGCGCCTCCGACCACAAGGTGATGGCTCCCCCAGCCATGATCCGTGCCATCGCTGTTCGCGGTCAGGGTGCGGCCAAAGTCGGAAGCGGTAAAGGTCGTTACCTGGTTGCTCAGTCCGGCCGCCACCATCAGCCCGTCGAAATACTCAAGCGCCGAGCCTAACTGCGTCAGCAGGCTCGCGTGCTGCGGAGCCTGGTTGTCATGCATGTCAAAACCGCCCAGCTGCACGTAGAAGATCTGCCGGCTTACCCCGAGGTTCGCGCGGCCCGCGATCACGCGCGCCACCGTCTGCAGCGACACGGCAAGGTTGTTGTTGGTCATCGCATTCGTCATCGGGTTCAGAAACTGCGGCGGATTCGGCACCCCGGTCGAGCCCGCCGGCAGCATCGCGCCCGCCAGGCTTGACTGCGCCGCCACCGATCGGTTCACCATCACCGCATACTCCTTCGCGAACAGGTTCGTCTCTTCCGCGGTCAGGATGGAGGAAAGCGCGCTGGTGCCCGCACGGTAGCCGAAGAGTGGCTTCGCCAGGCCGCTCACCGGGACCGCGCCCGCGCCCGTGACATTCAGCTGAAAGGTGTTCTGCCCAGCCAGGAACAGCGCCTCGCCCGAGGTCGAGATGCAGGTGAAGCTCGAGTTCGTGTTCTGGGTGGAGATCAGGTCGGCCATCGCACCGCCCCATCCGGTATGCGCCGCGCTGCCGATGCTGGACGTGATCGCCTGCCATGCCGCGCTCTGGTCGAAGTGCGAGTAAAGCGACGCCGGCAAAGGCACCGAGTTCGCCTGGATCTGCGCCTTGGTGGTCGGGGCGATCAAGGTCCCCGTGTTCGAAACAATGGCGGCGCGTCCCGCGTTGAACAGGTTCTGCACACCGCCCAGGTAAGGGTTCAACGCAAAGGTGCGCCCACTCTGCGGCGTCTTCAACGTGATCGGCAGCAGGTCGCCCTGGTTGTAGGCAAGCCCCGCCGCCCCCGAGCGCGCCGTCGTAAAGGCACTGAAGGATTCGGCGTCCGTGGCGATCACCGTCCCGTGGCCGTCGTTGCCGCCCTGCAGGAAGATGCATACCAGCGCCCGGTAGTCGGCAGGCCCGCTCCCCTGCGCCATGGCCGCCACCGAGTTCAGCTCCAGCAGGAACGGGCTGACCGTCAAACCAGCCATCGATGCCATGGACGCGTTGCGCAGAAACTGCCGCCGGGATTGCTGATGCTTCGTCATCGTAAAGGCTCCTTCTTCCAATCCGGGCGCCGTGCCCTGCGCGCCTTCGTCCTGCTGTCCTTCAGTTCTGCTGCAATTCAGATTTGCGCGCAGAAAGCCGGCGACGCCATGGTCAGATAAATCGCTGTCTTGACCCTCGAGATCAGCGCATTGTGCACGGCTGTCGCGTCGCCCGTCGGGATCGAGATACCATTGACCGCCGCGGCGATCTGCGCACGCAGCGCGCTGTCCATCGAGCCCGCCATCAACAGCAGGTTCAGCCGGTCCAGGAGCTGGTTGGCGTCCCTGGCGATCGCAACCTCAGCCGAATAATCGGAGAACACATCCGGCCCCTGGGTAGCGTCCCCGCCTATCGCCGTCTGCATGTAGTTCAGGTAGCCGACCACCGAGGAGACGTCGGTCATCTGCATCTCGGGCGCCACCAGGCCCGCCTGCGCAATGCTGGTGCCGGGTGGAACAAAGCCCGGCGCAAACCAGTTGAAGACGCTCGGCGAACGGTACCACATCTCTCCAAGACCGGAGATCGGACTCTCCGACGAATGGAGGTCGAAGACGCCCGTGCGCGACTGCGCCGTAAAGGCACGCGCCCACTCGGTGTAGCGGATCAACGCCTCCCTCACCTTGCCTGCCTGCGGATTCGCACGCGCCGCCGCCGTGTTGCGCGCCTCGTCATCCAGCAGGATCGCTGTGAGCACGGCCTTCATGTCGCCGCGCACACCACGCCCATTGTCGATGAAGACGCCCGCTACCCGGCTCACATACGCCCGGCTCGGGTTGCTGGTCACCAGGTGCTGGATCATCTGCTTCGCAAAGAAGGGCGGCAGGCTCGGGTGCATGAACAAGGTATCGAGCGCGATCTTCAGATCGCCCGCAGGGTCGGAGTTGCCGCTCGCAGCAATCGTGACCCCCAGGAAGTCCTTTTCGGCGGTCGAGTGGTGGTTCGGGAAGGGCTGCATGGGCAGCATGTCCTGGCCATAGCCAGGCCCGACATACATATCCCAGTACGACCAGAGCTTCTCACTCCGCGGACCGGGAGCGTTCCAGCTGAAGCCGGTAAACACCTTCGCCAGCCCCATCACATCAGTGTTCGAATAGTTCGGGATCGGCGAGCCTGCTGCATCGAGCTTCTGCGTGCCATCCTGGTTCAGCTGGTAGAGCCCGATCGTGAACAGCTGCATCACCTCGCGCGCATAGTTCTCGTCCGGGTCGCGCGTGGCATCGCCCTTGTCGTTGCCGAGGGTCGAAAGGAAGGTGCCCATCGCCGGGCTCAGGGTCACGTCTTCAAGCAGCTTGCGGAAGTTGCCGAACGCATTCGTGCCAAGCAAGTCGTAGTAGGTGGCTGCCATGCGCGGCATCTTGCTCAACGCATCGTTGGTGTCAGAGACCACCATCATCTCCGACAACGCATACTTGACCCTCTGCCGGAGCTGGTCGTTCCCCGTCAGCGTCTGCTGCCAGAAGCTCTGCTGCAGATACCGCTCGTTGGTGTTGGTGCGGATGAACAGGATGCCGTTGCACATCAGGTCATTGCTCGCGCAGGGCGGATTGTTGATCGTGATCGCCTGCTCCACCGCCGGTTCATGCAGGGTCTGCGGCAGGTTGAACTGCTCGTTCAACCACGCCTGGTAGCCCACCAGGGAGACATGATGGATGTCGCCATCGGTGGCGCCAAAGGTAGCCTGCGCCAGGAACCGCGAAGCATCGGCGGGTGTCACCACCGGGTCCGACCGGGTGTCGCTCACCTGGGCGATCAAGTCGGTCGAGGTGGCCGGCCCGGGCGCCGGGTTCAGCACCTGCAGATCGAGCGCCCCGGCCTCTGTGAGATCGAAGCTCGCCGTCAGCTGGGTGCCGCTGTTGAACGTCGTCGAAACCGGATGGCCGTTCACCAGCACCTGCGCGCCCTCGATGAAGTTCGAGCCCGTCAGCACAGAGGTGGCCGGCCCTAACGCCCAGGTACGCGGGGTGGCCGACGTGAGCACCGGGATCGGGTTGTAGACCTCGATGTTCTGGGTGGCGACGACAGCGGGGTTATCGTTGCTCTGCGCCGTCAGCTGCACCACGTTGCTCGGCAC
>CAXTUS010000045.1:0-16293 GCA_964247475.1 uncultured Acidobacteriaceae bacterium | reverse complement strand
GGGCACGACCGCGGGCGCGGTGTAGACCACGCTGCCATCCGCATTGCCGACGATGGTTCCGATCTGCGCATCGCCCGTGGCCGACCCGTTCACCAGCCAGGTCACTCCCGAGTTCCCCGCCCCCACCACCTGCGACGTCACCTTCAACGTGTGCGTCACACGCACGGCAGTCCCCGCCGCGGTCTGGATGCTGACCGCGACCTGCCCCGGGGCAACCACCTCAGAGATATTCGGCGCGCAGGCTGCGCCAGGCTCCGGATTGCTGACCGTGAGCGAGTAGGTGCCGGGCTTCGCGGCCGGGATCGAAGCCGCCAGCTGGCTGCTCGAGATGAAGTTCGTCTGGACCGGGCTCCCGTTCCACATCATCTGCGCGCCCGGGACAAATTTCGCACCCTCGATGGTGATCGTGGTCGCGCCCTCGGCCAGCTTTGCGGGCGTCACCGACTGGATGACCGGAATGGGATTAAGAAGGTTAACTTGGAAGTTTCCCTTCCTATCTCCGGGAAAGTTCTGCGCCAGACTGGTGATGGTGACGACGTGATCCGGGGACGGCAAGACGGCAGGAGCCGTGTACATTCCCTTCGCATCCACGGTGCCGACGAGCGCATTTCCACCCGCGACGCCGTTCACCCAGAACTGGTCGGCAGAGCCTGTGATCTCGGTCGAAGTCTGAAGCTGCAGGCTCTCGCCCAGCCTGATTGTGTTGGTCGCCGCGGAGATTGCTGATGCGAAGCCCTTGGTGTAGCCAGCGCCGCAGCCGGTGATTGCAACGATCCCGGTGAGCGACGCGACCAGGGCTATCCGGGTGGAGCACTTCAATGCAGCAGGCGATCCAGGTCTTCCAGGGGAGATCATCATCAGTCCATCCGTTCCGCAGCGAAAAAAGACAGTTGAGACACCCTCTGCGTGGAGAGGTCTCTTCGTGCTCAACCATAGGCGGATCGGGGGACAAGGCAAAGGGCCCTTTGGTTGGGCTCGACGGATGCCTAAGTTGTAGTCCGCACCCTTTGCGCGGCAGCGCGCGCGTGCCCGTCAGGCCCCTTGCAGGCGCGGCGCACGCCCGGGAATCGACGCTGCACTGCCCCAGGCACGCCCTGGAATCGACGCTGCACTGCGCAGGCACCCCCCGGGAAGCGACGCTGCACTGCCCCCGGCATGCTCCGGAAAGACGCTGCACGGCCGCTGCGCACCCCGCAGCCCCTCGCGTCCTGCGAGGCTCGGGGTCAGCAGGGCTCTCGAGCGTGTTCCGCTAGTTTCTCAGCGATTGTCCGAAGTGGTGAACAGCATCGGTCGCGGCTCCACGCCGGGCGGCCTCGATCGAAACATTGTTGCTGTCAAGTGTTCTGCCCATCGCACGATCGAGTTCAAGGGAGGCTTTCTCGTAGGCGTTGCGCGCCTGGACTGCGGAGGACTCCGCGTTCGCGAGATCATGTCTCGCCTGAAGCGTCTGCAACTCCGAGCCCGCACCCAGGCTCTGCTGCTTCGTCATGATGTCAAAGGTGTTCCGAGCGATGTCTCGCGCCTTCGTCGCGGCTCTTACCCGAGCGCCCGATTCTGCCAGGGCGTACTGTGCGTTGCGTACTTCTATCCTGATCTGCTTACGCAGCTGCATGACGCGAACCTCCGCCTGCCTGGACTCCAGCTCCGCGCGTAACTGGTCACTCCTTGCGATGCGGTTGCGCAGCGGGACCTGCAGGGAGAGCCCGACGTAGTAGTCGGGCGCCGAGTTGTTGAAGGCATTCGAAAACGCTCCGGCGGCTCCCGGCGGATAAACAGCGGTTGAAGTCGCCGCCAGGGTGGTGGGCGTTCCGCCTATGCCGGAACCACCGTAGAAAGCATTCAGGGAAAGGGACGGGAGGAGCGCGTTCTCTGCCGCCTTTCTGCTGAGATTTCTGCTGTCAAGATCGATATCCGACTCCTTCAGTTCGAGCCGCCGGCCCAGCGCTTCCCCGACCAGATCCTCGGTGACCGCATCGACCCGGGCGGCACCTGCGTCGGCTGCGGTGGCATACCTGGCAGGTCTGACGGGCATTGCCTCGAGCAGAGGATCCTCCAGTTTGCGGGTGATTGCATTTTTCATCAGCAGCTCCTGCAGCTGCAGCTGCGAGCGTGCGATCGCCAGGTCCTGTTCCCGGTTCGCGACCTCGCCCTCATCGCGCATGATCTCGATCGGAGCGGCGGATCGCAGGTCTAGCTGCTTCCGTGCCAGGTCGAGCGTCTGCCTGGCATAGTCCAGCGACTTGCTGCGTACTTCTTCCTCTTCACAGGCACTGACCAGGTCCCAGTACAGGTTGGCGATCTGATTGACCGTGGCAATCACCTGTAACTCAAAAGCTACGTCTGAGATTTTTTGATTATTAGTCGCTATCCGGAGATAGCGAAGGTTGGGTCCGGGACCGAAGCCGGCGAGTAGCTCCTGCTGGAGCGCCACGCGGAACGAAGTGAGGAGTTGCGGATTCAGCAGGGTGAACTGATTGTTTTCTGTAAGACGCGCATCCTGAAGGCCGAAGGTGACCTGGGTACCGGTTGGAAATGCCTGAGAGTAATTAATATTGCCTTGGATTGTATTCAGACGGAGCAGCGGCACCCCGTAACCGAACTCGTTTGAAAGCGGTTGGGCAGAGTGTTCGAGCGAGCCATTCACCGAAAGAACCGGATCGTACAGACGCACCGGCGTCCCGGTTCCAAGCGTGGATTCGACCAGGCCCGAGGCCCCGGTCCCGGCGCCGCCCGCGCCCCCCGAGGTACCACCCGCACCGCTGCCGGACTCCGCGCTGAAGCTGCCCACGCCGCCTCCTGGAGTGTTCTGGACGACGCCTGTATTGACCCCGCGAAAGGTGCCGCCCGCCCTTGTGCGAAGCAGGTCAGCCTGAGCAATCGGCAGGTTATATCGAGCGATGACGAGGTCGAGATTGCTTTCGAGCGCCAGGCTGATGGCATCCGGCAGAGACAGGGTGAGTACGCCATCCTTGATCAGCGCATCGAGCCTTGGCGAGTTGCTGAAGTCTGGTTCAGCCACGTGCTGCGCGCGGTACGCGTCCAGTGGGTTTCGCCACTGCGGAAGCCGTTGGCGGATGCTTGAATCTTTGAACTGGGCGATGGCGCAGCAGGCATGCAAACCAAGCGCAACGATCGAGACCAAGCGCAGGCCGGGCCAGTGTCGGTCGAGGGCCGCGCGTGTGGCCACCAACCGCGGCATCCTGGTTGCTCCATCGTGCATTTCCGCTCGACAAGTTTCTAAGGCTTCCATTGATAGGCCCCGATGTCTACTTTTCCCAGCCAGGTTCTTACATTTCCTGCAAGGTCCCGGGTCCCGATGACTGAGTTCCCCAGGTTAATCGCCCGCCTGAGAGCGGCTGAGGATGCAGTGAGTTCGAACTGCTCCGCGGCAGCGTTGACGAAGCCGGGCTCTGCATAGAGCGAATGGCTCTCCTGCTGCGAGGAGGCGCGATAGGTTGCGAAACGATTGAAGGTGGAGCCTGCGAAGACCCAGTTCGGCTCCACGCTGTCGGAGGCGACGTCGTAAAGGTTGAAGTCGATCCTGGCGGCCGTCAACTTGTACGGGCTGTTCAGCAGGAGACCCTGCTGCCCGGCTTTGAGCAGGTTGTTCGCGATTCGGATGTTGCTGGAGTGATGCTGGATCTGCAACTCACCGCTGCCGGTTTGCTGCGTGTCGTTCTCGACCAGCGTGTTATTGACGACGCTGACGTTATCCGCGCCGCCCCCATTGGAGTCGTATCCGCCTATGCTGATTCCGGCGCTGTTGTTATGAAATACAAGGTTATTTCTTACCACCACCTGGCTGCTCGTACGATTGGGTGCTTCGCTTGCTACCTCGATGCCGATGTCCGCAGTATCTACAACGTTGCGCTCGATGACGACGCCTGATCCGCCATCGACATAGATGCCATCCGCGCTGAAGTCTCCCCCGGGATAGCCGGCATTCGCCTGGACGCTGACATGAGAGACCTGGTTGGCGGCGATTAAACCTCCACGTGGTTGATCGTACTTCGGGTTTGGCGAGACACCCTCAAAGCCGATCACATCCATCCCGATGTTGCTGGTATCGTGAAGCCGGTTTCGCGTGATGGTGAATCCATCGATGTTTCCATTCACGCTCAGGGCCTCGCTGCAGCCGGTTTGCAGGTGATCCAACTCATTGCCGTCGATCAGCAGGTGACTGATGGCTGCAGGACTTTGGTTTCCATAGACCACAACTCCGAACGCATCCGCTGTATGCCCGGATCCTGAGTTGCAGTCAGCTCCTCGAGCGCTGGTCCCGATGCCGTGCACATGGTTGTTTGTAAGTTCGATCTGCTCTCCAGCGCCATCGATGCTGATTCCCGCGGGATCCGCGTTCACGCTGGAGCTGCGATAGTTTCGCAGTTCGAAACCATCGATGCGGAGGTAACTGCTGTTATGGATGGCGAACAATCCACGCTGCTGTCCATCCACGATTCGGACGCCCGTTCCATCCAGGACCGCGTGCTCCCCCGGATAGCTGCGAAACAGGATGAAGCCACCGGCTTTGCTGCCGGATTGAGCGATATCGACGCTCTCGTGATAGACCCCGGCGCGAACGTTCACGATCTCGCCCGGACGCAGCCTGCTGGCCGCGTGCTGAATGGTTCGCCAGGGATGCAGCTTCGTTCCCGGATTCTGGTCACTCCCATCGACTGCAACGTAGACCTCGAGGACGGCGGACGCTTGTTCTTGCTGGGGAGCGCTCACGAAGAAAAGGGGAGCATAAGAGCAGAGAGCAAACGGTACGAGTGAGGAGAGCTTCAGGATATTCACGGATTACCTCGAGGTGTGCCTTGGGGCAGGAAAAGTCCGGTTCCCAGGGCAGCAGACCAGCTGCCGCGGGACCGGACTACCATGCGATCAGTTGGCGAACTCAGCGGCCAACTCCCTGTTCTGCTGCCAGCCGGTCTGTGCTTTCGTGCCGGTCAGCCCACCCTGCTGCAGGTACCAGTCGACGGTCTGGCGGAGACCATCCTCGAAGGTAGCCCTGGGCTCGTAGTTGAGCCAGAGTTTCGCCTGCATGACGTCCGCTTCTGAACGAAGGACATCGCCTAGGCGCGCGGGCTGATAACGCGGTGTTCCGCGATGCTGCAGCTCCACGGCAAGGGTTTCGTAGAGGGTGTTGAGGCTCTGGCTTGCACCGCAGCCTATGTTGAAGACGCGACCGTTGACCTTTGAAGCTGGCGCCTGGCACGCCAGGATATTCGCGGAAACGACGTTATCAATAAAAGTGAAGTCCCGGCTTTGTTCTCCATTGCCGTAGATGGTTGGCGTTTTACCTTCGATCATCTGCCGGATAAAGCATGCGATGACCCCGGAGTAGGGCGAGCTCGCACTTTGCCGAGGGCCAAAGATGTTGAAGTAGCGCAGGCAAACACCCTCAAGTCCGAACAACTCGGAGAAGGTCCGTACATAGGCTTCGCCCATCACTTTCTGTACGGCGTACGGCGAAAGCGGCCTGGCCGGCATGGTTTCCCGGCAGGGTGAATCGCTTCCACTTCCGTATGCAGCGGATGAAGCGGCGAAGATGATGCGCTTCACTCCTGCATCCCGTGCTGCAACCAGGAGGTTGAGCGTGCCTGTGACGTTGACTGCGTTCGTCTCGAGCGGGTCGTTGACGGACTGGGGCACCGACGCGATGGCCGCGTGATGCAGCACATAGTCGACTCCCTCGCAGGCGTCGCGCATTGCTGCTTCGTCGCGGATATCGACACATCGAAGATCCATGTCCGCTTCGAGCCCGCGGAGATTGGACAGTGATCCACTGCTGAGGTTGTCAACGCCTCTCACGTTCTCCCCGGATCGAACCAGGGCATGAGCAAGACTTGAACCGATGAATCCAGCGACACCTGTAATCAGGAAGCGACTCATACTCCACCTATCTGCCGGCAAGGCAAAGACATGCAAAAACGCATCGTTGACGGGATCTCTACAGCTTCACGTGGTTGACCCTTTGGGTAACGTGAGACGAATTCTGTAGATACGGGTGTGTTCGTCTTCAAAGAAGATGCTGACGTTGCGGTGGGTGGACCGGTAGCTCTCGCAAAGGTGAAGCGCACGGGACTCCAGGCTGGCGCGTCCGGCTGGAGAGCGGTAGTTGCGGTAGGTGCTATCGACGAGTACAGGGAACGCGACAGAGGCCGGTTCGGAGTTGAAGAGATTGAAGGGCGACTTCTCAACAAAGATAAACAGGTCATCGTAGTTATCCCCATATTTCAGTGCTTTGGATAGATCGTTGATGCCGGCCTTCTCGACAAGCGAGGCCAGGTCCTCGAAGGCTCCGAGGGAATAGATTTCCGCAAGCTGCTCGACCGGTGCGGCGATGATCCAGCGTTCGTGCGGAAACTGCTCCGCGATGAGGCTTGCGTTTTCGGCGATGGATTCGTATTCGAGTGAGTGCTGCGTGGCGGCTTCGGGTGGCAGCCATAGAACGGCCAGGACCAGCCAGCCGAAGGCCGGGATGGTGCGTGCCCACACGCCTGCCATTTGTACGAGCAGGTATTCGAGGCAGAACGTGATGAGTCCGAGGAGGATCGCGAGCGACACCGTAAGCAGGTCGGGGAGCGCGGAGGCGACGATCGGAGCATCGGTCTGCAGGATCAGCAGCATGAGCGACACGACGGTAAAGAGCACTCCCAGGATCCACCGCGGAGTCCTGCTGAGGCAGAGGTATCCGAGGAGTGGAACGATCAGAAGCAGCCTGGGCTCTGCGGAGACGATGACCAGCACACAGGCCCCTGTCGCAGTGGCGATCTCCGCGGTGGCTTTCACCCTGGGGCGATCGAGCAGGATGGTCATCCAGAGTGTGAATGTCAGGAGGAGGATCTGCCACTGCAGGTTCTTGTCGGGGAGCGAGGCAAGGTACGGGAGCAGAGACTTCAGGTCCACAGCGGGCAAGCTGAGCAGCTTCGTGAGGACGTCGATGACGGGAACTGCGCCCGCGATGTAGATCGTAACGGCCGCGGCCACCAGGGATCTCGAAGCAAGGAAGACGAACCTGCCGAGCGCGACGGCGAGCAGGAAGGGGATGAGGATTGCGAGCATGCGCAGGAGCGGAAGAGGATCCACCCCGCTTACGAGCGAGAGCGACGCGGCGATGGCCGGGCCGACGAAGGGGCGGGCAGCCACGTGGGTATTCAGCAGCAGCTCGCGTGTTCTGAGAAGAGAGACATAACCGTCGGAGTTATCCATCCGGATGCCATGAAGCGCATTGATCTGGACAACCGCGACAAACGCCGTCACCAGGCCGAGGCCAACCAGGGCAACGTAGGATGCTGTCGGCATGAGGCTGAGGCCCTGTGCGATCCTCGAGACCAGGCGGCTTTCCCTGATGGCTGTTGCGAGCGAGAAGGAGCCATCCTGACCATGTCCCCACTGCCGAAGCCGGTTGAGCACTGCGAGCAGTTGCTCCGGCGAAGCGGCTGTCACCCTGGTGAGCGGTACGCCTGCCTGATAACGCCTGAGAAGCAGCAAGGTAAGCAGCCAGACCAGCAGCAGAATAGGGGCATTGAAGCTATGGATCGTGGCCAGGCAGAAGGCCGCGGCCAACCAGAAGGCGGTCGATAGCAGGCCCCCGAGCACGAGCCGGCTTACCAGCGATTGCTGGCTGCGCCAGACGCATGCCGGGATGATGCACGACGTCGCACCATAGACAGCAAGGCCCCACAACGCCGCGATGGTTTGAATCGTTGACATAGCTACACCAGGGAAAACTGGTAATCAGGATGCGCAAGCAGGCGCCAGACTGAACGATGAACGTGCCATGCGAAGAGGCAGGACCCGGCAAGCAGGCCCGCTGCCGCGAATTGCATGGAAAGCGAGTGGCTCAAGGTATAGCCAACGAGAAAGTTTGCCGCGATGCCGAGGGTCGCACCCTTGGTGGCATCCCGGATCGCATCGACACTGATCAGCACGATGTTGGCGAAGAGGCAGGTCGATAGCACAAGGTATCCGGCACCTCCCAGGACGATGATGTTTCTGAGCTGGGGTGAAGGCGCGAGGTGCATGGCGGGGATCGCGTAGTAGTAGGTTGCTGCGAGGCACGTCGCGAAGGTGACGGCAACCACCGCCAAGAGCCCGCAGTAGCGCCCACGAAGATGCCTGGTGACGAGGGCTGCGCGGCCGGCCTCGGTCCGGCTGATCCGGCTCCACCATCTGCGAAGAAAGACGTCCGTGAGGTATTCGACGACGATCGCCGTAAGCAGGAAGCTGAACAGCGAGAGATCCATGGCGTGCTTGTAGACCGGGTCCACGCCGAAACTAAGCCCGGAGTTCCACGGCACGGAGCTGCCCGCGCACAGGCGGTCGAGGAAGAGAAAGCTGAAGTAGGCGGTGCCGTAGAAGAAGACCGGCAGCAGTGAATACAGATGGACTGCTTCGCCCGGCCCGGTGCTGACGGCCTTTGCCACCTGGCGCTGACACAGTCTGCGGGCTTGCCATGCAAAGGTGGTGAGCGCAGTGGCTACAGCAAGCAGAGGCCACACCAGCAAGGTTCCGACGGTAGGAAGTTTCCATATGACATGCGCTTCAAAGGCTGCGATGCCGGTTCCCAGCAGGATCATCGGGATGGCGAGACCAAGGCCTTGCGCGCAGAGGGCGGCGCAGGTCATCCAGAGCACGGAGAAGAGGACGTAGTACATGGCCGCAAGCGCCAGCTCTCGCGCACCGAAGAAGTGGAAGTACAGGCTGCCGAAGCAGGCGACTACAGCAAACACGATGGTGCTTGCCAGACCCAGGCGGAGCAGGTGGGCTGCTGATCTGCGAGCAAGGAATGGCTCTCTCATCCCAAGCATGAAGCTGGTGTCGCGGGTGATGACCTGGACAAAGCCGCCGGTGGTTACGAGGCTTGCGATGAGCGCCAGCGTGAGTGCGCTCCCGAGCGCTGCAGGCACGTCAAGCGCGTAGGGTGAAAGCGTTTCGACCGCGGTGAGCAGGATCCAGGGGAGAGAGTACCCGAGGCCCGTGGTGATCTTCCGCAACAGGCATTTTGCTTCCTTCAGAAACTCGCTTCCGCTTTGCTTTTCCGGGGCGGAGGCCGGTTCGAGGATGCGCTCCTTATATTCCGTGTCGTAAAGATGAGCCGCAAGATGGAAGACATCGTTGTAACCCATACGCATCGAGATACCGTCCGTCACTCCCAGCGACTCAAGGAATGCGGCCACTTCGAAGGCGTCCAGCGCGTCTGGCGCGGTCAGCTGCAGTGTTTCCGCTACTTCATCGACTGAGTACACTGGCAAGCCCCTCCTTCGATTGTTTTTTATCGTTTGCTGCGAGGTGTTCGGCACGTTTAGGCGCTACCTGCACGCTGTTGCGTGCGACATCAAGCGTCACCGTTCCTTGCGTGCTCTGCCGGGTGAAGCGATCGCTTTCTGCGACCGCGAGCGGCGAGCGTGGACCAAGTGCCCGCACCGTTGCGAGGTCGTTGCAGGCCGGCACGGAAAGGACGCTGTTGGAGGAATAGGTCGAGTCTGCCCAGGCTACGCCGTCCAACTCGAACATCCAGGCGTTCCAGCAGCTGTAGGCTACCTGCCCTTGATCGAGCGGGTGCTCGCGGGTTCCGGTTGCGAGAGAAACAATCCTGGTGCCAAATGCGTTCCTGACGCGTAACGCCTGGTCAAGCCGTGCACGCCACTCTTCCGCCGAGACGTAGATGCCATTCTTTACCGGCATGGATTCGAGGAGAAGCAGGTCGTGCGGCTGCAAAGCGACTTCTTCGGTCTTCGAATTTTTCCTGAGGTTTTTTTGTTGATTGAGAAGACTGTCCGGATAGTAGGCGTTGATGAAGACCTTCATGCCCAGGGAATGCGCCGCGTTGAGCGCACTGTTCTGCCGGTTGCGGGTCACGATGCGCCAGTCGTAGCCTGCTTCGTCGAGGAAGATACCGGTCGCGCCGAAGTCTTTCCATAGATGGATGCGCCGCTGGACTTCACTTCCTGGAAGCGCCTGCGTATCGCCAAGCGATATGTAGCCGTAGATGTCTGTATGCGGCCTTTGCTCGAGAATCGCTGCAGCGATCTGCCTGCTCCTTTGATACTCGATCGCTCCTACACCGACCGGGCGGCGCTTCTTCACCCTGGTGTTGAACTGAACGCCATCGCCCAGCACGATCACGTTATAAGGCGCAAAGGCTGACACGGCTTTTTGGATGTTTCCCTGTGCTCCGTTAATCAGACTGGGATAACCGTAGAAGAAGGCCACGTTCATCTTCGGGAGCGAAGTCTCTTGAGCCGCGAGAGGCGCGGCCTGCGCAAGGGCGGTCATGGCAAATACCAGGGATTTAACGAGCAGGCTTATCATAGGGGTCACGCGCGAAGCTGGGGCATACGCGAACGTACTCCCAGAAAGAGGTTGAGGTAGGTTTGTTCGTAGCTGCGCAGGAATCGCTTTTCGGTGAAAAGGTCGAGTGCACGGATCAGTGCCAGAGCGCCGAGGCGCGATCTTTCCTGCGGGTTGTGCAGGAGATAGTCCAGGGTCTGGGCAAGCGCCTGCGGGTTCCGTGAAGGGGTGAGTGCACCGGCCGCGCCAAGCGCTTCTCTGACGCCCCCTACATCGCTTGCGACGATGGACGCACCGCACATCATCGCCTCAACTACTACGTAGGGGAATCCTTCGGAGATGCTTGGCAGTGCGATCAGGTCTGCGTCGCTGTAGACCTGCCAGGGCGTCTTCGTGAGACCACAGAAGGTGACGTGAGACTCCAGATGATGCTGACTAACCAGTTCCTGACACTGGCTGAAGTACGCGTTGTCTGTAGCTGCTCCGAAGATGCGGACCTCGAGATCCGGCACGGAACGCTTCAGGATGGCCGCGGCTTTGATGAGGTCGATCTGCCCTTTGAGCGGGTAGATGAGCCCGACGGTCGAGATCTGCGGGCGCTGTTTCGGGGCGGGAGGCTGAGGCTGGAATTTGGTCGGGCAGACGCCATTGAAGATTACCGAGATCTTCGCGGGGTCTACGCCGAACTCTCTTTCCCAGCGAACGTTATAGGCGCAGACCGGGGATACCTGGTCGGCGAAGTGGTAGTTGAGTCGACTGACGGCGTTGCACAGACGGAACAGGAACCAGCGAACAAACAGGGACTTGACCTGTCCCCTGAGATTCAGGAATTGTTCCCGGACGTAGATGCCGTGCTCGGTCAGGAGATAGGGAGTGCCGCGCAGAAGCTTGGCGAGGACACAGGGAATGCCGCAGAAGGCGGCGGCCGAGGAGTGCGTGATCTGGGTCTGCGGGACCGGTGTCGCGAGCACTGTCAGCAGGTGGTAGAGCAGCCGGAAGGCCTGCTTGTTCTCGCCGTAGGTGGGACTGTTGACCCCGGCAGGACGGTCGTGCTGAGTGGCGCGCATCGCATGCTCAAAGATCTTCCAGACCACCTCCGAGTTCAAGGTAAGCGAGTAGTCGTGGGTCAGAAAGAAGAGATGGAGCGAGAGCAGGACGTCACCCAGTTCTTCCGCGTTGCAGGTGGGAGCCATGACCAGGCAGAGGAATTGTTCAAAGAGTGGCCGGAAGCTTCGTTCGATCAGCTGAGGTGTTGTGCGCCAGCGCTTTCTGAGGAACTTCGCTAACGGCATCGGCTGGTATTCAGCGGGCTGGGTGTGGCCCCACTGCGGCGCACGCACCACTTCACTTACATTTGGTGCGAGCGTGTATCGCGGCGCTGAGAATGGATCGGTGGTGACAGCGAAGATCTTGAAATCAAATTGCGGGAGACCGTTCGTCAGGCGATCGCACCACGTGCTGACCCCACCACCGTAGAAAGGAAAGGTTCCTTCCGTTGCAAGCAGCACCGAGAGTAAAGGCATTGGTCTACTGCTCCTCGAATGTTACCTTCGCAGGCTGCCCGGCGAGGAGAGTCAGGTCCTTGTTCGCAAACTCGACCAGAACGCTGTGCGTCATGTTGGCGGAGGGCAACGGGTTGATGAGTCTTACGGTTCCCTGGACCTCGCGTACGGGGATGGTCGGCAGCTGGATGACTGCGGTCTGGTGAGGATGCAGCTGGGTGATCATCGCGGCCGCCACCGGCACATCGACCACCATGGTGTGAAGCTGGGCGAGGCGCGCAAGCAGGACGCCGGCAGAGAGCCGTTCGCCGACGTGTGCGCTTACCTCCGCGACGACGGCCCTGACCGGCGATTTCACCTCTGCAAGCGCGACCCTGCGCTGGCATTCGCGGAAGTTGAGGTCGGCGTGCTGGAAGTCGTCCAGCAATCCCTGCCGGTCGACCTGCGTGCCGGCTGACACCTGTGCGATCTGGTTCTCTGAGACTTCTTTTGCAGCGGCTGCGAGTTTCTCGGCGTTTTCGAGGTCGTCTTTCGCGACGCGAAGCTCCATGGCACGGCTGTCAAGCTCCTGTTCCGCGATGACTCCCAGGTGCACCAGCGAGGAGACGCGATTGAAGTTCCTGAGCGCCTGTTCGTAGGTGGCGCGTGCACGCTCTGGAGAGTCACGCAGCTGATGGGAGGGAAGAAGCTGTTGCTGCTGCTGCGAGATGACGAACTTTGACTTCGTGGTCTCGTAGTTGCTGCGCAGCGAGGAAAGGTTATGGAGGGCGGTGCTGCGCTGCAGGGCCGCGGCGCGCAGAGCGGCCTCTGCCTCCTGGTCGTCCATGCGCAGCATCACCTGGCCGGCTTCGACCAGTTGACCGGGCTCTACCAGCACTGCGGACACGGTTCCGAGCGCCTGCGCCGAGACCCTTACTTCCCCGGATGGCTGGCAGGTACCGGTGAAGGCTACGCCTGTGATGCGGCGGTCGGTGCCTGCACCGGGGCGGGTGCGGATCGCGTAGTTAGTCCCGATGAAGAGGCAGACTACGGCGGTGAGCAGGAGGAAGAACCGCCTGAAGCCGCGATAGGAGGTAGCGAAGTTCAGCTCCAGTCCGTCTGACGCCGCACGTTCAGCATCTTCGGCGGCGAGAACGAGGAAGCGTTCCTTCTCGGTCTGCCGTTCGCCGGTTTTTACGATCGAGTTCTCAGTCACTTGCATGGTGTCATCCTCGGCCATTCGGGTTTTGGCGGCGCTTATTGAATCGGCAGGGTGATGCTCTGGCCGGCGTTGACTACCACATGCGAGATCTTCGTTCCACCGTAGAGCTCCGATCCCGAGCTTGCCGTTCCTGAGACGGGGATGGTGGCACTCGGGACCGCTGCTGATGCGGGCATGGTCAGCACGATCTGCTGGGCGCCGGGGGCTCCAACAACGCTGGCCGTGATGCCGGACAGGTTGTAGGCGTTGCGCGCCTTCATCTCCTTGCCAGCCCCATCGATCGTCAGGCTCAGGACGGGCAGCTTATACAGTGCCTCGTACTTCTTGAACGTGGCGTCGTAGGTGTCGCTGATCAGCGAGTGGCCATGACCGTCGTAGTCGTGGAGGTTGGGCTGGTGGAACATCTGCGAGTCCAGATCTCCGATCAGCATGTTGCCGACGAACGCGTTGCTTGTGTAGTCGAGGATCTGCGCGGCCGTGTACGTGTTGTACGGAGGCTGTACCGGGTTGTTGTAGATGCAGGCAAACTCCGCCTGATCATCGTTCCAGTTCGCGGCATTGTAGTAAATGGCGTTGGGATGGCGAGGCACCTCATAGATGCCAGGAGCGTAGCTGTTGACGATGCCGACGTTCGGTGACGGGTTCGGTCCGTTGTTATTCGGTGGGTTTGTGATCGTAGCCACCGAGGTATCGCTGACCGCGTACTGGATCCCGTCCGCCTGCAGGTAGGAAGGAACCAGGGGATCGTTGAGCCCGGTGACGCCAGGGGTGACAGCGTTGGCCGGATTGAAGTCGGTGAAGTGGAGCGGCACCACGACATCGCTTGTGTCGGTGTCGAGGTTCACACCGGAGCCGTTGGCAACGAACTGATTCGTCAGGATCTCGAGATCGATGGAATCCACCTTCGGTGTGTCCGGGTCTCCGCCGGTATCGGACTTGTGCAATCCATTCAGCGTGTTGGGGTGATCGAAGGTGTGCGTCACCCAGTGGAAGTACTTCTCGTAGCTCGGCACGGCCATGACGAGCCCGTCGTTCGAGCGGCCGGGGGACGGCAGGCCGGTCCAGTCCGTGTTGCCCGTGGTTCCGATTCCGTTGAAGGCAAGAGTGAGAGCAAACGTCGAGAGCAGAGGATCCTTTTGCAGGTTGCTCTGCCAGTTGACGAGCGAGGTCATGTCGCTTGCGCTCAGGCGGAAGTTCGGCAGGAAGGATGCGTCGGGCGGCGTGCGGTCCTTCGTCACAGGGTCGGTGCAGGGCGTGCCCGGGATCCACTCCGAGTCGTTGATGAAGAAGTCGTCGACCGAGGCGGAGGCGTACACGTGATACTGGCCGAGGAACAGGCCCTTCGTGACCCAGTTCAGCAAGCCATACGCCAGCACCTGGTCGTGAACGAGATAAGGATTGCTGTCGAAGGTCTGCGTGAGGTACTGCCGGCCGTCGCCGAAGTCGTACAGCAGCGAGAGGGCAAAGCCTGACGGATCGGTGATGAGCGGGGTGACCTTGGTCCCTGCTGGCGGGGACGAGAGCGGCTGCGCCAGGTATACCGAGGCATTGTTGATCGACAGGGGTGTGCTTGCGTTGAGGTAGGGGAAGACGGAGGCAGAGTCTGACGTGTAGGTTCCGGTCTCGGTCTGGTTTGAAGACAGGGAGCCCGAAGGCGCGTTGAAGCCGAAGTCCGAGCCGGGATAGGTGTACCAGTTGACCTGGCGGACTGCAAAGGTCTGTTCATACGAGGTGAGCGTGGCCATGCCCGGGAGCTGATAGATGTAGCCGCCGGAGGCCATGATCACAGCCTGGTAGAAGCCATGGCACTGGCCGTCGGACAGCAACGATGGCGTAATCGATCCTCCGGCAGCGGAGCTGAAGTCGAGCACCGTGTAAGGTGTCCCGACGTAGTCGAGGATCTGGAGGATGGCCGGGTAGTCTGCCTCTCCCTTGCCGCTGGTGACGACGAGCACCTTGAGATCGACCGTGGGCGAGCTGCATACGCGAGGCAGAGTGGACAGCGCGCTCAGGAACGAAGTGTTGGATGTGATGGTTCCGGACGATGCAGTGATCGGGACAGCTGTCGTGCTTGTGCCGAGTACGTTCGCAAAGCCGGTGGCCGAGATGCTGACCACGGACGGGCTGCCGGACGTCCATGTCACGGTGTTGGTGATGTTCTGAGTTGTTCCGTTGTTGTAAGTGCCGGTGGCCACATACTGCTGGCTTGCGCCGATGCCTACCGAGAGACTTGCCGGTGTGATGGCGATCGAGGTGAGGGTGGCCTGGGTGGTGAGGGTTGCAACGTTTGAGACGATGGTGCCGACGGCTGCCGAGATAGAGACGGCAGAAGTGGATGAAGCTACGACGCTGGCCAGCCCGGCCGGCGAGATGGTGACGTTGGCCGGGGACGAGGAGGTCCAGGTAGCGGTCGCAGTGAGATTCTGGCTGGAGCCGTCGCTGAAGAGTCCGGTAGCGGCATACTGCTGGGTTCCACCTTGCGCGACGTTTGCCGTGGCAGGAGTGATCGCAATGCTGGTGAGTGCGGGCGGCAGGGTCACTGTTGCGACGTTTGAGGTGATGCTGCCCAGGCTTGCCGTGACGCTTGCAGGTGCCGCGCTGCCGGCGATGGCCTGGGCCAGGCCTGCGCTTGTGATGGTGAGCGCTTTTACGTTGGACGAGAGCCAGGTCACTGATCCGGTGATGACGCCCGTTGTACCGTCACTGTAGGTGCCGGTGGCTGTGTATTGCTGCGTCCCGTTCAGGGCGAGCGTGGCGGATGCAGGAGTGATCGCGATCTTGGTCAACGTTGGAGGCAAGGTAATCGCGGCCACGTTGGAGGTGATGCCCTGAAGGCTGGCGGTGACGTTGGCGGCGGTTGCGCTCGTCGCGATGGCTTGCCCGAGGCCAGACGCGTTGATGCTGAACGCCGCGGGTAACGAGGAGGCCCAGGCGACCGAGCTGGTGATGACGGCTGTGCTGCCGTTGCTGTAGGTGCCGGTCGCCACGAACTGCTGCGTTGCATTCAAGGCGAGCTTGGCGCTGGCGGGAGTGATTGCGATGCCGGTGAGGAGAGGCGGCAGGGTGACGCTGGCGACGTTTGACGTGATGCCCGAAAGGCTTGCGGTGATGGTTGCAGGGGATGCGCTTGCGGCGATCGCCTTGGCCAGGCCGCTGGCGCCTACGGTCAGCGAGGCCGGGGTGGACGAGACCCAGGAGACGGAGCTGGTGATGTTGGCCGTGCTGCCGTTGCTGTAGGTGCCGGTGGCTGCGAACTGCTGTGTGCCGTTCAGGGCAAGCGTTGGGCTTGCC
>CAXTUS010000044.1:0-26107 GCA_964247475.1 uncultured Acidobacteriaceae bacterium | reverse complement strand
AATTCGAATCGCCTGGTTGAGGTCTCAAAGAATCTGGACACGAATTCCTACCTGATTGACACGGCAGACGCAATCCAGCCCGAGTGGCTGGACGGGGTAAATACGGTCGCGGTGACGGCCGGCGCCTCAGCGCCCGAGGTGCTGGTGAAAGACGTTGTCGAGTATCTGCAGTCCAAGGGATATGGAGACGTGGATGAGGTCGAGGTCATGCCGGAGAATGTCCGTTTCGGCCTCCCACCGGAGATCGTGCAGGCCATCCAGTCGGCTCCGAAACCCGAAGCGACGGCCACAGTGAACTAATTGGGCCGCGATATCCGGACCTTTGACTTGGAGCATCGAGAGAGTTGCCGTTGATTGACACTGAGAGTTTGAAGAATCCGAAGGCGCAGAAGCAGGCGGCACAGCCGCGATTTGGCCGTATCGACCTTGGGCTCGACCAGGTTGCGGCAGGGATCGAACGCTCTGTCGCCTGGCTGATGGGCCAGCAGCATCCCGAAGGGTACTGGTGTGGAGAGCTTGAAGCGGACTCGATGCTCGAGGCCGATTACATCTTCATGCATACCCTGCTCGGCACCGGGGACCGCGGGAAGATGGAGCGCGCCGTTAATGAGATCCTTCGCCACCAGAATCCTGACGGTGGGTGGAGCATCTACCCAAACGGACCCTCGAACATCTCTCTCGGCGTCAAGTGCTACTTTGCTCTCAAGCTGATGGGCTGGAGTGCCGATGACCCGGTTCTGGTGCGTGCGCGAGAGTGGGTGCTGGCGCATGGCGGCGTGACCGAATGCAACACGTTCACGAAGATCTACCTGTGCTTCATGGGCCAGTACGAGTACGACGCAGTGCCAGCGGTGCCGCCAGAAATCGTGCTCTTCCCGAACTGGTGCTACTTCAACATCTACGAGATCTCGTCGTGGTCTCGCGCGATCCTGGTGCCGCTCTCGATCGCCTACGCGAAGAAGCCCTTCAAGAAGATCCCTGTTGAGCAGGGTATCGAGGAACTCTTCGTTGGTGGCCGACAGAACGCAAACCTGCACCTGCGCTGGGACAAAAAGAAGCCTCTTGGCTGGCGGAACTTCTTTCTCTCGCTGGACCGGATCGCTCATTGGGCAGAACGGGTTCACATCCGCCCACTGCGTAAAATTGCGCTGCGCCGTGCAGAGAGATGGATGCTTGAACGGTTTGAAAAGTCCGACGGTTTGGGCGCCATCTACCCCGCCATGATGAACGCGATCATCGCGCTGAAGTGCCTCGGTTACACAATCGACGACCCGCAGTTCATCCGCGCCATGGATGAGTTTGAGAAGCTTGGAATTGACAACCCGGAGGGCGAGAATCACTATCCTACGCCTACCTTCCGGATGCAGCCCTGCGTGTCTCCGGTGTGGGATACGGCGCAGGCGGTCTACGTCCTTGGCGAGGCAGGCGTACCGAACGACGATCCACGCCTGGTGAAGGCCGCGGACTGGATGCTTTCAAAGGAAGTTCGCCAAAAGGGCGACTGGTCGGTGCATCTGCCAGACGTACAACCCGGCGGATGGTACTTCGAGTTCAACAATGAGTTTTACCCGGATGTGGATGATTCGGCGCAGGTTCTGATGGCGCTTAATTGCGTCAGGCACCCCCGCCAACGCAACCAGGTGGACGCCTCGCAGCGTGCCATCGAGTGGATCTTTGCCATGCAGTGCAAAAATGGCGGGTTTGCCTCCTTCGACAAGGACAACACCAAGCGCATCTTTGAGTACATCCCTTTCGCCGATCACAACGCGATGATCGATCCGCCGACCGTCGACATTACGGGACGGATCCTCGAGATGCTGGCTGGCTATGGCTACACGAGGCGCGACCCGCGAGTTGAACGCGCTGTTCAGTTCGTACTGAAGAACCAGGAGTCTGATGGAAGCTGGTTCGGGCGCTGGGGCGTGAACTACCTGTATGGAACGTTTCTGGTGCTGCGCGGCCTCGAGGCGCAGGGCTACTGGAACCACGAGCCAGCGATTCAGCAGGCTGCGGAGTGGATCCGGATGGTGCAGAACTCGGATGGCGGTTGGGGCGAGACCTGCGGCAGCTACGACGACCCGCTCACCCGCGGGATCGGGCCCTCCACCCCGTCCCAGACAGCATGGGCCGTCCTCGGCCTGCTTGCGGCGGGCGACACTCGAAGCGATTCTGTAGCGAAGGGCATCAGATGGTTGGTGGATAAGCAGACCGGGGAAGGTACCTGGGATGAGTCAGCGGAAGGTCGCAACGGTGAGGCGATCTACACCGGCACCGGGTTCCCGCGCGTCTTTTACCTGGCATACCACCTCTATCGCGACTACTTCCCGCTGCTCGCGCTCACCACGTACAAGCAGGCAATGGAGCGCGAAGCGACAGCCGCTTAGGCATGCAGTTGCAGCAAAGATGATCTGGCTACAAGGAAATTTCAGGAGACATCAGCATGGCAGTTCCAGTCTCACAGGCTTTGACGGTCGCGTCCTACGTGTTGAAGCAGAAGCTTTCTGGCCGCAAGAAGTACCCGCTCGTGCTGATGCTAGAGCCGCTATTCCGCTGCAACCTGGCTTGTGCCGGCTGTGGCAAAATCCAGTACCCGGCTCATATCCTCAAGGCTGAGCTCTCGCCCGAGGAGTGCTTCCGGGCGGTTGAGGAGTGCGGTACGCCGATGGTCGCCATTCCGGGAGGCGAGCCGCTGCTTCATCCGCAGATGCCCGAGATCGTGGCCGGCCTGGTTGCGCGCAAGAAGTACGTCTACATGTGCACCAACGCGCTGCTCCTCAAGGAAAAGCTGCACCTGTTCAAGCCGAGCAAGTACCTCTCATTCTCGGTTCACGTAGATGGGCAGCGGGAGCATCATGACTTTTCCGTGTGCCGCGAGGGCGGATACGACATCGCCATGGCGGGCGTCAAAGCCGCAGTTGAGGCGGGCTTCCGCGTCACCACCAACACGACCCTCTTCGACGGTGCCGACCCGAACAGCGTACGTGCGCACTTTGACGAGCTGATGACTGCCGGGGTCGAGAGCATGATGGTATCGCCCGGCTACACCTACGACAAGGCACCTGACCAGCAGCACTTTCTAGGGCGCGCAAAGTCGAAGAAGATGTTCCGCGCGATTCTGTCAAACCGCAAAAAGAGCTGGCGCTTCAACGCCTCGCCCATGTTCATGGAGTTCCTGATGGGCAAGAAGGACCTGACCTGCACGCCCTGGGGCATGCCGACCTTCTCGATCTTCGGCTGGCAGAAGCCCTGCTATCTGCTGCAGGACGGGTATGCCGATACCTTCAAGGAACTCATGGAAACCGTTGAGTGGCAGAACTACGGCACTGAATCCGGAAACCCGCGCTGCGCGAACTGCATGGTGCATTCAGGTTACGAGGCGTCCGGCGTCAACTATACCTTTGGCTCGCTGAAGGGCCTGCTGCAAACCGCCAAGGCAATGTTTTCAAGTTACGACGACGAGGGTGCAAACCGCATCCTGAACGACTGGAAGCCTGCGCAACACGGCCCACTAGTCCAGATCGCTGCGCCTGTCAGCGTCAAGCAGAGCAGTATGCAGAGCGTCTCGGGAGACTAGGCAAAGATGGCGACCGATCAGCAGGAAGCAGCGAAGATCGAACAGCTCCACCACGAAGCTCCGGACGAGATGGAGCATGCAGCGGGGCGTGAGCGGGAGCAGCTCGAGGGCTGGATCCCGGAGCTTGCCTCTGAGATTGAGGTGCGCGACGCGCTCGAAAAGGCGTTCGATTACCGCGGTGACATCACCGTGACATTGAAAGACGGGCGTAAGGTAGAGGGTTACCTCTTTGACCGGCGCCCCGGACCGCTGCTCGTCAATTCGTTCATCCGGATCATCCCGGCTAAGGAGAAGACGAAGGTGAACGTAGCCTACGCCGATGTAGCCGCCGTTGCTTTCACCGGCCGCGACACGGCCGCCGGCAAGACCTTCGAGGCCTGGGTCAAGAAATACTGGGAGAAGAAGGCGGCGGGCGAGAAGAACATCCAGATCGAGCCGGAGCGGCTGGACAGCTAAGGCACAGCGATGAAGGCTTTCATCACCGGCGCAACCGGATTCGTAGGGAGCCATGTTGCCCGGGCGTACGCGGCGGAAGGTGCGTCGCTGCGCCTCCTGACACGTCAGAGCAGCAATCTGTCAGGACTCGAAGGGCTTGCGGCCGAGACGGTGATCGGCGACCTCCGCCGTGCCGAAAGTCTGCGCTCGGCGTTATCAGGATGTGATGCGCTGGTCCACGTGGCTGCGGACTATCGCCTCTGGGTTACCGATCCTGCAGAGATGTATGCAGCCAACGTCGTGGGCACGCGCGAGTTGCTGCGCATCGCGCGTGAGGTTGGGGTGCCACGCGTCGTTTACACGTCTTCGGTGGCAACCATGGGTTTCAAGCTTGATGGCACGATTGTCGATGAGGCGACGCCGGTCTCGCTCGCGGAGATGATCGGGCATTACAAACGCTCGAAGTATCTAGCTGAAGAGGAAGCGATCAAAGCCGCGCGGGCAGGGCAGCACGTGATGATCCTTAATCCGACGACACCGGTCGGGTCGAACGACCTCAAACCGACGCCAACCGGCCGAATCATCGTCGACTTCCTCAACCGTAACTTCCCCGCTTATGTCGACACCGGGTTGAACCTGGTCGATGTCGCCGAGGTCGCGCGCATGCACGTGGTCGCGCTCGAGCGAGGCAGGCCGGGCGAACGGTACATCCTCGGCGGAGAGAACCTGACGCTCAAGCAGATTCTCGATCGACTTTCGACTTTGACCGGACTGCCTTCGCCGTCGATGAAGGTGCCGCACGCAGTTGCGATGGCGTTTGCGTTCATTGATGAAAATCTTACGGGCAGGTTACGCGGCAAGGAACCACGCGCGACAGTCGAAGCGGTGCGGATGGGGCGCAAGATGATGTTCGCGACCTCCGCTAGGGCAGAGCGCGAGCTTGGACTTAAAGATGTGCCGGTGTACCACGCGCTGCGCGTGGCGGTTGAGTGGTTCTGGGCGCACGGGTATGCGCCACGGCCGTGAGCGGGAAGTTGAGCGAACGACACATGCGGATCGGGATCATTGCAGCCCTGCCGGGCGAGCTCAAAGCACTCGTACGAGGCTGGGACCGGCTGCCGGCGGCGCGCGGGTCCGGCATCGCCATGTGGCAGAAGGCTGCCGAGGGTGGCTGTGAAACCATCGCGGCGTGCGGCGGGATCGGTGCGGCCGCGGCCCGCAGAGCATTCGCCGCGGTGGAGTTCCATGGCGCGATCGATCTCGTGTTATCGATCGGCTGGGCGGGTGCGCTGGTCGAGGAGGTGCGGCCCGGCAAGGCCTCCGAGGTTTATGAGGTGGTTGATGTGCAGACCGGGGAGCGCTTCGCGATGCAGGGTGGTTCGCTTCGCCTGGTGACCACCCCGCAGGTTGCGCATGCGGCGGAAAAGCAGAGGCTTGCCGCAAGTTATGGGGCTGCTCTGGTCGACATGGAGGCGGCGCCAGTTGCGCGGCTGGCACAGATGCGCGGCATCCCGATGCGCTGCTTCAAGGCTGTGTCCGACGGGCTTGACGCCAAATTGCCCGACCTCAACCCATTCATCGACGTGGCCGGGAAAATGAGGATGGGTAAGTTCCTGGGCCACGTTCTGGTTCGTCCCGGTTACTGGCTGCCGCTCGCGCAGCTCGGTCGGAACAGCGCGGTTGCCAGCCGCGCGCTGTCGGTGGCGATCAACGGTTTTTTAGAAAGCGCAGGGAGTTGATGTGGCAAAGACGATGAAGGCCGCGGTCTACCGCGCGATCAACGATGTGCGATGCGAAGAGCTCCCGATCCCGGAGATCGGCCCCGGTGAGGCGCTGGTGCGTATCGATACTTGCGGTGTGTGTGGCACGGACCTCAAGAAGATCCACACCGGCTCGCACTCCGCGCCACGCGTCTTCGGGCACGAGATGGCCGGGACGGTCGCGGCTGTCGGCGCCAACGTCGATGGCTTCAGCGTTGGCGATCGCGTCATGGCCTTTCACCACATCCCCTGCGGCCAATGCTTCTACTGTCGCAAGCAGACCTTTGCCCAGTGCGAGACCTACAAGAAGGTCGGCACGACGGCCGGCTTCACGCCTGCTGGGGGAGGCTTCGCCGAGTACATCCGAGTGATGGACTGGATCGTCGGCGACGGTCGTGCGCTGGCCGGCCTGATCAAGATCCCGGTTGATATCCCGTTTGAGCAGGCAGCCTTCATCGAGCCCGTGAACACCTGTTTCAAGGCGGTGAAGCTGCTGAACCTGGAACCTGACGACACGGTGCTGGTGATCGGGCAGGGCAGCATCGGCGTGATCCTTGCTGCGCTCGCACAGCGCACGGGTGCCTCCGTGTTGACGAGCGATCTCTATCCCGAGCGCCACGCTGTTGCGGCGCAATTCGGCCTGGACCACCCGATCGACGCACGCGGCGATGTCGTTGCAGCCGCAAAGGCTGCTACTGAAGGTCGCGGTGCAGACGTCGCCCTGGTCGCTGTTGGCTCAGATGCGCTGATCGCCATGGCAATGGATGCTATCCGCCCAGGTGGTCGCGTGATGCTCTTTGCCAGCACCCAGCACGGCACGGCTGCGTTCGACCCTGCCGCCGTCTGTATGGATGAGAAGACGTTGATGGGCTCCTACTCGGCATCAGTCGCGATCCAGCAGGAAGGAATTGATCTTGTATTTTCCGGCTACCGCGATGGGTCGCTTGACCTGACGAAGCTGATCTCGCATCGGTTCTCTTTGCAAGAGTGTGCCCAGG
This sequence comes from uncultured Acidobacteriaceae bacterium, assembly GCA_964247475.1. Classification (GTDB taxonomy): domain Bacteria; phylum Acidobacteriota; class Terriglobia; order Terriglobales; family Acidobacteriaceae; genus Edaphobacter. The sequence goes on along the minus strand of CAXTUS010000044.1, from coordinate 19,340 downwards.
CCATCGACCTGGCTAGCCACCCGGTTGCCACTTCGATGAAGATTGTCTTTAAGGCCTAACTGCAAAGGGTGCTCGTCGTGGACGGCAATGACTTGGTGGGTATTGGCTTCTTGTGCGGAAATCAATTCATAGCGACCGGCAGAAGCACCATCGCAATGCCCGATCCCGCCACGAAGGGCCGCCGGACTGGCGTCAAGACGTAGTTGCTTCTTTCCTGTTCGGACAGCATCTACTCGTCAAGGGACACGGGTGGAATCGTGATTGAACTAGGCGTAGACAGCTTTGCAGCAAACAAGCCCGGTGACAGCGTCACCTCATCAGAACGTCTGCGCAACCTGGTAGAAGAGATCGTTCTCGCCGACGAGGTCGGGCTTGACGCCTTCGGTATCGGCGAGCATCACCGCGAAGAGTTCCTCGACTCCGCACCGTCACTCATCCTGGCGGCCGCAGCCACACGCACCAACCGGATCCGCCTGGCCAGCGCCGTCACCGTCATCAGCGCAGCGGATCCTGTGCGCGTCTTCCAGGAGTTCGCCACGCTCGACCTTCTGTCCCAAGGCAGGGCCGAGATCGTCGCTGGTCGCGGTTCGTTCATCGAATCGTTCCCGCTCTTCGGCTACGAGTTGAAAGATTATGACGCACTCTTTGCCGAGAAGCTTGACCTGCTCCTGCAGCTTCGCGACAACCCAACGCTGCAATGGTCCGGCAAATTTCGGCCGGCGCTTACCGGTCAGGGAGTGTTCCCGCGTCCTGTGCAGGAGAAGATGCCGATTTGGCTTGGCGTCGGCGGCACGCCGGCATCCTTCGCGCGCGCAGGCATGATGGGACTGCCGCTCATGATCGCCATCATCGGCGGAGAGCCGCACCGGTTCAAGCCGCTGGTCGATCTCTACCGTCAAGCCGGAGCGCGCGCTGGCCATTCACCGGAGACCTTGAAGATCGGGATCCACGCTCTCGGCTACATCGCGGATACAAACGAACAAGCGGCATCAGATTTCTTTCCTGGCTACGCCGAGACGTTCTCAAAGATCGGGCAGGAGCGCGGCTGGGGGCCGGTGACGCGTGCCCAGTTCGACGCGCTGCTTGGGCCCACGGGGGCGCTGATTGTCGGTTCTCCTGAGACGGTCGCCGAGAAGATCGCGCACTACAACAAAGTCCTCGGAGGGATGGCGAGGCTTGACTTCCAGATGAGTGTCGCCGGATTGGATCATGCGAAGCTGATGCGATCGATCGAGCTTGCAGGCTCACGGGTGAAGCCGCTCCTCCACTAGCTCAACGCAGTTGTGTTACTGTCGTGGCGTCGGTCCGGTATATTCTCAACCAAATGCGCTTGCTGAACATCCAAATACGCGGGGAGTGAGCGAAGACTCACACGCCCGGCCTTGGGAGGGCGTTATGAAGATTGACAGTTATAAATGCGATGTCTGTGGAGCGATCAAGGGCGAAAACAATCATTGGTTTCGCATTGATACGGGTCCTTCAGGCCTGGTTTTGAATGCCTGGGGTGTGATGCAGCCGACGGAGAGCTCCGTGGACCTCTGCTCGGATCAGTGTGTGACCAAGGTGGTGCAAAAATTCCTCACTCTGCAGGCAAACGAAAGCGGCGCTCATTACGTGGGCTTGAGCTCATCGGGGCATGCGCATCGGACGATGTAAGAGCGACGATCTGGATGGCCGCAGCTGCCATTATTCCACTCCGGAGTTATCCAGAGACCGGGCCCGGTCACACAAACTTCATCCTGTCTTCAGGTTCATCGCAGGCGCAGCAGAAGGCAGCCGTATCCGTTGAGTTCCAGCTGCATCCCTGATTTCGCGACGAGCTGTTTCTCCGCAGGCCCGTTCAGCAAGGGGGTTTGTGCGTCGAGCACAATCTCCTCCGCCTTTGTGAATGCGGGCAGAGCATTCAGGTCGAGAGTCAGTCGAAGCTGATTTCCGGCGCCGTTGTTGTCTGTCACAGCGGAGCTGGAATGGTTGGAGATGAGGATAGCGACGGCACCGGACGTCTCCTCAACCGCAAAGACCTCTAACTGGCCGGGATGAGTGTTGACGACGGCAAGGCTTCTGGTTGGTGCTTCGGCAGGGAAGTATCTGCCGAGCCACAGATCGGTCCAGAAGCTGAGCTGAGTGGTTGCATCCCGCTCGAGTTTCACCTCGCCGTACTGCGCGTCCTGGGCAAATACCCAGTGGTAAAGTGCTCCTGCACCAGCCTTGCCGAATTGCGCGAAGGCATAGGTACGCCACGCTGCAAAGAAGGCGGAGCTGCCCCGCTCGTCAGGGACAAATGCCTGGGAGGGATTGCACATGCTCTCTCCGTCTCCGCCGGAGAAGTCTGCATTGACGTTGTTCTCTAGGACCCAGACCGGCGTCTTCGCAAGGTCCGCTCTTGCTTCGAGTTCATGATGCAGATATTGGATCTGTTCTGCGTGTCGCGGGATGGTGTCGAAGAGCTCCTGATCGGAGTCTGCCTGCTTGCAGGTGGAGTAGAAGTGCACCCCAACAAGATCGACGGATTCGTGCACACCCGCTACGAAGACTGGCATGTACCGGCGAAGGTCCGCGTCGTTGCCCCCGATCTCAAGCGCTACCAGCCTGATGAGAGGATCGACAGCCTTCATCTTGCGGGCTGCGGCGTTGTAGAGCCTGACATACTCTGCCGGAGAGATGTGGAAGTAGTTCGGCTCGTTGAGGATGCCCCAGAAGCGCACCTGAGGGTAGTGGGCGACCATCGCTGCCGCGTAATCGGCATAGCCTTTGACGAAGTCCCTGGTGACAAACCTCGTCTTCGTTCGATAAAGGTAATGCGGGGCTTCGGCGAGCTGGACCTCGGGGCTATGATCCGCGGCCGCAAGGATCGGCTGAAGCTGGCGATCGAGTTCGCTGAAGTCCCAGACGCCAGGGGCAGTCTCGGGCACGGCCTTGTTGATGACCTGTACGTTGATGTGGTGCGGATTGAGGCGATCGAGCAGGCTGCGAAGTTCAGGATGCTGGGTGAAGGTGTTGCGGGTCCAGGGCGCGACCTGAAACGAAGTGGACATCGCCTGGCTGAAGCTTCCAGTCGTCTGCGGGAGGATCTTGACGGTCTGCGCGTGTGCGAGAGCGCAGAACAAGAGCGACAGCAACATCATCCTCATCGCGGGCGGCAACCACGTCATGGGATGCGAGCGCCAACGCGCACAAGAAGCAGCGTTTGACCCCTCTACAGCCTGCGGGCGCCAGCGCTCCCGCCCCACGAAGTGGCCCTCGTCCGGCGTCATGACGCGGTTGCTGTAGCTTGTCCCTCTGATCACTTTTTGCTGTCCAGCTCCTTCAACCTGGCCTTCGCCTGTTCGTCGTTCGGATCCTTTGCGATCGCCTTCTGGTAGGCGTCGAGCGCCTGGGCCTTGTCGCCGGACCTCAGGTTGATCTCGCCGAGCACCGTGTAGGCATTTGCAGAGTCAGGATGACTCTCGAGATTAAGCTTCACGATCGCGGTTGCTTCAATGGCGTGGTTGGCGGCCAGCAGCTGCATCGCCAGTCATTGAGCGTGGTCTCGTCGAGCTTGAAGTCAGGCTCCGACTTCTTCAGCTCTGCAAACACCTCTGCGGCGTGATCAAAGCCTTGGCGGCCGAGTTCCGCACGGAATGCGTCCAGGGTTGGCGGCGGCCCCTTTGCGGCGCGCAATTCAGCCGTGAGCAGATGCGGCGGCGCGCCGTTCTCGCGCGGCGATCTTCTCAGGAAGGCCACGGCGCTGGGATCCTGCTTGAGGTAAGCATCCAGAAAGCTCAACGTGTAGCGTGCCATCCACGCGTATCCGGCAGTTCCATCAACCCGCGTGTAGTCGGCCTTGTGGTTGTTCGCGTACTGCTTCCAGATGTCCTCGTTGCGCTGGTCGAGGGCGCTATGCTCCTGATGCGTCATGGCAAGATCGTGAACGGTTACAAGATCGCCATGGATCCAGGCGTTCAGCACGCTTGGACCGAGGTTCTTGTCTGGATCGGAAAGGTAGCGCGCCTGCTCCTCGAGTGACATGTCGCCCTGGGTAAAGAAAATCATCGGGATGGCCATGTGCTCGGGGTGGACGAAACCTGACTGTTTGACCAGCCCCGGAAAGTAGCGCATCGAGCCGTCGAGCGCGACGAGAGCCTTGATCCGACGGTCGCGGGAGGCGGCGAAGAGCTCCGAGATGCCTCCCCAGGAGAAGCCCGCAGCGGCGATTTCTTCCATGTTGGTGTCGGGCAGGGTACGCGCGAAGCTGAGCAGGTAGGTGATGTCGCGCGCCTGGGCTTCAATGCCCTCGAGGTCACCGGTCATGTCGCGCGTCGTCGCGCCCATGCTTGGACTCGCGATCACAACATAACCATGGCTTGCGAGGTACTCGCAGAGATCCACATTCTCGGAAGCAAGCGCGCTGAAGCTCGGAGCGTAGAGGACCACAGGGAAGCGTCCAGGCAGGACGGGCGCGTCGCGATGCGCCCAAAGTGCGTCGTTGATGACGGGCGTCATGGTCGAGAACCAGCCATGCCATTGCGACGCGGGATCGGCCTTGCCGAAGGTGGTCTCGCTGTAGGCAATCTCCGCGTAGTCGGCGACGGTCATCGGCTTGTTTGCGGACTTGAGCGCCGGGTACCAGATCAGGGTTTGGAGAGGGCGTGCCATCTCGCCGGTAGTTGGCTTGCCGAGCTGGTCAGTTGCGGGCCGAAAGACATGCGTGCTGTCGTACTGCTCGACGACCCTGAGTCCAACTGCATGTGGACCCTGAGGCTCAGAAAAGCGGAAGGTCTGCGCGTGTGCGAGAGCGCAGTATATGAGCAGCAGCCACAGCGCGCTAAAGCCGAACGGGCGTCGATTCATGGACCGGGAGCGCTGTCGCACGGAGGAGCTTTGGAGAGCTCTGACGGCCTGCGCGCACCAGCGCTTCCACGCCACGAAGCGGTCGCAGTCCGCGTCGGAGACGGTGTCGCTGTGGCTCGTCCTCAGCGTTCTCAATCGCGTGGACGCTTGCGAATCTCTACGTTCAGGCGCTTGATCTTCTGGTTCAGGGTGCTGAGCGGAATCTTGAAGAATTCAGCAGCTTCGGTCTGGTTCCAGTGACAGCGCTCGAGCCGGTCAGCGATGATCCTGCGTTCGATGTCCTCCATCACGTCAAAGAGCGAGGCATCCGGACGATGGTCCATCAGCGATGCGGTGTAGGTACTGCCCGTAACCTGCGACGGCAGCAGGTCTGGCGTGATGGTGCGCGTGGTCGAAAGCACGACGCCACGCTCCATCGAGTTTTCAAGCTCACGCACGTTGCCCGGCCACTCGTAGTCCATCAGGATGCGCAGGGCCTCAGGCGTGAGCGAGGGCGCCTCGGTGCCATTCTCTTCAGCGTAGAACTTCAAAAAGTGCTGACACAGCAGGGGTATGTCTTCGCGACGCTGGCGAAGCGGCGGCAACTCCAGGCTGATTACATTCAGGCGGTAGAAGAGGTCTTCACGGAAGCGACCGTCTTTGACCGCGAGTTGCAGGTTGACGTTGGTGGCGGCCACGATGCGGACGTCGACCTGGATTTCGGAGGTGCCACCGAGATGCATGAAACGCCGGTCCTGGAGAACACGGAGGATCTTGGCCTGCATGTCCATCGACATGGTGCCAATCTCATCAAGGAAGAGCGTGCCGCCGTTGGCGACCTCGAAGAGGCCCTTCTTCGCGTTGATGGCGGAGGTGAAGGCGCCCTTGACGTGGCCGAAGAGCGAAGACTCAAGCAGGTCAGATGGAATCGCGCCGGTGTTTACCGGGACAAAGGGACGATCGCGGCGCGGCGAGTTCTGATGGATAGCTTTGGCGATCAGCTCCTTGCCGGTGCCTGACTCGCCCTGGATGAGGACCGTTGAGCGGCTTGGAGCGACCTGGGCGACGGTGTCGAAGAGTCGCAGCATGGGCTCCGACTTGCCGATGATGTTCTCGAAGTTGTAGCGCTGCTTGAGCGTCCGCTTAAGCTGGATGACCTCGGCTTCGGCGCGGTGCCGCGCGATCGCGGTGCGTATATCGGCAAGCAGCTTCTCGTTATCCCACGGCTTCTGAACGAAGTTCTCGGCCCCGGCCCGGATGGCATCGACAACGTTATTCACGGTGCCAAATGCGGTGATCATGATCACCGGAAGCTGCGGGTGCATGGCAGTGATCCGCGGCAGGAGGTCGATGCCGGATTCACCGGGCAGGGCAAGGTCGAGGAGCAGCAGGTCGAACTCTGACCGTGCGAGCGCGTCAAGGCCCATTGGGCCATCGAAGGCGAGCGTGACGTCGAACCCTTCGAGAGTGAGCAGTGTCTCGAGCGACTCACGAATTGATGGCTCGTCGTCGATGATCAGCAGGCGGGCAGTCATGGCGGCAGCGGTGGGAGCGGGGGCTGCGGGTGCGAGCGCTTCGGGCATCAGGTCATAATCCTCGGGTACTGCTGCAATTTGCAGAGAAGATGTTCAGGCCAGCAGAGTGAGAACGAGCTGATTGTTCGCGTCAGGAAGTGTGCGCGATCAGCGGTGAAGAAGGAAGTGCGGGTATGGCCTGGACTGCGGGAATCTCTAGCCGAAAGGTGGTGCCGTGGCCGGTTACGGAGTCGACCTTGATCTTGCCGCCGTGCTCCTGCAGGATGCCGTAGCTGACGGCGAGACCAAGCCCCGTACCCTTGTGCTGACCCGGTTGCGGATTGGTCTTGGTGGTGAAGAACGGGTCAAAGATGCGGTGAAGGTGCGCCGCATCGATGCCCACGCCGGAGTCAATAATCTCAACCACGGCAAGGTCGTCGTGGTTGCGCGTTCTAAGCCGAATGACGCCGGGCGCGCTCTCCTTGTCGAGGCCGCTCATGGCATCGCGTGCGTTCAGCATCAGGTTCAGGATGACCTGCTGCAGCTTTCCCTGGTTGCCGTGGATGCGTGCGAGTGCGGGATCGAGATCGCTCTCGATCCGAATGCGCGCGGTCTTGAACTGGTGGTCGAGCAGGATCGCGGTGTCGTGGAGAAGCTGGTTCAGGTCGATCGAGACGAACTCCGAGCCGGAGGTACGCGAGAAGTTCAACAGACCGTTCACGATCTCCGATGCGCGGAAGGTCTGCTGTGTGATCTTCTCGAGCACCGGCGAAAGTCGTGCGTCGCCGCGCAGCTGCTTGGTCAGCATCTGGGTGTAGCTCGAGATGACGGCAAGAGGCGTGTTGACTTCGTGGGCCACGCCGGCAGCGAGCAGGCCGATGCTTGAAAGCTTCTCACTTTGTGAGAGCTGGCCCTCGAGCTGGATCTGATCGGTGATGTCATCGATCAGGATGATGCGGCCGATAACATCGAAGCTGCGCGTCAGCAGGGGTGCGATGGCGATGTTCGCCGTGCGGACCTCGCCGGTTGGCAGCGCGAGTCGAAACTTGTAGAGAGTATTGGTTCCGTGCGCCGACCCGTCGCCGCGGATGGCATCGAAGCGCGCCATGAACTCGGGCGGCAGGATCTCCGACATGGGCATGCGCAGCGCTTCCTCGCGCGGGCGTGCGAAGAGGACCTCCATCTGCGCGTTCCAGGATTCGACACGATCCTCGAGGTCGACGGCGAAGATACCGATATTGATCGACTCGACTATATTCTGGTTGAAGTCCTTCAGCCGTTCGAACTCGTTGATCTTTGACTCGAGCCGGCGGTAGAGCTGTGCGTTCTGGATAGCGATGCCGATATAGCCGGCGAGCGATTCGAGAACCTCCATATCTTCTGAGGAGAGAAAGTCGCCGTCGTTTGTGCGGCCAAGGCCAATGATCGCTACCGTGCGTGTACCCGGGCCGGTGCGGTTGGCAACTCGGCAGGGCAGGTAGTAGTTGAGGTCGAGCCGCGCGGCAGTGTGGCGCTCGGATTCAGGAAGGCGCAGAACCTGCTGTGGATTTTCAAGGAAGACGTGAGTGTTTGAGCCGGGCGCGTCAAAGTCGAGGAAGCTGACGTCGAGCATGCGCAGGTCGGCTGCCTTGAGGTCAGTGAGGCCATGCGAGGCGGCAAGAGCGAAGCGGGGGTGGCGAAGTGTCCGCAGGCCGGAGTCGGTGTCGGCTTCTTCCACCAGGAAGACGGCGATGCGGGTGACCAGCAGGGTTTGCGGCAGGCGCTCCACGATGGAATCGACCAGGGCATCGAGATCGGTCTGCGAGTTCAGCGAACGACCGAAGTCGACCAGCGTCTCTCGGTAGTCGAAGCGCTTACGGTCGAAGAAGCCGTCAACCCTCGATTGAATTGCTTTTTTGAGAGGATCAAAGATGAGGCTGGTGGCGACGATGGCGGCCAGCAGACCCCAGACCTTGAGGCTTTGCAGGTGGGTGTGGACGATCTCGGCGGTTACCGCAACGACGCCGAAGTACAGGCCGACGAGGGCGGCAGTGGCGAGCGTATAGGTGACGCCGCGCTTGAAGATCAGGTCGACGTCCATCAAGCGGTAGCGCACGATGGCCCAGGCGAAGGTGAGGGGCAGGAAGACCAGCGAAAGCGGGACGAGGTTTGCAAACGCGAGCGGAACCGTGCGGTCAAGCAGGAATGGCACGACGTACAGCAGGGTGAACGGAATGACGGCGACGAAGGTGCCACGGGTGAGCCACTTCAGCTGCTGACGCTCGAGCGGAGACTGGGCGCGGCGGGCGCGGCTGAAGAAGACGGCCGCAGCCCAGACGTAGTAGAACGCCATGTAGCCGAGGGCGATCTTGTCGAGATCGTGCTTGAGCGCCTCGGTCGCCTCCCAGCGCGCGATGGCAACGATCTGCAGGGTGACCAGCGCGAAGCCCGGCACATACAGCAGCGATGCCAGCAACCGGTTGCGCAGCCGGCGCAGAGGGTCCGGGGCGAGGCCGGTGAAGGTGATGGCAAAGTGCAGGAAGAGCGCCGGCTGGAGTGCGGTAGCCAGGATGTTTGACCAGTAGATGATCTGGTCGAAGGCGTCGAGCTCCGTGGTGAAGTGAAAGGCGTAGAGGACGAAGGAGACCAGGCAAAAGACGTAGAAGTGGGTAGACTTCGGCGCGGTCCAGCGGCGGAAGAGTACATAAAGCCCGATCAGCAGGTAGACAATGCCGATCAGGCGATAGCCGATGTTGATGGTACGGTCGGTCGGCTGCAGAATGACCTGGATGTCAAAGGGCCGGGTGCCCGCGGGAACGGTGCAGGGCGTGGCGGACGGGGCGCGCAGCACCGAGTAGGTGGCGGTACCGAGCGGGCCGGCGCGGAAGAGCTCCCTGACAAAGGGTGCAAGACGCGGCGTGGCGTGTTCGCCGACAGCAACGAGGAGGTCGCCCTGGCGCACTCCGGCGTTGTAACCGGGAGAGTCGACCGGAACATGGCGTGCGCATAAACCCACGGTGCCCGCCGGTGCCTCAACCCACCAGATTCCATCGGTCGGAACCTTGAAGCTGCTCTCGGCCGCGACATTGAATCCCGCGAAGATGCAGGCTGCCACCGTGGCCAGTGCGAGGACCACGACGAGGATCCGCGTTTGGAAGGCGTTCGTCATCGTTACGGGTGCAGTCAGTATAGTTACGACTGCTCTGAAAGCAGTGCAGGCACGTTTGGTACCAAACAAGGCAATCACAACATAGGCGGAACAGCAGATTTGGCGGACGCAAGAGGGATATGACTACGGTTAATCATAGCTTGCTTCCCTTTGCCGGGAGACGTTTGATCCTGATCCGCGCGGTGTTGTGCTTTTTGGGACGGACCTACCACGGAATGTGTAGACGGCCTCATCTTCCCTTGACCGATAAGTAACGGTGATGTGAACTAACTACTATGAATGGTTTGGGAGAACACCGGGCTGAGATGGGCAAAGGCACGAGTAGCGCCGCCGGTGCCATCCTGGCCCGCGACGAGCGGTACATGCTCCCTGTCTACGCCCGCTACCAGGTAGTGATGGAGCGGGGTGAGGGTGCCCGGATGTGGGACATCGACGGCAACGAGTACCTGGATATGATGGGCGGGCTCGGGGTAAATGCGCTGGGTCACGCACATCCTAGGATGATCGCGGCGATGGTGGATCAGGCGTCGAAGGTCGTGCACCTTTCGCCGCAGTTCAGCAACCCCTGGGCGAGCCTGCTTGCTGAGAAGCTCGCGAAGCTGTCCGGAATGGCCGGGGTGTTCTTTTCGACCGGCGGTTCGGAGGCGGTTGAAGGTGCCCTGAAGCTTGCGCGCACCCATGGCCGTCAGCTGGGAGGCAATCGCAAGCATGGCCTGGTTGCACTCCGGGGGTCCTACCATGGCCGGACCTTTGGTTCCATGTCGGTGACCGGGCAGGACAAGTACAGTATTGACTTTGGTCCCGGACTGCCAGGAGTTCACTTCATCGACCGCAACGACACCTCGGCGTTGCGGGCGGCAGTCAACGAAGACACCTGCGCCATTCTGCTTGAGCCTGTGCTCGGCGAGGGCGGCGTCCACTTCCTGACGAACGCCTTCATGCAGGAGGCTCGGCGTCTGGCTGACGAGACGGGCGCACTCCTGATCTTTGACGAGATTCAGAGCGGCCTTGGACGCACCGGCGAGTGGTTCGCCTTCACCCGGAGCGGTGTGTGGCCGGACGTCCTGATCCTCGGGAAGCCGTTGGGAGGAGGTATTCCGCTGAGCGCGCTTGTGGTGAACGAAAAGCTGTTCCACTCATTCGGCATGGCCAAGCACGGCAGCACACTGGGGGGCACGCCGCTCGGCTGCCGGTTGGGGTGCGAGTTCCTGCAGGTGATGGAGGAGGAAAACATCCTCGCCAACACACGTCAGGCGGGCGCACGGCTGGGCGCACGGCTGGCTGGACTCGCGGCGGAGTATGAAGAAGTGCTTGAGGTACGTGGCGCCGGGTTGATGTGGGGAGTGCAGTTGAGCGTGCCGGCAAGGCCGATTGCAGAGGAAGGCCTGCGCCGCGGAGTCATGTTCAACGTGGTGCAGGGTAATGTGCTCCGCTTCCTTTCACCGTTGATCCTGACCGAGGCACAGGTGGATCATGCGATGGATGTGCTGGAAGCTGTCTTTGCAGCCTCCTTTGCGAGGAAGCCGGCCGTTGAACCGCAGGTGGCGCACGTGGCTTAGGGCGCAGATGCAGAATAGTTGTTGCCAGGACAGGAATGACGGGTTCAGTTTTGGCTTCTGCATCCTTCGTATCAGAGAATCAGCTTCATCATTGATTCACATTCCTGTAACATTGGAATGTGAATCATTTGCTGCACATAAAGGAACAAACCGTCGTGGTCGACGGCGCCCGGGTCCACTTCGCGACTGCGGGCTCGGGTCCCGCACTGATCCTGGTCCATGGACTGGTCGGTTCGGCCCGGAACTGGGATCTGAATATAGAGGCGCTTGCACGGTTTCGCACGGTTTACGCCCTTGACCTTGCAAATATGGGCTCCTCGGAACGTGTGCCTGGAATAGACCCCGGCCTCGAAGCCTCGGCTGACAGGCTGGCGGCGTGCATGGATGCGCTTGGCATCGAATCGGCTGATATCGGGGGCCACTCGCATGGCGGCGCTATCTCGCTGATGCTGGCGGCGCGCCATCCGCAGCGTGTCCGGCGCCTGGTGCTCTTCGCACCGGCAAATCCGTTCTGTGACCTGGGCCGGTCGCTGATCGCCTTCTACAACACGCGTGTGGGAGGCTGGGTCGCGCGCAGTATCCCGTTTCTGCCGCGCAAGATCCACGACGTGGCCCACCGCCGGATGTATGTGGACAAGCGCAAGGTGACGGCTGCCATGCTCGACGGCTACACCGACGGTCTGAATAGCCAGTCGATCGAGCATGTACTTGGCATCGTGCGCAACTGGACGACCGACATGTCAAGGTTGCGCAGTGTGCTTGATCAAATCGTTGGCCTGCCGACGCTCCTGATCTGGGGTGACCGCGACTTCGCCGTCGGGGTGAACTCGGGGCGACAGCTAGCGGCAAGGATCGGCGCCGAGATGCTGGTCATTCCCGATGTCGGCCACCTGCCCTTCGCGGAACGTCCGGAGCTTTGTAATCAAGCTGTCGGGGACTGGCTAGGCGGTTAGAGGCAAAGCCGTCCCGCTCGCGGACAGCGGGCACTCTGTGGCGTTAGTCAGCTTTACAGAATCGGCGGCGGGAGCGGGTGCTTTTGCGAGATGAGCCTGATGAGGACGCGGGTCTGCGAGGCTATTGTTCACGGATTCGGTTGGACGCTCTGCGTCTGGGGATCGGCACAGGCACCCACCATCGTTCCTGCGTCCACCAGAACCGTTCAGCTCTGCGCGGAGGTGCGTCGGCTCGACGGCAATGCTGTAAGTGGCCTCCGGTCAACTGACTTCCTGGTAGAGGATCACGGCATACCTTTGCGACTCAGGTTGCTTCCGCACAGCGCACAAACGCCGGTGTCTGCGCTTGTCATCCTTTCGCCGGCAGCCGGCTTTGCTGATCTTCAGCAATTGGCGAATCTACTTGCGGAGACTTTGCCGGGCCATGTTGACTCTCTCGCGTTTCTTGGTCCTCATGGGGAATATGTCGGATTCCATGCTGTCGGTGAAACTCTCGCTACGCACAGGAACGGACAGTACCTCTACAAGGGGTACGCTCAAGCCATTCGGGAGGATTTGGAGAGACGAGAGGGGCCACGCGTCATCCTGTTCCTCACCAGTCGATCCTCGAATCCCGCTCCCGATCTGATCAAGCAGGCGAGCGACGCGGGAGCTCTCCTTTACGAAGTTGGCGGAAACGAAGGTCAGAATAGCCTGGTCTCGGGCGATGCACGCAGCTCTGCTCCTCTGGGCAACTACACGGAGGGTTCTAACTTTGGGCCTGTTCTCAACGCGGCAGATGCTGTATCAGCCTCGCATGGTGCAGGGGCTACGGGATGGGAGAATAACGCGGTACGGTCCGTCCGGACCGTGTACGTGGAAGCATCCATGCCAAAGGCTCTCCTCGAGATGAGGACGGTCAATCGAGGCTTCTACCGGCTAGAGGTAGACGTTCCTCGATCCTCACAGGCCTTACAGATCAAGCCAAGGTTGCCGGGAGAGTACCAGTTCCATGCCTACACGTGCTCGAGCGACGTCGCCGCGGGCGTCAGGCTGAGCCTGGCGAAGTAGAGGAAGAACCCGTGACAACTACCTCCTCTCAATGGTCGCTATGCTGGACTCTCAGCTGCGAGTGGCCAGAGACGAACACGCGTTTGAGGTGCTTAGCAAAGCCTGCTTCCTGCGCGGACGTACCCTGCTAAATCGATTCCGCTTTTGACAATCGTGCACCGGATCGACTACATTGCCAGCTGTGATATCGATCACAGGCCGTATTTTCAGGCTTCATGGCGCCGCACTCGCCCACGACCTCCCCAGGTTCCAGCGAAACACCCGGTAGAACTTACATCGCACTTCTGAAAACCCTGTTGAATTTTAGAGGCAGAACCATGTCTACGAGAAAAAACCGCCAAAAGGCGGACGTACCCACTCGCGCTTCAAACCATCACACTGCGGTCCGCGGGCTTGCGCTTGCAGCCTGCAGCGTTCTTCCGGCGGCCTTGTTCGCCCAGGGAACCACCGCCACCCTCGGCGGCACAGTGACCGATAAAAGCGGCGCCGTGATCCCGAATGCATCGGTCGAGCTCAAGAACGAACACACCGGAGATCTTCGCAAGACCTCAAGCAATGGCTCAGGCGTCTTCAGCTTTCCCGCGCTTCCGGTCGGGGACTACGACGTCAGCGTGCAGGCGCAGGGCTTTACCACCTTCAAGCAAAACACCATCCACCTTGATCCAGGCGACCAGAAGACGGTTCGCGACCTGTCGCTCGCACCCGGTGCCGAAGCGACCGTTGAGGTCGTCGATGCGGCTACCCAGATCGCCACGGACTCCGGGGAACAGAGCTCGCTGATCTCGGCTGAAGACATCAAGCACCTGTCGGTAGAAGGCCGTGACGTCACCGAACTCTTCAAGATCCTGCCCGGCTTCGGCATTGCACGCGGAAACAACTCGGTCGATAACACCTCCTACGATCCCTCGCAGGTGACTATCACGGGCGCGCTGGGTTCCTATGCGGCCAACGGCACTCCGCTCAACGGTGTCTCGCTCCTGTCGGATGGAGCCGACATCACCGATCCGGGCAACTTTGGCGCTGCGATCCAGAACATCAACTACGAGCAGGTGGCCGAGGTGAAGACGCAGACCTCAAGCTTCACGGCGGACACGCCGCGCGGCCCCATCGTCGTGAACGCGGTGGGAAAGGCTGGCGGCGATCATTATCATGGGTCGGTCTATACCTATGCGCGCACCACGCAGCTGAACAGCACAGACTGGTTCGCCGGCGCGACCGGTCAGGGCAAGCCGCCTGACCGCCAGGTTTACCCGGGATTCACCTTTGGCGGACCTGTGCCTGCCATCGGCGGCTTCAACCGCAACAAGCGTCTCACGTTCTTCGTCGGCGCCGAGCAATATGCGCAGCGCAACATCTATGCCTACGGCAGCGCTGCCAACGCGACGCTGACAGCGCTTGTGCCGACCGCCGCGATGCGGGCGGGAGACTTCAGCGCAACCCAACTTGCCCAGTACCTTGGCCCGGCCTACACGCCTGCGACAACCGCCTCTGCCGGTGGCGTCTCGACGCTCGGCCCTGCTTGCACCGGGGCGACGGCCAATATCTGCTACACCCCGCAGACTGCTCCAAACGGTTCGCCCCTGGTAAACGGCAACATCGCCAACTTCCTGAACCCGGGTTCGCAGGCGATCATCAACTCGCTGCCGCTGCCGAATGTGGCCAGTAACGGCACGTACAATTACATCACCACCAACCTGACCAACAACAACCTGTGGCAGGCAAAGGGGCGTATCGACTACGCCATCTCCGATCGCAACAGGCTCTTCGTGCTCTACAGCACTGAGCGCGGCAAGAACGGCGTTCCACAGTCCGAGTACTATTCGCCGCGCGGCAGCCTGGGCGGGGTCAACGTTCCGGGGGGCGGCCTGCTCAGCACCATTAACTCCGAGATCGGCAGCCTCAATCTCACGACAATCGCAACGCCTACCCTGACCAATGAGCTGCAGATTTCGGGCTCGTGGCTGCTGCAGAACTTCGTTCCGAAGAACTTCGCCAGCACCCAGGGCTATCCGTATGGCGGTCTCTTCAGCAACGGCAGCTCCGTCATACCCACGCTGCAGGACTACGGCTACGATGGTTTGCCCGTCTCGCTGCTGCCCGACTCGAGCTATGGCGGTATCTTCGCCAAGAAGTGGGTGCGCTCGGCGGGCGATAACCTGACCAAGGTGCTCGGTCAGCATACCGTCCGCGTCGGCGGCTTCTTCCAGATGGACACCAACAACGAGGTCGTGCCGTTTGTTGCGACCAACGGTGGGATCTCGCTCTACTACTTCCCGGAGACGATCACGGACCCCGTGCTCGGCGTTCAGCACATGACCGGTGCGGTCGGCAGCGGAAGCGGCGGCAACTATCTCGCGAACTTCCTCGAAGGCAACGTTCAAAACTACCTGCAGACGAACGTTCAGCCAAAGCCCAACCTTTACTTCTTCAACATTGACGGCTATGCCCAGGATCACTGGCGCATCCGTCGCAATCTGACAATCGACTACGGCGTCCGCTTTGAACATCTCACGCCGTGGGGCGACGCGCACGGACAGGGCATCCCGGTCTTCAGCGCAGCGAACTACGCGTCCGACGCGCCAGCCGGCAGCGCGCCGGCCAGCGTCAATACAGCTCTGCCTGGCTTCCGCTGGCACGGGGTTGATGCAAGCGTTCCGGTTACCGGCATCAAGACTCGCTGGGCCTTTGTAGAGCCGCGCGCGGGTCTCTCGTGGGATGTTTACGGAGGTGGCAACACCATCGTGCGTGCAGGCTCGGGTATCTACCGTGCGCACGACTCCTACAACGATGCCTCGGCGGGTCTGGCAACTGTCCAGGGCGAGCGTACCGCCCAGGCGCAGTACATCAACCTGGCCTCGGTCAGCACGCTGCAGGGCACGACTACGTCAGGGAGTGGCTTCGTCTCGGACTCGACCGTTACCGGCTTCAACGCGAATGACGATCGTCAGCCGCAGGTAGTCACCTGGAACCTGGCAGTCGATCAGAAGCTCGGCAAGAACAACTTCTTCGAGATCGCCTACGTCGGCAACAAGAGCACGGACATCCTGAACAACGGTGCCAACCAGAATGTGAACCTCGACGACGTCAATGCGCTGCCGATTGGTTCGCTCTATAAGGCGCAGCCGAACTCGCGGCCGGACACGGCAGCGTCGGCGGGCACGGCGGTCGGGCTCTATGCACCGACACTCGGCTGCAACAACTGCACGGTAGGCACGCTTGATCAGGCGCACATCGACTCGTTCAAGGCGTTCCCGCTCTACAACCATGTGGAGATCGCGCAGCATAATCTGTGGGCGAACTACCATGGTCTGCAGACCTCTTTCGTCAAACAGACCGGCAACTCGCACTACACCTTCAACTACACCTGGTCGAAGGCTCTCGGGGTGCTTGGCGGCAACGCCAACGGCCTTCCCTCCGATCCCTTCAACTACCGCAACGATTATGGCTATGAGACCTTTGATCATCGCCACATCTTCAACGCGGCCTACTCCTACACGGTTGGCAAACTCGTGACCGAACGGCTGCTCGCGGGGGTAGTCAATGGCTGGGAGGTTTCAGGCATCACCACCTTCCAGAGTGGTGCCAACCTGCCCTCCACCTACAACCCGAACTTTTCGCTTGGCGGTAATCTAACGACCGCGCAGGGACAGGTGGGAGCAAACAATCAGACCCTGCTCGGTACTCCGGACGTAAGTCTGCAGCCGATCCTGCTCTGCAATCCCAACTCGAAGACAGGCACGCACCAGTACTTCAACGGCGCCTGCTTCGGGCTGAACCCGACAGTCGGGGTGAACGGTGTTTACCGTCTGCCGCACATCGCCGGGCCCTCCTACTTCGACACCGACCTTACGTTGAAGAAGGGCTTCCACATCCACGAGGGCGACACCATTCAGTTCTCGGCGGCCGCCTTCAACTTCCTCAATCACCCGCTCACCAGCTTCACGTCGAGCGTGCCTTCAGAGCTGACGCTCAATACCCAGACAACGACCGCTGGGGACATTGGCCAGACGCTTTCCAGTGCACGCAGTCAGAACGCGGACTTCGGCACGGCCAATTTCAAGGAAGGGCGTCGCATTCTCGAGCTTGCGCTGCGCTTTGACTTCTAACGACTGGGCAAACAAAAGCTAGGAAGACTAGCTAACTAGAAGCATTGACGAGCCGCCCCGTTCCCCGGGGGCGGCTTGTTATTTTCGGATCGAGATCTATACAAAGCCATGGTGTACGGGCGGGTTCGCTTCAGCGCCCCCTTCAAAGAACGCATAGAGCGCGGGGATGAGGAGCAGGGTAAGGGCGGTCGAGCTGACCAGCCCGCCGATCACGACAATGGCGAGCGGCCGCTGGATCTCTGAGCCGGGACCGGCAGCAAACAAGAATGGGACGAGCCCGAGAGCGGCTACCGTAGCGGTCATCATCACAGGACGGAACCTGAGCCTGGCTCCCTCGCGGACTGCTTCATCCTGCGCCATGCCGCCCTCCCGCAGTTTGCGAATGTAGGAGACGAGCACGACGCCGTTGAGGACAGCGATCCCCCAGAGAGCGATGAAGCCGACCGACGCCGGCACCGAAAGGTACTCCCCGGTGAGAAAGAGGCCGAGCACACCGCCGATCGAGGCAAGCGGCAGCACGGTGATGATCAGCGCGGCGAAGCGTACCGAGCCAAAGAGGACGAAGAGAAGGAAGAAGATGGCGGCCACCGTGATCGGCACGATGATCATCAGGTGATGCATGGCCCGCTGCATGTTCTGGAACTGTCCACCCCATTCAATCAGGTAGCCAGGCGGCAGCTGCACCTTCTGGCCGACCTTGCCCTGCAACTCGGCCACGAATCCGCCGAGGTCTCGCCCCTGCACGTTCACGCCCACCACGATGCGCCGCTTGCCCATGCTGCGGTTGATAAGGGCGGGTCCTTCGACGACCTTGATGCTCGCGAGCTCTTTGAGCGGGATGCGCAGCCCGTCCGGTGAGCTGACCTGCAGCTCGCGGATGTCGGCGACGCTGTCCCTGAGCAGGGTCGGCAGGCGGACTGTAGCCTGGAAGCGGCGCTCTCCTTCGTAGATCTCGGTGGCGGACTTGCCAGCGATCGCGGTTTCTACAATGTCATTCACATCTGCCGCATTGAGGCCATAGCGTGCAATCGCCCTGCGGTCGATCGTAATGGTGAGGTACTGCTGCCCGCCGACGCGGTCGACACGCGTATCCTGCGTGCCTTCCATGCCGCTCGCGACGCGCGCGATCTCGCCTGCCTTGGCCACCAGGACGTCGAGGTCATCGCCGTAGAGCATAACCGCCACATCAGCGCGGACGCCTGAGACCATCTCGTCCACACGGTCGCTGATGGGCTGGGACATCACGAGGTTGATACCGGGGATCGAGGCGAGCCGCTCGCGCATCTGGTCGGCTACGTGCTCCTGGGTCATGCCGCGCGGACGTTCGTCGAAGGCGGTCAGTGAGGCGATGACGTCGGCCTCGTTGGGACCAGCGGGATCGGCTGGCGACTCGCCCCGGCCAAGACGTGAGACGACGTTGGTGACGCCCGGGACCTGCATCATGGTCCTCTGCATGGCCATCTCCATCTTCATCGATTCGTCTAGCGAGATGTTGGGGACGCGATCGGCGTTCGGCGAAAGGGTGCCCTCCTGCATCTCGGGGATAAAGGCCGTCCCCAGGAAAGGGAAGAGGCAGAGAGCCAGCGCGAAGATGGCGACGACACCGGCCACGCTTACCTTGCGGTGGCTGAGTACCCACTGCAGCAAGCTGTTGTAGGGGCGCCGAATCCAGCGCACAAGGCGTGTGTCATCTTCGGACCCGCCCTGAAGGAGGTAGGACGAGAGCACCGGCGACAGCGTGAGAGAAAGGACGAGCGAGATGCCAAGCGCGATCGCGATGGTGTAGGCGAGCGGCGCGAACATCTTGCCCTCCATCCCTTCAAGCGTCATCAACGGCAGGAAGACAAGGATGATGATGGCGACGCCGAACAGGACCGGTGTGGCGACCTCGGTGACGGCAGAGTAGACCAGCTTCAGCTTGTCTGCCGCGGAAAGGTTGGCATGGCTCTCGTGACGCGCATGGCTTAGCTTGCTGAAGACATTCTCGACTACGACGACCGAACCATCGACCATAAGACCAATGGCAATGGCCAGGCCGCCGAGCGACATAAGGTTCGCAGAAAGCCCAATCTGGTTCATGATCAGGAAGGTGAGCAGAGGCGTGACAATCAGGGTTGAGCCTACGATGAGGCTCGAGCGGAGATCGCCGAGGAAGAGCACGAGGACGATGCGGAGCAGGCGGTTCATGGCGACCGGCAGTA
>CAXTUS010000043.1:13807-26700 GCA_964247475.1 uncultured Acidobacteriaceae bacterium | reverse complement strand
TGGTTGCGGGGGTAGGATTTGAACCTACGACCTTTGGGTTATGAGCCCAACGAGCTACCGGGCTGCTCCACCCCGCAGTTCCAATATAGCTCTAGTTCGCGCCCGCGGTCAACCTTCCACACGGCCTTCGACTACCTCCCACACGGCCTTCGGCTACCTCGCACAAGGCCTCCCATGACCTACCGCAAGCCTTGCCACGACCCCATCTTTGTCTTGTTGCCATAAGCGGAGCACGCGAACGGATGACCCGCCCGCAACTTTTATCGCGCAGTTGAGTCTTCAGGCACAGGCCTCCTGTGAAGGTGCACGGGAGTCCTGATACGAACCCGGAGAGAGTCATGCAGCCGAAGAAGAGAATCCTTGAAACACTGTTGCCTGCGAAGCCAGGCTTGCGCCCGTTCCGCCAGGCGGCGATTCTATCAGCGCTTGCAGGCTTGTTTGGTGTGGCGTCCGCCCAGACTTCGGTCTCCGATTCCCAGGTAGAGGCGAACGTTCTTAAGGCCCTTGCAGGCGCGCCGGAACTTGGCAGCCAGGCAATCTCGACGAAGACCGTTTACGGCGTTGTGACGCTCAGCGGCAATGTGTCGGATGATGCTGCGCGCACCCATGCTGAAAACCTGGCCGCCAACGCAAAAGGTGTCAAGAAGGTCATTGACGAACTTGAGGTAGCGGGTGTGGTCAACTCCGAGAAGGCCGCGCCATCAGCGACTAGCATCTCCACTCCTGAAACAGGCATGGTCCTGCAGTCGGATGGGACCTATGCTCCGGAGACGCCTTCGGCATCGGCGCAGCCAGGGAGCGCCGTGCCTCCGCAGGCTCAGCGAAACGACCCCGAGAAGGATCAAGCGCTCGATCTCCAGGTCGAGCAGCGGCAGGCACAAAGGAGTGAAGCTTCGTCTGCGCCCGGGCCCCAGCCTCTCAGCGGACAGCCTCTGCCGGCCAACGGAGGCTATCCCCCGCAGCCAGGGTATACGCCTCAGGACGGCTATCCTCCCTCGCCTAAGCAGACGCCAAATACGTCGGGGAACAGCTATCCACAACCTCAGCAGGGCAACTACCCCCCACAGCCAAGCTACTCACAACAGGGCTACCCACAACAGGGCTACCCACAGCAGGGCTACCCCGCACAGAGCTATCCGCAACAGCGAGGCTATGCACAAAACCCCTACTCGCAGGCGGCGCCCTGGGGCGGGCAGGTCGCTGGCCAGCCAGTAGTAGTCCCACCCGGAGTCATGTTGCGCGTTCGGGTGAATCGCCTCGTCGCGAGCGATCGAGTGACGGCGGGTGAATCTTTTGATGGCTTTATCGCGAACGACGTAGTAGCCGACGGGTTCGTCGCCATACCGCGAGGCGCCGCCGTGCAGGGAACTGTGCTTGATGCACATCCCTCCGGCGCCATCAAGGGTCGAGGAGAGCTTTCGCTGCAGCTCACCTCGGTGACACTGGGCGGCAGGATCTATCCGCTGACCTCAGATGTCTGGGCTCACAACGGCGCGGATAAGACGATCCAAACCATCAACTCTGCCGCAGGGCTGGGGGTTGCGGGAGCAGTGATCGGTGCGATCGCGGGCCGGGGAACCGGGGCCATCATCGGTGCCGGAGTTGGCGCGGCAGCGGGAGTCGGAGCTTCAGCAGCCTCCGGGCGGGGTCAGGTGGTGATTCCTCCCGAAGGCATGGTCACCTTCCACCTGACCCAGAGCCTTCATGTGCAGACCGTCTCTGAGCAGGAGATCCAGCGCCTTGCATACGGCGTTCCCCCGGGCGGAGGACCGCGCCAGCCGCTCTATCCGCGCCCTGCTTACGCGCGCTACCCGCCTCCTTATGCGTACCCTCCGCCGTACTGATGGGAAGATTCCACCTACCCTGTTAACCCTAAGAGCCCGCGCCAGACTGGCCCGGGCTCTTCTCCTTTCCAGCGAGAGAATCAACCGATCTGCTTCCCAACATCCGGTGATTTATACTTGGGGCTTGCCAGCGGAGCGCTGCTGCGCTTGCGTGCGTACTGTTCATCCTTTCCTTGAGCAGCCACTCGGCACCATCTCGTTTCCAGCTACTCTGCAAGCATTGAGCCTGTTTCATAAAGACCGCTAAAGGTCGCCAACTCAGAGGTCGTCAGCCCAGCATGATTCGAATTCTGCAACAGAATAATCAAGCCACCAAGATCATCTTTGCCGTCATCATCGGCCTCGCCGTCATCACGATGGTTATCACCCTGGTGCCGGGAATCTTCGACAACGTCGGGGCATCCGGTGATCCCGCCAACTACGCGACGGTCCACGCGCCCGGCTTCTTTGGCAAGGTCTTCGGTGAGAGTCTTCCTATCACGCAAGCGGAGGTCGCACGGCTGGCACAGCAGCAGGCCCAGCGGCAGGGGCTGCCAGCGATGTATGTGCAGTTCCTGATGCCAAGCGCGGGTAACGCCATGGTCCAGCGCAAGATCCTCCAGATCGAAGCCGACCGTATGGGCCTTCAGGTCTCTGACGACGATCTCCGCCGCGAACTTCACCAGGGCCAACTTGGCCAGATCCTATTCCCAAAGGGCGTTTATATAGGTGACGACGCCTATATGAACTTCGTGCAGAACCAGGTCGGTATGACTCGTTCCCAGTTCGAGACGCTGGTGAAGCAGGAGATGGAAGAAAATCGCCTGCAGTCGTTGATCACAGGCGGCGTCTCGGTTGCTGATAATGAGGTTCGTGAGGCCTACCGCGTGTCTGGCACCAAGGTGAAGTTCGACTACGCAGTAATTTCATCGGACGAGGTCGGCAGGAGCCTCAACCCAAGCGACTCCGAACTTCAGGCCTTCTTCAAGACAAATGCCGCTCGGTATGCGACTGCGATCCCCGAGATGCGGAAGCTTACGTATATTTCCTTCGGCGCGGACGATATTCCAGGTGGTACCCCAAAGGTTTCGGATGGCGATATCCAGGCCTTCTATAACTCTCATCTGGCTGACTACCAGGTCAAAGACCAGGTCCGCGCGCGCCACATTCTGATCTCGGTGCCCGAGGGTTCAGATGCGAGCAAGGATGCCGCGGCCAAAGCCAAGGCAGAAGGCTTATTGAAGCAGATTCGCGGCGGCGCGGACTTTGCCGCTCTCGCTAAAGCGAACTCGGACGACCCGGGCAGCAAGGATTCGGGCGGCGAACTTGGCTTCTTCACCAAGGGCAAGATGGTCCCAGCCTTCGAACAGGCCGCCTTCGCGCTCCAGCCCGGCCAGACATCAGATCCCGTAAAGACCTCCTTCGGCTACCACATCATCCAGGTCGAAGAGAAGCAGACCGCTCATACCAAGCCGCTCGACGAGGTGCGGAGCACCATTGTGCCGGTTCTTCAGCAGCAGCGCCTCGGCGCCGCGGAGCAGGCATATGCCAACACACTGACTTCAGAGGCAAAGAAGAACGGCCTGGAGAAGACAGCCGCCGCGCACAATCTGCATGTCATCACGACGGACTTCATCGGGCGTGATGGCGTGATTGGCGGAGTCTCTGATGGCGCTGCCATGCTGACCGGCGCATTTACGGCTGCGAAGGGTGCCGCTCCGGCTTCGGTCTCAACCGGCGACGGCTACGCCATCTATCAGGTTGCGGACGTCCGGGCCGCACACAGCCCGACCTTTGACGAGTACAAGTCACACATACTCTCCGACTACCGTGAGCAGCAGGTTCCAGCCATGCTGTCAGCCAGGCTGAATAAGCTCGCTGACCGCGCCAAGGCTCTTGGCGATCTGCACAAAGCTGCGGCGGAGCTGAATGTGACTGTCAAGTCGAGTGACCTGGTGGGCAAGGATGGCCAGGTGCCTGATGTCGGCTCAATGGGTGGACCGGCCAGTGTGGCATTTGCTTTGCCAAAGGGTGGTATCTCCGGACCGATTAACCTCGGCCAGAACGGCATCGTGCTCGCCCTTACGGACAAGCAGGAGCCCACCGCAGATGACATCGCGAAGAACTTCGAGAAGACGAAATCTGCGATGCTCGACGAGCGCCGCGAAGAGGTCTTCCGGATCTATCTTGGCACCCTGGCGGACAAGTACCAGAAGGCAGGTGCAATCCGGATGAAGGCCAAGGCTCCTGCTGGACTACCGCTAGGAAGCTAGTCACCTTTCTTAGATCAGAGTTCAGGCCCGTCACCGACCACCCCGGGACGGGCATTTTTACGCACAGTCACCATCCCCTTCATACGCATCTGAGACGATAGAGCAGGATCGATACCACAGGCGGGCGGGAAACTAATGGTTGAGGAACGCGTTTCAGGTGTGCTGCTGCATGTCACTTCACTGCCTTCCTATGGCGGCATCGGTGACTTTGGTCCGGCGGCACGTGGGTTTGTCGACTTTCTTGCCGCGGCAAAGCAGCGGGTGTGGCAGGTACTTCCACTGAGCCCGACTGGCTACGGGAGTTCGCCGTACTCTGCGCTTTCCGCATTTGCCGGCAACCCACTGCTGATATCGCTCGAGGCGCTCGCCGAGCAGGGTTTGATCTCGTGGGACCGCATCCAGGGGCTTGCGCCGCACGACGGTCCTTGCGACTTCGGCCGCGCTACCCGCGAAAAGCTGCCCCTGATTGAAGAGGCAGCCGGCAACTTCCTCGATCGCGCAAGTGAAGAGCAGCGCCTGCGCTTTCAGAAGTTCTGCAACGAGAACGCGTCCTGGCTCACTGACTACGCCATGTTCACCGTACTCCGTCGCATGCATGCTTACGCCAGCTGGCACGAGTGGCCTGCTGAATACGCGCGCCGAAGCGGAGATGCACTCGCCCGGCTGATGAACGACAAGGGCCGAGAGCTTGCGACCGAACAGGCTGTTCAGTACTTCTTCTCGGAGCAGTGGTGTACTCTGCGCGAATACTGCCGCGAGCGTGACATCCGCATCCTCGGCGACGTTGCGATCTTCGTCAACTACGACTCGGCCGATGTCTGGACCCACCCGGAACTCTTCGAGCTCGACGATGACCTCCGACCCATCCGCGTCTCGGGCGTGCCGCCGGACTACTTCTCCGCCACGGGCCAGCGCTGGGGCAATCCGCTCTACCGGTGGGACCGTCTGCGCGAGCGCGGCTTTGACTGGTGGGTGGCGCGTATCCGGCGGTCGCTCGCTCTCTACGACATCATCCGACTGGATCACTTCCGCGGTTTCGAGGCCTTTTGGTCAATTTCGGCTGAGGAGGAGACTGCCATCAACGGCCAGTGGATCAAGGCGCCGGGCCATGAGCTCTTCCAGCGGCTGAAGGAGCTGCTGGGCGATCTGCCCTTTGTCGCCGAGGACCTCGGGGTGATCACCAAGGAGGTCGACGAGCTGCGCGAGTTCTATGGGATGCCGGGCATGCGTATCCTGCAGTTCGGCTTCGCGGACCGGGGGAGCCACCTCTACCTGCCGCATCGCTTCGTGCCAAATACCGTCGCCTACACCGGCACGCACGACAACAACACCACGCTTGGCTGGTGGCAGGAGGATATTGGTGAGCAGGAACGGGCGAACGTTCAAAGTTACCTGCAGCCAATCGAACACGACGGCGACGTCGTTTGGGCCATGATCCGGGCCACAGCGCGCTCGGTTGCGAACTTCGCCATCTTTCCCCTGCAGGACATTCTGCACCTGGGCAGCGAGTGCCGGATGAACAAGCCATCGGCAGGGGAGGGGAACTGGACCTGGCGCTACCTGTCCGACGCCCTCCATCCAGACTTCGCAAGCAAATTGGCCAAGCTTATGGAGTTGACCGATCGCGATGGCTACGAAGCCCCGATCGAAGGTCTCGACGCCGGCAAGCCGACAGACCAGGCTTCGCTGCGCGTGGAACTTGGTTCGACCGCTTAGGGGAGCCTGAGCGAGTCGCGCATATTAGTAGTGAAGGACGTTGAGGAAGCGCCGTGGCTGATGCGTGGGGCGAACTGAAACAAGCCACCCGCTCACGAACTTCAACCTGCAGAACTGTTCTAAACTAGAGCAACATCACTGCAGCAAAAGATTGGGAGTTTGAATGCCTCTTTCCGGCGAAGCAATCCGCACCATGAACTATGTTGACGACATCTCTGTAACGCTGCGCCGCATCCTCACGACGCTCCCTTCGCTCACCGAAGAGG
Organism: uncultured Acidobacteriaceae bacterium; assembly: GCA_964247475.1. Lineage (GTDB taxonomy): Bacteria > Acidobacteriota > Terriglobia > Terriglobales > Acidobacteriaceae > Edaphobacter. The sequence continues at coordinate 20,622 of CAXTUS010000043.1, read as the reverse complement.
AACGTCAGCGGATCGCCGAGTATATCCGCGTCTCTGAGCCCAACTACGAAACCGTTTTGAACTCGATCGCTGGCAAGTAGCCGCGTGAGCATGGCAGTCCGCAACATTGCGGTAATCGGGGCCGGGCTTCAGGGCAGGGCGTTTGCCATCGCCTGTGCCCGGCTTGGACTGGAGGTCACGCTTGAGGATGTCATGCCGGAAAAGCTGCGGCGTGCGGCGGACGAGTTCAACTCGCTAGGCAGCTCTTTCAAGCTCGCTTTGACCGTGGAAGATGCGGTCTGCGACGCCGATCTCGCGATTGATTTTGTCCCCGATGAGCTTGAGTCAAAGCTCGAGATCCTGAGCCTGATCGACCGTATGGCTCCCCCGCGGACCATCCTCTGTACGCCCAGCGCGATCCTCAGCATCACTGATCTCGCGTCCTGCACCTATCGGGCCGATCGGTCTATCATGCTGCGCGGTCCCCTCGACCCGGCGGCTACTGTCCATCTTCTTACCGCGCGCGAGACCTCCGCCCACACTCAAGCGACGACGGTAGACCTCCTTCAACAACTTGGCTACACCGTTCGCGTGAAACCAGACCCAGATCTCCCATTGCTGCTGAAGAACATGCACGCCAGCAGCCTTTGAACTGCCCGCCCGACGGAACTTCTTCCTTCCCGACTCCGTACAGCATCCTGTGCAAAGCTTTGCCGACATCCTGCGCCAGGTCTTCTCTTCCATCTGGTCGAATCGTCTCCGTTCGTTCCTCACCATGTTCGGCATCGCGTGGGGAGTCGCCTCTCTGCTCCTGCTCGTCGGCCTTGGCGAAGGATTCCGCTCCGGTCAGCGCAAGTCGCTCGCGCAGATCGGCTCAGACGTCATCTTGATGTTCGGCGGCAACATTCCTGCGGTCGGCAATCAGCACACCGGTCTTGAGCCTTACAAGCTCACCCTTGGAGATGCTGCCGCCGTTGCAACGCAGGCCCCTCATGTCCGCGCTTCGATGGCGCTCATCAACCGTGGCGACCTGAAGGAAGTTAGTGAGTTTTCAAGCTCAGGCGGACCGGTTCTTTGTATCGAATCGAGTTTTCCTGTGATTCGCAACCTGCCCCTCGCGGCCGGCCGCGCGATCGATGAGGAGGACGAGCGACAACGCCGGCAGGTGGTCGTGCTCGGCCAGAAGAACAATGATCTGCTCTTCCAGTCACGTCGCGCGGTTGGCTCGTTCATCACAATCAATAGCGCTCGCTTTGAAGTCATTGGGGTCGCGAAGAAGATAGGCCGTGGCAACAACGACGGCGACAACCAGAAGATTTACATCCCCCTTTCGACCATGATCACGATGTTCCCGGTGAAGGGGGAAAATGTTGCCGCAGATGCCGTCACCTCCATTCAGTACCAGCCCCGCACGGTAAACGAAAATGAGACTGCCAAGGCAGAGGTGCACCACATCATCGCCACGCGCCACGGCTTCGATGAGCTCAATCACGACGCGTTCGAAGAGTGGGACACCATCAAGGCCAACCAGACGATCGGTGTCATCTTCACCGCCATGGATGTCTTTCTTGGCGGCGTCGGCATCGTTACGCTCGCGCTTGGCGCCGTCGGGATCATCAACATCATGCTGGTTACGGTGAGCGAGCGCACGAAGGAGATTGGTCTGCGCAAGGCTCTCGGCGCCACCAATCGCAATATCATGTCGCAATTCATGATCGAGGGTCTCATCCTGACAGGTCTCAGCGGTTTTGCCGGCATTGCGGGTGCAGCCGCCTTGATGGCCGCCATCACGGCCGTGGTGGGTGGTGGTCTCAACGGCTTCGATCCTCCGCGGCTCGTCCCCTGGTCAGCCGCCCTTGCTGTCGGCAGTCTTACCCTGTGCGGTGTGCTCGCCCGCGTCTATACCGCCCCGCGAGCCGCGATGGTTTTACCCGGTTAAGCACTCACAAAGGACAAGATGAGCCTCACTCTGTTGCAGGACATCTTCGGCCAGGCCCTCGAAGCGATGCGCCACAACGGTCGACGCACCGTGATCACCGTGGTTGGTATGGCGTGGGGTATCGCTACTGTGGTCCTGCTGCTCGCCTACGGAGCGGGATTCGGCCACGCGTGCGAGGCCATCTTCGCGCAGTTTGGCACCAACATGATTGGCATCTTCCCCGGGCAGACCAGTGAGCAGGCGGGCGGGTCAAAGGCCGGCGTCAAGGTTCGGCTCACTATTGAAGACGTCGAGCGCATCATGGAGACGGTTCCCGGCGTTATTCTCGCCTCACCCACGGTCGACAAGAGTGTCTCGGTCTCGAACGACCTGCACCAGTTCACGTGGGATGTGCAGGGTATTCAACCCGACCTCATGTCCATCCAGAAGATGGAAGTAGCCGAGGGTCGCGGCATCACAGCCGCTGATATCCAGACCCGCGCGCACGTTGCCTTTCTCGGTTCAGAAGCCAGAACCAAGCTGTTCTCAGGCGCCTACGCGCTCGGCCAACACGTGCGGCTGGCTGGCGTCAGCTTTGAAGTGATCGGGATCGAGAAGGCCAAGATGCAAGAGGGTGATGACGACATCAATCGTGGCGTCTACGTGCCGTTCTCCACCATGAGCGACATCAAAGACACGAAGTATCTGGATGGCATCTGGTTCAGCTACAACGGGAACTTCGAAAAGACGGAGCTTGCCGCACGCAAGACCATCGCGGAAGCGCATCAGTTCCGAGCCTCCGATCACAACGCCATCTACGTCGCAAACATCATGGAGCAGCTCGCGCAGTTCCGTCTTATCTCACTTGCGCTAAGCGTGCTGCTGGCCTTCATCGGAACGCTGACGCTGGGTATCGCTGGCATCGGCCTGATGAACATCATGCTGGTGAGCGTCCAGCAGAGAACCCGCGAGATAGGCGTAGAAAAGGCACTCGGTGCACGCAAACGCCATATTCTTATGCAGTTCCTGTCAGAAGCTCTCGTGATTACAGGCCTTGGAGGAGGTCTCGGGATTGCACTCGCCTACGGTGTCAGTGCAGCCGTTGGTCGAATCCCTTTTTACAGTGCCATCGCCGCAAATGCCGAGGCGGCCGACATCCAGCTCCTCATCTCCAGCCAGAGTGTCATTGTTTCTGTGATCATCCTGGCCATCGTAGGTCTCGTCAGCGGCATGATCCCCGCGCTGCAAGCCGCGCGCCTCGACCCTATTGAAGCGCTTCGATACGAGTAACAAAAGCAAATAACGACCGCGTCCCAACGCCAGACATGCGCCAGTTCCTGGGATGCGAGCGCCGAGAGTGAGCAAGTCGGACCTAAGCTCAGAAGTCTTGGCGCGCTGCGCTTCCATCGATGAAGTGGTCGCCGTTCACAGCCGGGAAGCAGTTGCGGTTCATTCTAGTTTTCCGCCCGATCCCGGGTATAGGGATGCAGCATCAGGTTGCGAGCTTCGTTGATTGCGCCCTGGGTATTGTCGTTGGTCTGGGTGGCAAGGCGGTACTCGTTGACTGCGCGCTCGCGCTGGCCCGTCACGTCAAAGATGCGGCCAAGCTCGATGTGCGACCAGACCTCAACCCAGCGGGGATCGCCGTCGCCACGCAGAGCATCGCGAAAGCTGTTGGCCGCGGACTGGTAGTTGCGCTGCTGGAAGAAGATCTCGCCGATCCGGTAGCTCGCGAGCGAACTCGTCTTATTCGCGTCGAGCGCCTTCTGGTACTCGACCAGCGCGCCGGTCAAGTCACCCTGTGCGACAAGCTGCTGACCGCGCAGCACAGCGACGCGGACTGCGAGGTCAGGTGTCGACTTCAAGAGCCACGACTGCGGGTCAAGCGTAATCCTGCGCGGACGTCCAAACGTCTCCACCGAGAAAGAAGAGTCGGTGCCCGAGACGTCCACCTTGCGCGTCTCTGTTTTGCCGTCGGTTTCAATACGAAGCTCGACCGGCATCTTGAACAGGTCGAGATCCTGCGAGATCGCGCCAACCGTACGGAAACCCTTGTTGTTGCTCAGCCGGTAGACGGTGTACTTGTTGATGAACTGCGGCGCCCCCGTCCCATCGATCCACTGCGCAAAGAAGGGAGAAAGCTGGAGCTGCGAGGTGCGCTCAGCGACCTCTTCCACATCGCGGCTGCGGACGGACTTGTCCGTGTAGTCAGAGAGCAGACGGCGAATGAAGTTCTGGAATCCTTCATCGCCCATCTCCCAGCGCAGCATATGAAAGACCATCGCACCCTTCTCGAGCGTCATTGACTGAAACTGAGGTGAGAACGGATCAAGACGGCCGAGCGTCGACAATGGCTCGGTGTCGTATGCAAGCGCGCCCGCAGAAACATCACCCACAGCGTTCTGGAAGGCTGTCTTGCCTGCAGACTCCTCAAGGTACATCAGCTCGGCGTAGCGCGACATACCATTCGTGATCCAGGCGTCGTTCAGGGTTGCGGGCGAGATCTCGGAGCCAAACCACTGGTGAGCGATCGTATTGGCAAGCAGTCGCACGCTGTTGTGATCGACGATCCGGTTGCCCGCGATCGCAGCTACACCAGGCGCCCACGAAGCCGAGACCGCATCCTCGGGGAGCTCGACGATCTGCATCTGCGTCGCCTCGGGCTGACCGAAGGTAGAGGACATGTACTCGAACTCGCGCGAAGCCTGACGCGCAAAGTCGAGCGACCCTGACTTGCGCGCGTCGGTCGTGAAGATGTTGAAGTTATCGACGTGCTGCGGCGCGAGGAACTTGCCGGCTACGATGGTCCCGGGAAATCCCGGCTTGGTCCAGTTGAAGTCGTACTGGGTCTGCTTGCCGGAAGCCTTGCCTCCACCCACCGGACCAGAGCCGACGACGCGCTCATCAGACGGCACACGGATGTGCATCTCGGCCGTGAACCGATCCGTGTAGAGGCCGGAAGGGGAGATAGGAAACCAGCGACCGGGATAGAGGAGGATCGAGATCGGGTCTGCGATCGCTGCCAGCTTGATCCCTTCAACCGGGCTCGTCTCCGATCCCTTGAGGACACCCGAATACTCGAAGGTCCAGGTTGTGGAGGTTCCCTTCGGCACCGGGTTTGTCAGGGTAAAGCGCACCGCGTTGAGCGGCGTCAGGCGCTCGGAGGTGAGCGGCTTCTTTGCGGCGTCGGTGACGGACGTGAGCACCAGCCCGTTGTTCAGCTCAAAGGTGGGCGTAGCCAGGTCTTCAAGCGCGGTGAACGTGACCTGCGCAGTGGCGGTCAGCTTGTTGGCCGTCGGGTCAAGATCGGCCGAGATCACGTAGCCGATGACCTTCAGCTGGGCGCGTGCAGGCGCGGCGAAAGCGGAAGAGGGGATCAGCGCGAGGCCGAGCACGGCTGCAGAAAAAAGGAACTTCATCGTTGCGTTGATCCTTAGGAGGAAGGCTGTCAGCGGTAAACAGCGACTGTCACAAGATTAGACGCAGGGGAGCGCAATAGGGATTGTGTGAGAGCCACGCAGGTAAGTTGATCCCATATGCGGACCAGTTCCGGCTCTCGTTCGGCTGCGGCATTGATGCGCCAGGGCACGCGAGCACGAGCTCTCACCCTCGTAGCGCCTCTTCTCTGGAGAGTGGCAGCAGACCCAGCACTGCGTCGCGCACCCTGTCGATTGAGGTGGTGCCAGTCTTCGAACGGGTAAGCCGTTCGCGGACCTCGGCAAGAGCTGCCATCTGCCTGGTGCGCGCGGGCGTATCGGCAAGCAGAGGTTCGAGCTCCTCTGAAAGGCTGTCCGGATTGAAGGACGACTGCAACAGCTCTGGAACGATCCTGCGCCCAGCGATCAGGTTGACCATAGCGATCGGCAAGTTTCCTTCGCGGTCAACCTCTGCCGGGATCTCCGGCGGATACCAGACCAGCGACTTCGCCAGCTTGAAGGTAATCGCCGATACCTTGTAGATCACAACGAAGGGATTGCCGATGAGCGCCGCCTGCACGGTCGCCGTGCCGCTTGCCACGACCGAGGCGCGGGTGTGGAAGAGTGCCTCGCGCGCGTCCGAGACAAGGTGGATATAAGGAAGTGGCAGGGTTGGGTCGGTGCCCGGATAGTGCGTGATCCAACCTGCGACGAAGTCTGCCAGCCGCGCCCGATCGATCGTTGAAGCGACCGGCAGGATGTACTCGCAGTAACGCGGATGCCGGCAGGCCATTTCGACCATCGTCGGCAGGTTGGCTTCGATCTCGCGCCACCTGCTGCCTGGGAGCAGCGCGATCCATGGCCGCGACGGATCCAGGTTGTTGTGCGCCGCGTACGCATCACGCGGGATGGTCGGCAGGGGGAGCTCGGCCAGGGGATGTCCGACGAACTCCGCGGCCACCTTGCGATTTTGGTAGAAGACCTCCTCGAATGGAAAGATGACGAGCATCTTGGTCACGCGCTGCTGCACCCAGCGCAGGCGCCTCCGCTTCCAGGCCCATAGTTGCGGCGAGACGAACCAGATCACCGGGACGCCACGCTGCTTCAACTCGCGTGCCAGGCGGAAGTTTACATCGGGAAAGTCGATCAGCACCGCCGCGCTGGGACGCTGGTCGTCGATCGAACGGACAAGCTTCCGGTACTGCCGGTAGATGAAAGGCGCATGCCGGATCACCTCCGTGATGCCCATATGCGCGACATCTTCGGCTCGGACCACTCGGCGCAATCCTGCCCCGGCCATCTCAGGGCCGCCCAAGCCCGCAAAGGCAGCGTGAGGAAGGGATGCTGCGAGCGCCCGGATGATCTGCGCGCCATAGTGGTCACCCGAAGCCTCTCCGGCGGAGAAAAAAATATTCGGATTGGACGGAATGGCAATCCTCTTAGTCTAGCTGCTAGGACCGCATCCCCCAACCGGCCCCGAGCGAACGAGCCTCGTGCGCCCT
>CAXTUS010000043.1:0-13797 GCA_964247475.1 uncultured Acidobacteriaceae bacterium | reverse complement strand
CCGCTGAGTGATCCCTAACCGCCAGCGATCGCACCGATGATCAGAAATGGCTCGCGTCCCTTGAGCACGGCCTCGGGAACTTCGCTGTCAGGTGCGTCGTGCGAGAGGTCCATTTCGCAGGCGAAGAAGCGAATGAAAGGGCGGCGCACCCGCGTAGTATGGTCACGGATCGTGCCCTCGAGTGCCGGGTAGGCCGCCTCGAGGGCGTCGAGCAGGCTTGCCTGCGTGACCTTGCCTGAAACCTCGAGCACCACCTCGTGCCCGGCCATAGCCAGCAGCCGAAGATGCGCAGGCAGCTCGACCCGCACCCTCGAGAGCTCATGCAAGCGTCTGAACCTCAACGGACAGCACCGCTGGCAGGTCGCGCACAATCGGCATCCAGGTATCGCCGGCATCGGACGAACCGTACACCTGGCCGCCTGTCGTTCCGAAGTAAATGCCGCAGGAGTCAAGCGTGTCGACCGCCATCGCGTCGCGCAGCACGTTGACGTAGCAGTCCTGCTGCGGCAAACCGTTGGTCAGCGGCTCCCAGTCGTCGCCCCCTGAGCGGCTGCGATAGACGCGCAGCCTTCCGTCGAGAGGGAAGTGCTCGGAATCGCTCTTGATCGGCACCACGTACAGCGTGTCCGGCTCGTGCGCATGCACGTCAATCACAAAGCCGAAGTCGGTCGGCAGATTGCCGCTGATCTCGCGCCAGTTGTCCCCTCCATCATCGGTCCGCATAACATCCCAGTGCTTTTGCATGAAGAGCGTCTCAGGCCTGGACGGATGCATCGCCAGGTGATGGACACAATGCCCCACCTCGGCGGCGGGGTCGGGGATGTAGTTGGAGCGTAGGCCGCGGTTGATCGGCTGCCAGGTCGCGCCGCCGTCCACGGTGCGAAAGGCGCCCGCGGCTGAGATGGCAATGAAAAACCGCTGCGGGTTCAGGGGGTCGAGCAGGATGCTGTGCAGGCACATACCGCCCGCGCCTGGCTGCCAGGCCGGTCCACTGCCATGCCGACGCAGGCCCGCCACCTCCTCCCAACTTGCCCCGCCGTCCTTTGACAGGAAGAGGGCCGCGTCTTCCGCACCCGCATACACGGTCTCGGGACAGCGCAGCGAAGGTTCCAGGTGCCAGACCCGCTTAAACTCCCAGGGGTGCGCTGTGCCGTCGTACCACTGGTGAGTCCCGGGAACACCCTCGTACAGGAACTTGTTGCCGACCGCTGCCCACGACTTGCCGCCATCATCCGAACGCTGGATCACCTGGCCAAACCAGCTGGAACTCTGCGACGCATAAATCCGGCTTGGATCGACCGGCGAGCCCTTAAGGTGGTAGATCTCCCAGCCGGCGAAGTGCGGACCAGAGACCGTCCAGTGCTTGCGTGCCCCATCAGCCGTCAGGATGAAGGCGCCCTTCTTGGTTCCCACCAGGAGTCTTACTTGGCTCACTGCGAGCTCCTCTTTTTAAGTACCCGGCCAAAGTACGCAAAACTCGTTTTCAATGCAAGAGATACAAGAACAAGAGCAGAATCGCAGTTGTCGCGGGCGGTGACCGCTTCGTTGTTGCTGGCGCTCGGGGTGCTTCGGGTTCGGATACGTGCTCTAGATTCGGATACACTCATCCAGATTGGGAACGGGGTGCGAGTGTGTTGACGAGACGTGAGTTTGTCGTATTTGCCGCAGCCTTTGCAGCCGGTGGCTGCGCCTTTGCCGAGGTCGCAATTGCCGCGCTCAGAGACGACCCGCTTCGCCCGCAATACCATCTCATGCCGCCGCGTGGCTGGATGAACGATCCCAACGGACCCGTCCTTTGGAAAGGGAAAGTTCATCTCTTTTACCAGGTCAACCCTACCGGCGGCGCCAAGTGGGGGGATATCTCCTGGGGACACGCCGTCAGCCCCGACATGGTGATGTGGAAGAACCTGCCTGTCGCCCTTCGCCCTACCCCCGGCTATGCCGACAGCTTCGGTGTCTTCTCCGGATCCTGCTACGTCGACGGCGACCGCTGCCTCGCCTTCTACACCGCGGTCGAAGATCCCGTCGACAAATCGCTCGCCACGGTCCACGATCCCACCCAGACCCTGCGCGAGCGTCAGGTTGTGGCCATCTCAAGCGACCCTGACCTGCTCACCTGGGAGCGCCAGAAGGAACCCCTGCTCGAGGTCCCGCCCATTCAACCGACCGCCGGTTTTCGCGATCCTTCCGTATGGAAGCAGGGTGATACCTGGTATATGACGCTTGGCTCGGGGGTCCGCCACCAGTACGGCGCGGTCCTGCTCTACAAGGCAAGCGAGCCGGTCGGTGACAAGGCCAATTGGGAGTATGTTCACCCGCTCATCAGTTCGAAGGACCGCCAGGGGGGAGCCGACACACCCGCGGACGGCGACATGTGGGAGTGCCCGGACTTCTTCGAACTCGACGGCCACCATGTCCTGCTCTATTCCGCCGAAGGTAAGGTCTTCTGGTCGACCGGCGTCTTCGACAGCACGTCGCTCACCTTCAAGCCAGCACGCCATGGCATTCTCGACACTGGTGCTTACTACGCGCCCAAAAGCTTCGTGGGGCCGGAGGGCGAACGTGTCCTGTGGGGCTGGATCCAGGAGAAGCGCCCTGAGGCGGAGTACGTCGCTGCCGGCTGGTCGGGCGCCATGGCGCTGCCGCGTGTTTTGAACGTGAGCCCGGACGGCCAGCTGCGCATGAAGGTTGCAAAACAGGTCGATGCCGCGCTGATTACAGGCGATGCGGGGAAAGGAAGTCACGTTCAGAAGCTGCCCGGGCTCGCGGCCAGGCTCACCGCTACCCTTCGGAAAGATGGGAGCTCGGTCAAGGTCCAGGCAGGCCGCGCCAGCCTGCTTGAGGTGAGGAGGCTTACAGAATCGAGCGTTGAAGTAAACGGCAAGGTATTGGCTGTGCCGGCAGGCGAAGACATGACCGCGTATCTCGACGGCTCAGTCATCGAGATCTTCTTTGGCGACACGGCCGCACACACTGTGCGTGCTTACCCGAAGCTCCGAACCGGCGCCGGCTTGAAGGTAGAACCTGAGCACGGCGCTGCAATCACGCTGCAGGCGTTGCGACCGATCTCGCCGGACAGGCTTACCGCATACGCGTCCTAGTCGCGAAAGTCGACCACGTTGTGGGCCGCTTACTGCGCATAGCCTTCAGGCGGAGCAGTATGCCCCTCGAAAGTGGCGCGGGCTGGAGTAGCGCCGCACTTGCCGTGATCTGTTCTAGTGAACGGCCTCACCCTTCGGCGCGCCTTGTCCAGGCTTGTTCTTGCTGAGCAGGAACGCCACGAAGACCATCAGGATCGACATCCAGCACAGCATGCGATAGATATCTACGTACCCGAGCGTTGCGGCCTGGGCCTGCAACTGCTGGTAGATCGAAGCCTGTGCCATGCTGCTTCCAGCGAAGCCACCACCGAAGACGCCGCTGAGGCCACTGACGGACAAGTTGTACGCAATGCTGCCCGCCTGCATATGTTCCTGCAGACGCGCCTGGTGAAAGAGCGATCGATTGGTAACAATCGCGCCGGTTACCGCGATGAAGATACTGCCGCCTACATTGCGTACAAAGTTGATAATGCCAGACACCTGGTTCGAAGCTTCACGCGGTAGCCCGACATAGGCCGCATTGGTGATTGAGATGAAGCAGAAAGGAATCGGGATCATCTGGATGATGCGCAGGAACGCATTAAAGCCGAAGCTGTTGCCAAGGTTGACATGCGTGCTGGCGTAGTAGAAGGAAGCCGCGAAGAAGCTGAACCCGACCGCGGCAAGATTACGCGCCGCGAACCTGCCGGTCGCGATGCCGGCCAGCGGCATGACGATCACCAGCGCGATGCCTCCACCGGTGAGCGCCTCTCCTGCGATCGTCGCCGTATAACCCAGCAACGACTGCATGAATTGCGGCTGCAACACGGTCGATGCGTTCAGGACGCCACCCACCAGCGCCATCAGCATGCAGCAGATCGCGAAGTTCTTGAACTTGAAGAGGCGGATGTTCATGATCGGCGCCTTGTTGTTCCATTCCCAGGCGATCAATCCGACCATGCCAACGGCGAACAGGAAGGCAAAGAAGCGGATGAAGTTCGACGCGAACCAGTCATTCTCCTCTCCCTTGTCAAGAAAGATCTGCATGCCGCCCATGGCGAGTGTCAGGAAGCCAAGTCCGATATAGTCCAGCCGCTTCAGGTTCGCGCGGTCCGCCTTGATCCATGGCGGGTCGTCAATCAAGCGTGTTACCAGGGTGTAGGCCAGGATCCCGACCGGAATATTGATGTAGAAGATCCAGCGCCAGGAGTAGTTATCCGTGATCCATCCACCGAGTGTCGGCCCGATACTGGGCGCGAGCACCGCCACCAGGCCGTAGAGCGCGAACGCCTGGCCACGTTTCTTCTCTTCGAAGGAGTCAGCCATGATCGCCTGGGCCATCGGCTGCAGACCGCCCCCGCCAATACCCTGGAAGACGCGCGCAAGCAGCAGGACAGGCAGGGAGGGTGCGATGCCGCATAGGAAGCTAGACACCGTGAAGATGACGATGCAAGAAAGAAAGAACGTCTTGCGGCCGATCACCGAAGAAGCCCATGCGCCAGCCGGCAGCACGATCGCATTTGCCACCAGGTAGCTGGTCAGTACCCATGTGCCCTGGTCCTGCGAGGCACCGAGGTTACCCGAGATATGTGGAAGCGCCACGTTTGCAATCGACGTGTCGAGCACCTCCATAAAGGCGGCAAGTGCCACTGTTGCGGCGATAAGCCACGGATTGACGCGAGGTTTCCATTGCGCCTGCGTCGTTGCTGCGTCAGACATTCAAACTCCTAGCACCCACATACTTCGCTACTCTGATGTTTTTTCGCGCTGACAGGGTTCACGATTCGGTGATAACCTCCCGCACAGGCGGGCGCAGGAAGGGAGCGGCCACATGATCGAAGGCATAGGACAGATCGGCATCACTGTGACCGACCTGGTACGTGCACGCAGCTTCTACGGCGAGGTTCTTGGGCTGCTGTTCCTCTTCGACGCTGGCGCCATGGCCTTCTACCAATGCGGGAACGTTCGCCTGATGCTCGGACTTGCTGAAGACCCGGCGCAGCCTGGCTCGATCGGTGGCACCATCCTCTACTACCGAGTGAACGAGATAGAAAAGTTTTGCGCCAAGCTCTCAAGCCGGGGCGTCGACTTTATCCAGCCCGCGCACCTCGTTGCAAAGATGCCCGACCACAATCTTTGGATGTCCTTCCTCAAAGACCCTGACGGCAACGTCATTGCGCTGATGGAAGAGGTCCCGGACACGTCGCCCGAGGCGGGCTTCGATGCCTAGCGGAGCAGGGAGCTAGGTGAGTGCCGCCACGGTCGCCGCCTCCTGGTCCTGGTATTGCAGCTGGTACAGCTTGAAATAAAGCCCATGCTGCGCCAATAGCTCCTGGTGCGTACCCTGCTCGCGGAGCTGCCCCTTGTGCATTACCAGGATCGTATCCGCGCTCTGGATCGTCGACAGACGGTGCGCAATCAGAACGCTGGTTCGGCCAGTAATCATGCGCGAAAGCGCGAGCCGCACCAGGTGTTCAGTGTCCGTATCGACCGAGCTTGTCGCCTCATCTAGGATCAGGATCCCCGGATCATGCGCGAGTGCACGCGCAAAGCTGACCAGCTGCTTCTGCCCGGTCGAGAGTCCCGCTCCTCGTTCACGCACGGGCTCGGCGAAACCCATCGGCAAGGTCCGAATGAAGTCCCCGACGTTGACCTCGTCCGCTGCGCGTTCTATCCTCGCCGGCGTGATCGTGGTGGTACCGAGCCTGATGTTGTCAGCAATCGTTCCAGAGAACAGGAACGGGTCTTGCAGCACCACGCCAAATCTGCGGCGCAGTGCGTTCAGATCCTGATCGCGGATATCCACGCCATCAACCAGGATCTCGCCCTGCTGGATATCGTAGAAGCGCATCATCAGCGCTGTAATTGTCGTCTTGCCGGCGCCCGTATGGCCGACAATAGCCGCTGTCTCGTTCGGCTCGATCACGAAGGACACACCGCGCAAGATCCACTCGACACCGGCATCATGGATGATCTCGCGACCTTGCGCAACCTGGTCCTCGGTCAGCTTCTGGTACGTGAACCACACATCGCGGAACTCGATCCGGCCGTAGGCTGCTGCCGTCTGCAAAGGCGCAGATACGATCGCAGGCGACACAATCTCGGGCGCCTGGTCCAGCAGCTTGAAGACCCGCTCAGCCGCCGCCATGGCCGCCTGAAGGATGTTGTATTTATCCGATAGCTCCTGGATCGGGCGAAAGAAGCGCTGCGCATACTGGATGAACGCGATCAGGACACCCAGGGTCACCGTACCGAAGAGCCCTGGCGCGTGCCCGTTGGTTGCTGCCCAGGGAAGGTTTTGCCGAACCGCCAGACCACCCTGCCAGATCACCAGCGCGATCGCAAACGACGACAGAAACTCAACTACCGGGTAGTAGAGAGCGTACGCGAAGATCGCATCCGCCCAGGCGACCTTGTTCTCGAGGTTCACCGCGCTGAAGTCATCAAATGCACGCTGCTCGCGATTGAAGAGCTGCACGACGCTCATGCCGGAGACGTACTCCTGGGTGAAGGAGTTGATCTTGGCGGTCGCCGCTCGCTGCGAGCGATAGCTGGTCCGAACTGCCTTGCGGAAGACGCTTGTCACGTAGAGGATCAGCGGGATCACGGTCAGGGTCAGCAGCGCCAGGGGCCAGTTCATCCTCAGCATGATGATGGTGATAAAGAGGAGCGCCACGACATTCCCCAGGATCTCAAGCACACCGGAGGTGAACATCTCGTTCAGCGCGTCCACATCCGACGTGACCCGCGTCACAAGCCTGCCGACGGGATTCTTGTCAAAGAAGCCGACGTCCTGCAGCTGAATGTGGCGGAAGATCTCGCGCCGCATGTCGAACATGATCTTCTGTCCGGTCCACTGCATCAGGTACGTCTGCGCGAAGTCGAGCCCGAACGAGAGAACGAGTGCCAGCAGGTAGAGCGCCGCGAGCTCTGTGACACCGGTCATCGGCGCCCTTGAAAGATGCCGCGAAAGCCACGAACTCGCCGGGTGCGGCGACATGTACGTGTCGACTGCCACTTTCACCAGCAAAGGCCCAGAGACGTCGGTAAACGCCCGGATCAGAATCGCCAGCGCTGAGAACGCCGTCTGGAACTTATAAGGCCGCAGGTACGTGAGCAGCCGCCGCATCAGCCGGCCATCGTAGACCTTACCGACGACATCTTCATCGGCGCGTGCCGTGTCCTTCTCGCCTGTAGCCGCTTCGCCCTTAGCCACGGCGCCTGCGGCAGCTTTTGCTTCTGCTTTCATCTTCGGATCTTTATCGCTCATGCGGTATTCCCATTTTAGATGCCGCGGCGGACGGGATTGCTTCTAAACTACCCCCACCGACGCATCGCACCTCGGGGCTGCTGGACCGCCGGCCTTTCTGCGACGTCAACAACGACCGTGAAACAATCGCCTAGTGAAGGGTTTTGGCGTCTACATCTCGATTCCGTTCTGCAAGGCGAAGTGCACTTTCTGCAACTTCCGCTCTGGCGTCTTTCCCGAAGAGCAGATGTCGGCCTATGTCGACCGGCTCTTGGAAGAGATGCGGCAGTCACGCATCTACGCTCTCTCTCAAGGCGCCGAGATCCCCGCGCAGGTTGACTCTGTCTACTTTGGCGGAGGCACCCCGTCGCTGCTGCCACCGCTGCTGGTCCAGAAGATCTTCGCCGGTCTGCGGACCGGCTTCGCGATTGACCCTGATGCCGAGATCACCGTCGAATGCGCCCCCGGTCAGTTGGACGACCCTACACTCGAAGCTTTTCAGCGCGAAGGGCTTAACCGCCTCAGCTACGGCGTCCAGAGCTTTGTCGACCGGGAGTGCTCAACGGTTGGGCGCCTCCACACCGGCCAGGAGTGTCGTACCGCACTGGCAAGCGCTGCTGCAGCAGGCGTCGAGCGCATCGGCATCGACTTGATCGTCGGACTCCCGCACCAGACTGACCAGAGCTGGGCCTATTCGATCGAGCAGGCGATTGAGAGCGAGGTCGAACACGTCAGCGTTTACATGCTCGAGGTAGATGACGGCTCGCGCCTCGGCAGGGAGTCGATCGCAGGCGGCAGCCGGTATGGCGCCTCCGCGCTGCCGATTGAAGACCACGTCGCGGACTGGTACCAGCAGGGCTCGGAACGCCTGGCAGCCTCTGGCGTAGCCCAGTACGAGATCTCAAACTTCGCCCGCGCCGGCGGCGAATCGCAGCACAACCGCAAATACTGGGAGCGGGCACCCTACCTTGGCTTCGGGATGGACGCACACTCGATGCTGCGGATCGGCCCTGGCGGAGTTCGCTGGGCAAACGCCAACTCCATGTCCGCGTACATGGACCGCCTCGGCCAGTGGGAACGCAAGGTTGACCGCGTGGACTCGCGCGCCGGCTTTGAAGAAGACCTCTTCCTCGGACTTCGGCTGCTTGAGGGCGTTGAACTCGAAACGCTTGATAGCGGCTATCTGGGCGAACTCAAAGCCCAGTTGAAGGAATTGAGAGAAGCCGAGCTGATCACCCTCGAGGATGACCGGCTCAAGCTGACCGGTCGGGGCCGGATCGTCTCAAATGAAGTGTTTGAGCGGCTCCTGATCAACACCTAAGCGCAAGCACGATTGCTTCTAACGCGGACGGGGCCCATGATGGTTGACGGCTTGGCTCGGCTACTTCATGCCCGCGTACAGGTCTCGGAGGATCTGTATCCCGGCCTCCGCCTCGGTGCGATCCGGCTGCTCGTTCGAGTCATTCCAACCTGACGCCTCACCCTGTTGATTCAGCTGCACCACAATCCCGTCACGTCGCGAAAGCACCCCAAGATTCCCGTAGTACAGCCCATAATTCACCTCCGGCTGGGGCTCCAGCCAGGCGATCTGTCCACGCACCGGCGTCAGTGAGGTATCGCCGAACAACGCATGCGCCCCATATCCGGTTGCGTGCACAATCACCGGCTGCGGCAGTTCCTGAAGCTCGGCCGGAGCGTCGAATTCTCGCCTCACGATCTTTCCGCCGTTCTGCTCGAACTCTTCCGTCAGGTGCTGCGCATAGGCCGTGATGTTGAACATCAGCTCTGACCGTCGCCGCGCCCACTTGGTTGGAAAGGGATGCGCCCCGTCCGCCAGGTCCTCGGTCAGCGGGTTGATGTCCCTGATCCGGTCCATGTAGCAGGCGAATCCGATAGAGTCTGCTTCGCGCTTCTGCCGCTCCGCTGCATCCGGGTGCGCGTCCGACAGGTAGAAGCGGTCGGAAAACTCGATTGCATGGCTCACAAGTCCGGTGAACCCTTGGTAGAGACGCCACGAAGCCCTCGCCATCGACTCCCACTCGGCGGCGAAAGCGACCGGCGCGGCCTTAGCCAGCGCGATCCTTGAGTCCGGCGTCCACGACCCTGTCGCCCGGAAGGAACGACTCTCCTTTGGCGGATCTTTCGCGTAGATCGTTACCGACCGCACCCCCGCACGCTGCGCCAGGATGGCCGAGGTCAGCCCCAGCGCGCCGCAACCGATCACCGCAACGTCAGTTAGGGATTCATCTCGGCCGGCCAGCGCAAGCTCGAGCGCCCGAGTGCCGGAACCCCAGGACAGCGACCAGCCCGACCCGCCATGCCCGTAATTGTGCACCACCAGCTTGTCGCCAACGCGCTCCGCTTCGATCCTTGGTCCCTGCGCGCGGAAGGGCCGCAGGCAGACCGTTATTTTGAAGAGACGGTTGTCCTCGGCTCGAAATGGAGCCAGCGGTGGCATTCTCCTCGAGACAGGTGACATAGGCTTAGCCCTTCATCGTGTGATCTTAAGCGAGTGCGTCTCCGTCACGACCGGCGAGCACTTCGTGGGGTAACCACGCTTTGCGTGCTCCGCTCAGTAGCGGGGAACTTCTGGGTCGATCGCGCGCGACCACTGCTCGATCCCGCCGGCCAGCGACTGCGCAAGCTCAAAACCCTCGCGCCGCAGCCACATTGTCACCGAAAGCGATCTCGCACCGTGATGGCACATCACCACGATCGGCCGATCAGGATCAAGCTCCTGGTGCGCGCGGCCGGGAATGTCCCCCATCGGGATCACGGTTGCACCGTCAATCGATGCCGCCGCCACCTCCCATGGCTCGCGTACGTCCAACAGCACAGGGGCGTCAGCTGACCCTGCAGTCTCGTTTCGGACCTTCAAATACTCTTCAGGTGTGATTTCAGGCGCAAGCATCTCCTAAGAATAACCGTTACAGTTACCCTGAGAGAATGTAGTGGATGCGCTGTTGTCTTTGGAGCACAGCAACTGAGGGAGCAGAGAGTTGCAAGAAAAAGTTCTGATTGTTGAAGATGAAGTGCATGCGCGTACCGGGTTGACCGAACTGGTCACATCCTGGGGATACCGCGCGCATGGCGCCGCAGATGGTGTCGAAGGCCTCGAACAGGTGGTTGCCTGGTCCCCGGCGATCGTCGTGACCGACCTTAAGATGCCGCGAATGGACGGGATGGAGTTGCTCCGC
Source organism: uncultured Acidobacteriaceae bacterium (assembly GCA_964247475.1). Lineage (GTDB taxonomy): Bacteria > Acidobacteriota > Terriglobia > Terriglobales > Acidobacteriaceae > Edaphobacter. The sequence goes on along the minus strand of CAXTUS010000043.1, from coordinate 3,271 downwards.
CGTATCGGTGAGCTGCCGGAACGTGTATGCGTCGTGATGCTTACTGCCCAGGGTTCCATCGAAAGCGCCGTGGAAGCCATGCGAGATGGCGCCTGGGACTACCTGCCGAAGCCCGTCGATCCGGCTCGGTTGCGCGGTATCCTTGAGAGCGCAAGTCGTCAGCGCGCCGCCGAACAGCTTGAGCCGGTAGAGATCGTCGCCGGCATCAGCAAGCCTGTCCGTCGCTCGAATGCGCTCGGGCAGATGGTAGGCTCCTCTCCCGAAATGAAGGCTGTGTTCAGCATGATCGAGAAGGTGGCAAGCTCGAACGTGAGCGTGCTCGTCACTGGCGAAAGCGGCACCGGCAAAGAGCTCGTAGCTCAGGCGTTGCACGATCTCAGCGGCCGCCGGTCCAAACCGTTTGTGGCGGTAAACTGCGCCGCGATTCCTGAGACTTTGATCGAAAGCGAGATCTTCGGCCACGAAAAGGGCGCCTTCACAGGTGCCCAGGAGCGCCGCGCAGGCTGCTTCGAACTCGCCGAAGAAGGCACCTTGCTGCTCGACGAGATTGGCGAGATGCCCGCCGGCACCCAGGCCAAGCTCCTGCGTGTGCTCGAGGACCGCAAGCTGCGCCGCCTCGGCTCCAAGGCTGAAACCCCGGTGGACGTCCGTGTCATTGCGGCCACGAACCGCGATCCACTCGAAGCCGTGGCTGCCGGCGAACTACGCGGCGATCTTTACTATCGCCTCAACGTCTTCAATATCCAGATGCCGCCCCTACGCGCGCACCCGACCGACATACCGGCAATCACCGAAAAGATGATTGCCGATATGAACGAGAAGCACGGCTGCTCGGTGCTTGGCGCCACGGACGAGCTCATGCGGCGCCTGCTCAGCTATCGCTGGCCGGGCAACGTTCGCGAGCTGCGCAACACCATTGAGCGCGCGGTCGTGCTCGCGGGCGCCGGCAATCTTGGCATCGAGCATCTACCCGAGGGCTTTGGTGACACCGCAGCCGCGCGATCGAGCAACGACTCCGACACTGCAGTTCATGTCGAAGTCGGCACCACCGTCGATGAAGCTGAACGCCAGCTGATTATGAAGACGCTGAGCTCAACCAACAACAACAAGACGCGGGCCGCAGAGATTCTTGGCATCAGCACCAAGACCCTGCAGAACAAGCTGAAGGAGTATGCAAGCGAGAGTCGGGACTAGGTTGAGATTCAATCCTGTGCGGCTGCGGACCAAGCTGGTCCTCGCGGCAACCCTTGTCACGCTCATCATCGTGCTTGTGCTTTCGGTCCTCTTTCTGGGCGAGTTGCTGCGCCAGAAGGTAGCTCAGACCGACCAGAGCAACGAGGTGCTGGCACGCCAGCTGCTTATGATGACGCGCCAGGCGGTCGAGGTCGAGCTGATGGCCAAGCCCCCCGCCGACCGCAGCGAGGAGGCCTTCAACGCCGCCGTCGCGGACGCGTTGCGGAGCCACCAGCCGCTGCTTGACACCATGGATGCGGTTGTCCGCTACAGCCCGGCGGTGCAGGACGTCAGCGTCACTGATGCCCAGGGGAACACCCTCGTCAGCACCGACCCTACAGCGGTCAACCAGCAGGCGCCCACGCGCATGAACTTCGAACGCATCCGCGACGCCGGGGTCCTCGACCGCGTGCAGGAGGTCTTCGGCCGGGCACGCGTGGTGGATGTCTCGATGCCGCTTGAACGCAACCGCCAGCCCTTCCTGATCGTTCACCTGGGGGTCCGTTCGAGCTTCCTCAAGAACTACTACATCCCCTGGATTAAGGACGCGCTCTTCCTGATCATCATCTGCGGTGCCGTCGCCACCCTCTCGGCCGCCCTGCTTACGAGCGTCGCGCTGAGACCCATCGAAGAGATCAGCCGGCGCCTCGACCTGCTCACCCGCGCCTCGGACGGCGGGATTGAGCGTCGCAGCCTGCTCCCTGGCGAGCCTGACGCCGTGGTGCGCGTCACCCGCACGATTGAACGCCTTGGCGAGCAGATTCAGACCACCGAAGCCGGTTATACCGATCTCCAGGCCAATCTCGCCCAGATGCTCGACACTCTGCGCGACGGGGTGCTCCTCTTCACCGGCGAGGAGAAGGCGGCGATGGTCTCGGACGCGGTCGCTAACTTCGTCGACAACGACCAGTCCACGCTCGTCGGTCAGGATCTGCGCCAGATCTTCAAACCGGAGACTGCACTGGGCCGCGCGGTGCTCGAGGCTTTTGAACTCGAGCTCAACGTCTCTGCCGCGAGCGTCCGCATGGAAGATGGCCGGCTGGTCCAGATCTCGGTCGACCATATCGAACATGGCCTTGGCCGCGTCGGCACGCTGCTCACCCTGCACGACACAGGCTCTGCCATGAAGCTTGAGAAGGAGCTTGAGGTGGCGCGTCGGCTCGCAGCCGTGGGGCGGCTCACCGCGGGCGTCGGGCACGAGGTGAAAAACCCGATCAATGCCATGGTTGTTCACCTTGAGCTGCTGAAAGGCAAGCTTGCCGGACAGGGCTCGCTCGAAGGCGCCGAGCGACACGTGGAGATCCTGGCCGGAGAGATGCAGCGGCTCGACCGCGTCGTTCAAACTTTGGCTGATTTCACCCGCCCGCTCGAACTTCATCTCAGCACGATCGATCTGGCTGACACCGCGCGTAGTGTGCTCGAGCTTACGGGCGAAGAGATGGCGGAGCACAATGTCCGCTATGTCTGCGACGCCGAATCGGTGTCGGTTCGCGCCGACGGGGAACTGCTCCGCCAAGCCCTGCTCAACCTGATCCTCAACGGTGTCCAGGCCATGACCAACGGCGGCCTGATGCGCGTCACTGTGCGTCGTGAGCATGACATCGCCGTCATCTCGGTGGCGGATGAGGGCAGCGGCATCGCACCCGAGCTCATGCCCCGCATCTTCGAGCTGTATTTCACCACCAAGCCGAAGGGAAGTGGTATTGGCTTAGCGATGACCTACCGAATTGTGCAGATGCACGGCGGCGCAATCGAGGTACAGTCTGAAGAAGGCAGTGGCACCGTCTTTACGATGCGCCTGCCGGCGCTCTTTTCGCAAACAGCCGAGGATCGACTCGCGCGCCGACATAAGGGTCGACTTTCGACTGGGAGGGAAGCTTGAACTTACGGGGAACGCTGCAGCTTGCCGTCCTGGCGGCTGCCTCAGCAGGTGTGCTTGGTTGCCGTCACAAGCCGCAAGTAGCGCCCCCTCCCCCGCTTCCCCCAACAGGAAAACATACCCAAGTGCCCCCCCCACACCCAGCGAACCCACCCCCCG
>CAXTUS010000042.1:23824-26776 GCA_964247475.1 uncultured Acidobacteriaceae bacterium | reverse complement strand
AGACGATCCGCTTACTGTCGTGCGTCCATGCAAGCGGAGCCTCGCTGCGGCCGGAGAACGAGGTCAGCTTGGTTGGAGCAGAGCCAGCCACGGCGTTGACGACGAAGACATCGGAGTGCGCTACGCGATCCGGGTCGGGCGCCGCCTGGTTGCTGACGAATGCGATGCGCCTGCCATCAGGGCTCCACTCCGGGCTCTCCTCGGCGTAGGCTGCCGCGCCCGCCACAGGACCGCTGGTCAGTTTAGTGAGCTTCTTGGTCGCAATGTCGAAGAGAAACAGGTGCGGCTGCTTGTCCGTCAGGAAGCCTTCGCGATCTTCCTTGAAGTGGAATCGCTCGATGACGACAGGCTTCGGCGGCACCGGCTTCGCGCCCTTCTCAGGTTCAGGTTCTTCCTTGGCCTGCAGCGTCAGCAGCAGCTGCTTCGAATCCGGAGACCAGCGGAAGCCGCCAAGGTCTTCCTTGACGTTGGTGAGCTGCTGAGCCTCGCCTCCGCGGCGGTCAAGCACCCACACCTGCGATCCCTTCGCCGTGCCGCCCTCGCGCGCTGAGGTAAAGGCGAGGTACCTGCCGTCCGGGCTCCAGAGCGGGCTCGATGCCGAGTCTTTCCCGTAGGTGAGCTGCACGTGCTGCTCGCCATCCCAGCTGACCATCCACAGGTTGCTGACGGTCTTATCTTCATCCTCATCCGCATCGCTATGAGTCAATGTGTAGGCGATCCACTTGCCGTCGGGCGAGACTTCAGGAGGGCCCACACGCAAGAGCCTTTGAAGGTCGTCCAGGTTCATGCCGTGCCTGCCCGAGGCGGCGGCCGATGGCGCTGTCTGGGCAAGACTTTGAGAGCTATGAAGAACAGGCAAGCAGGCGAGGATGGATGCGGCAAAGATCAAGCGTGCAGATGACGGCATGGCCGGAGTGTAACAAAAGCTGTCCGGCTGAGGGTGCCGGACAGCTGTTGCGAGGTTCACGAGGTGCACAACAGAACGACTTTCACTGCTTTGGCGACTCAACCGTCGCATGCAGCGGCAAAGACTCCAGGTTGTCCCCGACCGAGATGGTGAAGGTGCCTGGATCGATCTTCCACGCCTTGCTCGGCACGTCCCAATAAGAGAACGCGCGCGGATCAAGCGTGACCGTTACATGCTTCGCCTCGCCCGGTTCAAGCTTAACCCGTTCGAAGCCCTTAAGCTCATGAGCCGGCCTCGGGGTTGCGCCTGGCGAGGGCGACACATAAACCTGCGCTACCTCCGCACCGGCGACCTTGCCCGTATTCTTCACGTCGAAGAAGACGGTCACATGCGGCTCTGCCGAATTGAACTCCGGCACCACCTTCAGCTTGTCGAAGGCAAAGCTGGTGTAGGAGAGTCCAAAGCCGAATGGGAAGAGGGGCTTGATGTGATTCCGTTCATATCCGCGATAACCGACAAAGATGCCTTCCTTGTAGGTGACCTTCTTCGTATCGCCATCCGGGTAGTAGTGATTGAAGGTCGGGTTATCTTCAGCTCTGCGTTCAAAGGTCGCGGGCAGGTGGCCTGAAGGATTGACCTGGCCGAGCAGGATCTCGGCCAGTGCAGTGCCTCCCTCCTGGCCTGCGTACCAGGTCTCAAGCACAGCAGGGACCTTTGTGAGCCATGCGTTTGAATCGACGTTGCCGCCCGAGGTAAGGGTCACGATCGTCTTCGGGTTAGCCGCTGCCATGGCCTCGATCAGCTCATCCTGCCCGAAGGGCAGCGCAAAGGTGCGGTCGCCGCCCTCGCTCTCGTTCTCAGAAGAATAGCCCGCAGTGACCACAATCACGTCGGCCTTTGCCGCCATCGCGAGTGCAGCCGGATCGACGATCTTCTTCGCATCGACGATCGCCATACGGAAGTTCCCGCCGATGGGTCCGTTCTGCTGCTCCTCGACGACCACCTTGTGCGGGCCTGCCGCGAGGTGCAGCGTAAGGTGCGGCTGGAAGGCACGCACCAGCTTCCAGTCATCGATGATGAGCTTGTCGTCGAGGTAGACGCGATGCGCACCGCTCTCACCGCTGCCCTCGGAGACGAGGATGTAGTCACCGTCTGATGCCGCCTGGTAGAAGCCCGTATAACGATGCGAGACCTTGGTTGGAGGCTTTGAGAACAGCGCCATCATCGCCTCTTCATCATCGCCAAAGCTCGACCAGCTGGTGCCAAGCGCGTTGATGTGGCTTGCGGTGCTGGTGTGTGCCGGCGCGCCTGTGAGGCTATCGTTCATGAACGTCTCCACCCTGACGCCCTTGGCTCCACCGGATGCCGACTGCGTAAACTCTGTCCCACGAGCGAGCTGCGCAATCGTCGGCAGGCCGCGTTCGTAGAGCACATTCACCGAGCTGCCAAGCGCGGTCGAAAGGCCTTCAACCGGGCTCACCAGGTGGAACGGCACTACGCCGGCCGAGCCTCCGCCCACCGGAACCCCGGGGTAGGCGTCGGGACCTACAATCAAGACGGTCTTCAGCTTTGAGCGATCAAGCGGCAGCAGGTTGCCGTCGTTCTTCAAGAGCACCGCAGACTCGCGTGCAGAATCGAGCGCAGCCGCGCGGTTCGCCGCATCAAGCGTCGAGATCGACGTGTCCTTCTGCTGGTGCGCCGGGTCAAGCCAGCCGAAAGCCGTGGCCGTTGCCAGGATGCGCCGGACCTTTTCATCGATCGTCGCCTCGGTCACGGTGCCCGCCTTCACCGCCGGCAGCAGCGTCTTTTGGTTCATAAACTTGCCGGTCGGCATCTCGAGATCGAGCCCGCCATTGGCCGCGCCTACTGCGTCGTAGGTGGCGTCCCAGTCCGACATCATGACGCCTTTGAAGCCCCAGTCCTTGCGCACCAGCTCCGTGTTGTAGGTGGCGTTCTGGGTCGCATGGGAGCCGTTGATCAGGTTGTACGAATCCATGATCGCGCCGACGTGCGCCGTCTTCACGGCGGCTTCAAAGGTAGGCAGG
>CAXTUS010000042.1:0-23809 GCA_964247475.1 uncultured Acidobacteriaceae bacterium | reverse complement strand
TGTAGATCTCGCGCAGCGTGCGCTCATCGATCACAGAGTCCGAATCGTGGCGAAGAAATTCGGAGTTATTGCCGAGAAAGTGCTTGATCGTCGCGCTCACATCCTGCTGCTGCATGCCGGTGATGTAACCGACTGCGATGTTCTTCGCAAGGAACGGGTCCTCTCCGAAGTATTCAAAGTTGCGCCCGTTGCGCGGTGAACGATAGATGTTCACGCCCGGTCCAAGCATGAAGTGAACCCCGCGCGCACGTGCATCGCGGCCGATGCCGGCGCCCACACGCGCCGCAAGCTCCCTGTCCCACGATGCTGCAAGGCCGATGCCGGCCGCGTAGGTGGTTGAAGGGAAGCCGGTGTTTGAACGTGTGCCATAAGGCCCGTCCGACATCTCGAGAGGAGGCAGGCCAAGGGCCGGGACGCCGCGTACTGCGAAGCCCGTACCGCCGATGTAGTCCAGCTTCTGCTGAAGCGTCATCTGGTGCACCAAGGCATCGACCTTTGCCTGCTCGTCAGGCGTCAGGGTGTGCGGCGCCTGCCCGGACAGGGAAGCGAACGCGAGGACGGGCAGGAGAAGCAAGCAATACGCGCGTGCATTCATACGGTGAGGATCCCCCTAAGTACGGTCAGGCAGGTTGAAGTTCCATGACGAAACGGAAGCAGGAGATGCAGACAGGAAATACTATCCTTTTCGTGCGATTGCCGGCCGCGAACCTGGGGAATTGCGACCGCCCGGAGAGGTCCCGCATCTTTAATGCCATGAACTCTCCAGGCGCAAAACACGAGTCGGAACGGGATAAGGGAAGCCCAACCCTGTTCTACGTCATCCTTGGATTAATAGTCGCGCTGTTTGTGGTGTTCCTTGTGCTCAAACCGCGGGGACGCGATGCAAAGCCGCCCCGTAACTCCGCAACGTCCCTTTCTGCGCCTTTGTCTTTTGAGGTGAAGGGCTGATAAGCTTCGCGCATGCGAATCGGACGTTTTCTTCTTGCAGCATGCGTTTTTGTTGGACTGGAATCGGTTTCAGTCGCACAGTCTTTTACCCCGGTACGAGAGCAGAAGAATCTTTCTGCCGCTGCAATCGCGAAGCTGCACAAGCTTGAATCGCTGAACGCGCTGCCAGCCGGCGAGTGGCGCTTCCACGCTGGTGACCTGGCGCACGGCGAAGCGGTCTCGCTCGACGACTCGAGCTGGGAGCAAGTGAAGCCGGGCGCCAACGCGCCCAATGACGCCGTCTGGTATCGCCGCACAATCGAAATCCCGAAGACGGTAAACGGCTATGACATCACCGGCGCCCGCGTCTGGTTTCAGTTCCGCGCCGATGCCAATGGGCCCATGCCGCAGATCATCTACTTCAATGGCCGCCGCGTCGCGTTGGGCGATGACCTCGAACCGATCGTCATGTTCGAGCCCGCGAAGCCCGGCGAGAAGATCCTGGTCGCCGTCAAGCTGCTGCATACCGTCGACAAAAAGCACTTCGAGGGCGTCTCGATGAAGATCGAGCCAAACGCCGCAGGTACCTCCTCACGGCCCAATCCCGACGACATCCGTACCGAGGCCATCGCCGCCGCCAACATCCTGCCCGCGCTGCCCACCCCGCGCAAGGACCTGCTGCCGAAGGTGGAAGCCGCCATCGCAGCCATCGATGACAACGCGCTCGCCGCCGGCAACCAGGCCGCCTTCGACGCCTCGCTCAGCAAAGCTCAAACGATCCTCGACGAGCTGCACCCGGCGATGCAGGAAGCAAAGATCGACATGGCCGGCAACTCACACATCGACGCCGCATGGCTCTGGCCGAAGTCCGAGACCATCGACGTCGTCAAGCGCACCTTCACCACTGCGCTGCAGCTGATGAACGAATACCCCAACTACACCTTCTCGCAGAGCGCCGCGCAGTACACCGAGTGGATGGCCGAGAAGTACCCCGCGCTGAATGACCAGATCAAGCAGCGCGTGAAGGAGGGCCGCTGGGAGATCGTCGGCGGCATGTGGGTCGAGCCCGACCTGAACCTGCCCGATGGCGAAAGCCTCGTCCGCCAGCTGCTGGTCGGTCAGCGCGTCTTCAGCAAGGAATACGGCGTCACCGCGCGGATCGGCTGGAACCCCGACTCCTTCGGCTACAACTGGCAGCTTCCGCAGATCTACAAGCGCAGCGGTCTCGACTACTTCCTGACCCAGAAGATGCACTGGAACGACACCAACCAGCTGCCCTTCCGGCTCTTCTGGTGGGAGTCGCCCGATGGCAGCAAGGTGCTCACCTACTTCCCCACAGACTACGTGCATGACAACGTAAACCCGACCCGCATCTCGGCTGACTTCGCGGAATCGGCCGCGCGCAACCCGGGCACCACCGAGCACCTTGACCTTTATGGCATCGGCGATCACGGCGGCGGCCCGACCCGCGACATGCTCGACCAGGCTGACCACTGGATCGCTGCGGACAAGCGCGGCGCGGCCGTCCCCGACATGCGCTACCACACCGCGCAGCAGTACTTCACCGATGTCGAAGGCAAGCTGAACCCCGATTCGCCCGAGTGGAACTACGACAAGATCGCCAAAGGCTGGACCGCACCCGCGGCAGGCAGCGGAACCATGGGCGTCCCCACCTGGAAGGACGAGCTCTACTTCGAATACCACCGCGGCATCTTCACCACGCAGGCAGCGCATAAGAACAACATGCGCCGCAGCGAGGTCAAGACGCTCGATGCCGAGAAGCTCGCATCACTCGCTTGGCTGAACGGCAAGCCATATCCTTCAGACCAGTTCACCGAAAGCTGGAAGAAGATCAGCTTCAACCAGTTCCACGATCTCGCCGCAGGCTCAGGCATCGGCGTCATCTACAAGGATGCGCAGCGCGAGTACGACGAGGTGTACCACACGGCCAACGAGGTTTCGAATGACTCGATGCAGGTACTGAGCGCGCAGGTGGATACCCGCGTAAAGAACGGTGTGCCGGTCATGGTCTTCAACGCCGAAGGCTGGCCGCGTACCGAGACCGTCAAGGTGAAGGTGCAGCTTCCCGAAGCCTCGGACGAGGTGAAGCTGCTCGATGCGCACGACAAGCCGGTGCTCACCCAGGTGGTCGCGAAGGATGCAGCAACCCACAGCTTCGAGCTCCTGGCCAGGGTCGAGAACGTTCCCGCCCTCGGCTACCAGGTGCTGCACGCTGCGGCGGGCAGGGCAGAGTCCAGGTCCGATCTGAAGGTCGACGATCAGGCCGGCTCGATCGTCCTGACGAACAGCAAGCTGAAGGTCACAATCGACAAGAAGAACGGTTGCATCTCGAGCCTGATCGCCGAGGGCGGCAAGGAGTCGATCGCGTCCGGCGCCTGCGGCAATCAGCTCCAGACCTACAAGGATCTGCCCAAGCAGTACGACGCATGGAACATCGATCCCGGTACGCTCGATGGCACCATGACGCCGATTGAACAGCTCGACTCGATCGCCGTCCTCGACAAGGGTCCGCTGCACGCGTCGGTCAAAATCATGCGCACCTGGGGCGCCTCGAAGTTCACCCAGGAGATCTCGCTCGATGCCGGCGCCGATGCCGTCGAAGTCGGCAACGTCGTTGACTGGCACGAGAACCACATTCTGCTGAAGGCTGCCTTTCCACTCGCTGCATCAGGTCCGAAGGCGACCTACGAGATCCCCTACGGCTCGATCGAACGCGCCACCACACGTAACAACACGTGGGAGAAGGCGCAGTTCGAAGTTCCCGCCATGCGCTGGGCCGATCTCGGCGACCAGAGCCAGGGTGTATCCATCCTGAACGATTCGAAGTACGGCTACGACGCTTTGAATAACGTGCTGCGGCTCACCCTCCTGCGCTCGGCAACCTGGCCTGACCCGGTCGCTGATCGAGGCGAGCAGAAGTTCCGCTACGCGATCTACCCACATAACGGCGGCTGGAAGCAGGCGGAGACCGTACATCGCGGCTATGAGCTGAACGACCGTATGGTGGGCGAGCAGGTCTTCGCGCACACCGGCGCACTCGGTGCCGAGCACTCGTGGGGTTCGGTCGAAAACCGCAACGTGGCCCTCACCGCGGTGAAGAAGATGGAGGATGGCAACGGCCTCGTCTTCCGCATGTACGAATGGGCAGGTACGGCGGGCGACGTGAAGCTGCACGTCCCCGCAGGCGCCGCCTATGCAGTCGAGAGCAACCTGATGGAGAAGCCCGAAGGCCAGCACCTAACCCTGACCGGTGACGTTGTCAGCGTTCCGATCAAGCCCTTCGAGATCCTCACCGTCGAGGGCCAGTACCCCGCCAAGTCAATCCAGACCGCAAGAACCAAGAAGGCCCGACCCTCAACGGATCGGGCCTTTTTGGTTCCTTCAACAACCCAGAGCCTAGCCCTTCGCCTTCGGCGGGAAGCCGTTCAGCATGTGGTCGATGTCATTATCGAGCTTCTTGGTGTTCTTGTCGGGCTTGTTCGAGAGGTCAGACTTTGACCGTCCGCGCCACACCAGCTGGTGGGTGCTGTTGTCATACATGTCGAGCAGCAGCGTCCCGACCGGCACCTTCGTGACCCGGGTCTGCGTCATGCCGTCGCCGCCCCAGCCTCCACCCCAACCGCCCCAGCCACGCCAGCCATAGCCGCCGCCGCCCAGGCCGTCATAGAAGGTGTTGTACTCGTCTTCGGTCTGCACATTGCCGATGGCGGTAATCGAAAGGTCGCCGCCGGTTGCAACGCGCTCGAGGCCGGCCTTCGTCAGGTCTGCAGTTACTTCATCCTTCACACGCTGCTCGTAGAGCGGGTCTGCGGTCTGCACCTTGTAGAAGGAGAAGGTCTTGTAGCTGCGAAAGTTTACGTTGTGGTCATAGTCGGTGGAGGTGGCTGCCAGCAGGGAAGTCGCGCTGAGCGCGGCCAGGGTGGAGCCAAGCAATATACGGTTCAGCTTCATGGTTGAAACCTCTGCGGCGGATCAGGACGGATGCCTCATTGCATCGGCGCCGGTTCGCGCTCACATACGTTTGGATGTCTAATACGCAAAATGGGTAACGATCGCAGAACCTGAAGGGCATAATGGAGGCATGGCAAACCGGTACGGCGAAGCGGCTCTGATGGCAGTACGTATGGAGACCTACGGCAAGGCGCTTACCCCGGCAGATCGCTGGGAAGATGCCGTGCGCAAGCTCTACCCCACCACTCCCGCGGGGCAGAAGAAGGGCGGCCCGCGCGGTGCGTTTCTTGGGCTATGCGAGGCCGGCCTGGTCAAGGGTATCGAAGGCGGTTCCGGTGTGCCCGTCACCTCTCAGGGCAACCGGAACAAGGCTTACGCCGTAAAGGCCGTCGAGCTGCTGCGCGCGGGCGAGCACAAGACTGTATCGCAGCTCTGGATGGGCGTCACTGACGGGGATGTCATCGAGCATGCCAGCCAGATGGATGTGGTCCTCGCGCTTTGGAAGAATGGGCTCATCGTCCCCGCATGAGAAGGGCCAGCCGGAGACTATACAGAGCCAGCGGCTAGCTTTTCCTGCTCCTTCCCGAACCATGCCTCATCTAAAATAATGACGAAACCGCGAGCGCGCACCCATCAGCCAGCATTTTTCAGATCAATAAGGACGGAGACAGACATGACAGGATTTTTGAAACTTGCAGCCTTCGCCGTAGCACTCGGAGTCGGCGCAACCGGATGCACCCAGGAGATCGCCAAGGTGAAGCCTCCCGCTCACCCCTATACCAAGAAACACCTCTACGAAGAGAACGCAGACCCCCAGGCCGATATCGACACCGCCATCAAGCAGGCAAAGTCCGAACACAAGCGCGTCCTGCTTGACTTCGGCGGAGACTGGTGCGGAGACTGCCAGGTGCTCGACATCTACTTCCACCAGGCACCAAATGAAGATCTGCTCGCAAAGAACTTCGTCGTCGTGCATGTCTTCGTGCCATCGCACTACGACAAGAACACAGAGGTCGCGGCGAAGTATGGTGTGCCCATTACGCGCGGCGTTCCCGCCCTCGCCATCTTCGACCCGAAGCAGGGCAAGATCATCTACTCGCAGAAGACGGGTGAGTTCAACGACATGCGCCACATGGACGCCGACTCGGTGACCACCTTCCTGAACCGGTGGAAGGCCTAACAGCCGCGCAGGCAGCGGGGAGTTCGCCGCGAAAGGGTCGTGCCCTCGCACCGGCGAGGGTGCTGGCACGCTGTTCGCTCGAACTTCCCGCCATGTACCGCAGGGCCTTCCTCAAGGCGCTTCAGCATGATGATCTCAACCTCGCGCAGTCAGCCGCCTACTCAGCCATCATCGCGCTCTTTCCTGCGCTGATCGTCTCCGCCGCCGTCATTGCGCTGCTGCCCGACGTCGCTCCGCTCAAGGTGCAGGTCGCCGAGTTCTTCGACGAAGTTCTGCCTTCGAGCGCCTTCTCGCTCCTGACCAGCTATTTTGTGTCCGATCCGGGTACCTCGCACATTCACACCGTGCGCTCGCTCATCCTCGCCGCCCTTGTCAGCGTCTCCGGAGGGTCGAGCATCATCGTCACCCTGATGGAGGGCGTGCGCCGCGCCGAGACTCTGCCTGAGGATTGCTGGAAAGGCTGGCAGCGGCGTGTCCGTGCTCTGCTGCTGGTGCCGCTCTCGCTGCTTCCCCTGCTGCTCGCAACGTTGCTGGTCGTCTTCGGACGCGTGGTCGCAGAGCACGCAGCCATCTATCTCGCACCCTCGCTCCAGCCCATTTTCTTCGCGCTCGCGCTCGCTGCCCGCTGGAGCATCTCGCTCGCCGGGGTTGCCGGGCTCACAGCCTCCATCTACCACTTCGGCGTGCCGGTCCGGCCGAAGCGCATGCACTCTCTGCCCGGCGCCATTGTGGCCACCGCCATGTGGTTCATCTCGACCCTGGCCTTCGGCTGGTACGTCACGCGCTTCGCCAACTATAGCCAGGTGTATGGCTCGCTCGGTGCCGGCATCGCCCTGCTCTTCTGGCTCTACCTGGTCTTCTTCAGCGTGCTCTGCGGCGCCGAGTTCAACGCGCAGTTCGCCGCCCGGTTCTTCGCCGCCCGCGAGGCTGGGCCATCCCCCGGGTTGCCGCAAGCGCAACTTCACGTCTGACGGGTAGAATGGCCTTCGAAGCTATATTCCAGTTTGAAACCAGCCGGTTCACGCCGGCCCAGGGTTGAGAAGGATCGCGGCAACCAACGATGAAGAGCACGTCACCACAGAGCAGCAATCAAGCAGCCTTCGCCTCTACCGCATCCGGGGGGATGGACCGCATGCGCCGCGCCAAGATCGTTGCCACGCTCGGACCGGCCTCGAGCACCACCCCCATGTTCCGCCAGCTGGTGCGTGCCGGGCTCGACGTCGCACGCCTCAACTTCTCGCACGGCTCACATGCTCAGAAGGCTGAGCTCATCAGGATGGTGCGCCAGGTTGCCCAGGAAGAGAACAAGCCCATCTGCATCCTCGCCGACCTGCAGGGTCCGAAGATTCGCACCGGCAAGCTGAAGGACCACAAGCCTGTGCAGTTGATCGCCGGCAACCGCCTCACCATCACGCCATGTGAGATCGAAGGCGATGCCACCATCGTCGGCACCACCTTCCTTACGCTCGCCGAAAACCTCGAACATGGCTCGCGCATCCTGCTCTCGGACGGCCTGATCGAGCTGCATGTTGACCGCGTCGAGGGTGCCGACGTCATCTGCGAGATCGTCAATGGCGGCATGCTCGGCGAAAACAAGGGCATCAACCTGCCCGGCATCCCGGTCAACGTGCCTTCGCTCACCGAGAAGGACGAAGAAGACCTCATCTTCGCCATCGGCCAGAATGTCGACACCGTCGCCGTCTCCTTCGTGCGCACCGCGGACGACGTTCGCCACGTGAAGTCGCGGCTCGCTGCCCTCAACTCCGATGCGTGGGTCATCGCCAAGCTGGAAAAGCCGCAGGCCATCGAGCATCTCGACTCCATCTGCGAGATCGCCGACGGCATCATGGTCGCGCGTGGAGACCTTGGTGTCGAGGTTCCGCCTGAAAAGGTGCCGGCCATCCAGAAGCACATCATCAAGCGCGCCGCGGAGTTCCGCAAGCCGGTCATCACCGCCACCCAGATGCTCGAGTCGATGATCGAAAACCCTCGCCCCACGCGCGCCGAAGCGTCTGACGTAGCGAACGCCATCTATGACGGGTCAGACGCCGTCATGCTTTCAGCCGAATCCGCCGCCGGCAAGTACCCGGTCGAATCGGTAGCCATGATGGCCAAGATCGTCTCCGAGACCGAGCAGCAGATTCGCCTCGACCCGCCCTACACGCCACGCGCCCGCCGGACTTCCAAGCTCTCTGTCGCCGAGACCATCTGCGAGTGCATGGCGCACTCCGCGGAAGATCTCGACGTCGCCGCCATCGCCATCTTCACTGAGACCGGCAGCACGGTGCGCCTGCTCTCGAAGTACCGGCCCGAGCCCATGATCTACGCAATGAGCCCGCACCAGAACGTCATCAACCGCAGCATGCTGCTGTGGGGCACCTATCCGATCCTCTGCGAGCGCTTCCGCGATACCGACGTCCTGGTCAACATGGCGGAGAAGATCCTCGAAGAGCGAGGCCTGGTGCAGTCGCGGCAGGTCGTCGGCATCGTCGCCGGCACCCGCACCCGTTCGGGCGCGACGAACTTCATGCGCCTGCACATGGTAGGCGACCGCGACACGAACGCGGCGGAGTAGCCGCCGCAGCCAAAGAGCAACCGCGTCCTGTTGCCGGACGGGCGCTACTCCACGGGGTGGAAGCGCTCGCGCGCGCAAGCCGAATGGGCCATTCCTAACTTCGAAATGCGCGCAAGCGCTCCCGTCCCACGAAGTGGTCGCCGCTCGCGATCAAGGCGCCTTTGCCTTTGTTTCTATGCCCTCTACAATCGACCCATGGGCCGTATCCGCATCCTCTCCGACCAGGTCGCGAACCAGATCGCCGCCGGCGAGGTCGTAGAACGCCCCGCATCCGTCGTCAAAGAGCTGCTCGAAAACTCCATCGATGCCGGCGCGACGCGCATCCGCATCGAGGTCGAAGCCGGTGGCCGCAAGCTGATCCGCATCCTCGACAACGGCTGCGGCATGGTCAGGGACGACGCGCTGCTCGCCTTCGAACGCCACGCTACCTCGAAGCTCCGCACCTCCGACGACCTGCTCTCAATTGCTACCTTGGGCTTTCGCGGCGAGGCGCTGCCTTCCATCGCCAGCGTCGCCCGCCTGACCCTCGAAACCCGTGCCGCCGAAGACGTCGCCGGAACCCTGATCGAGATCGCCGGCGGCAACATCCTGCGGGTTGAAGAGGCCGGCCTGCCGCAGGGCACCACCATTTGCATTCGCGATCTCTTCTTCAACACCCCCGCCCGGCGCAAGTTCCTCAAGTCCGAGACCACCGAGCTCCAGCACATCGCCGCGCTCGTCACCCACTACGCGCTCGCCCACCCGGCGCGCCACTTCGAACTGCATTCGAGCACCCAGGCGCTGCTGGTTGCGCCAGCCGTGGCCAATGCCGGCGAGCGCCTCTACCAGGTCTTCGGCGCCGAGGTCTTCTCGCTCATGCTCCCCGTCACCGCAGAGATGGACTTCGCGCGAGCCGGCATCCCCGAGCCCCCTCCCTGGAAGCGAGAAGAGGACTACGAAGCGCCTGATCCCGGTTACATCCGCATTACCGGCTTCGTCGCCAAACCCGAACTGCAGCGGCTGAATCGCAACTCCATCTACGTCTTCGTCAACTCGCGCCTGATCCGCGACCGCGTCGTCCTCCATGCGCTCACGGAGGCCTATCGCAACATCATCCCGCCCACCAGCTATCCCGTCGTCCTGCTCTTCCTCGAGATGCCCCCACAGGAGGTCGACGTCAACGTTCACCCGGCCAAGACCGAGGTCCGCTTCCGTCAGCCGAGCTTCGTCCATGACTTCATCCGCGACACCGTCCGGACCGTTCTGATGCAGGCTCGTCCGGCGGCCAGCTTCGCCTCTGCGCTCACCGGCGCACCCTACTCCGGCGCCAGCGCCAGCCTGCTGCTTGACGTCACCCCCATGCCTGAAGCGCCGGAGACCGCGGTCTTCGCCCCTGACGCTCCCCGCACCTTTGGCGGCCCCTCTGAACCTGAACCCACCGCGGCTGACGCCGAGCACTTTGAACTCCGCGCCGCGGCCGTCGCGCCCTCCCCCGGCAGGTTCGCCTTCTCAATCGAAGAGTCCCTCGCCGTCGGCTACTCCGCCGCATCCGCGTCCGACCGCTCCGCAAACCAGCCGGCCAGCTACGCCGCAAGCGGGGTCGTCGAAGCCCCCACCCTCTACTCGCTCTCCACCCTCAAGCCCCTCGGCCAGGTGCGCGACTCCTTCATCCTCGCAGTCAATGACGAGGGCCTCTGGATCATCGACCAGCACGTCGCCCATGAGCGTGTGCTATTTGAAAAGGTCATGCGTGAACGCGACACCGAGCAGGTCCAGCGCCAGCGCCTGCTCATGCCTCTGCTCATCGAGCTTCTGCCCGCCCAGATGATCGCCTTCGCCCACATCGCCGAGGAGCTTGAACGGAACGGCTTCGAGGCCGAGCCCTTCGGCCCGCGTACGCTCGCCCTGAAAGCAGCGCCAGCTGGCCTTGAAGGCAAAGAGCTCGAACAGATGCTCGAAGAGTTGCTCACGGTCGAAGACCGCCTCGCCCAGAATGAGAACGCCGAGGCGCGCCGCCGACGCATCGCCGCATCTATCGCATGCCACGCCGCAGTCAAGATCAACATGCCGCTCGACCGCGCCAAGATCGAGTGGCTGCTCGCTGAACTTGGAAAAACTGAGCATCCCACCAGCTGTCCGCACGGCAGACCCATTGCACTCAGGTATTCTCATAGAGAGATAGAACGCGCGTTTCAGCGCACCTGAACCTCGCATCAAAACCTTCAAGCGCCCTGGTCGATCAAGATCAGGCGATTTCACTTTGACAAACAGCGAATCGCTCCGTTGGCCGGATGGCCGCGGGACGGTCCGGCGAGCCCAAGCCAAACAGCAGGCCGCCCGGGCAGGAAGGCATTACCCTTGAATCCCGAAACGATCTCCGAACCAAACTCCGAGATGACACCCGAACCGGGTAGTCCAGAAGTGGCACAAACGGGTGATCGCCAGCCTGACGCAGCACGCGCACCCCGCGCCCGCTCCGCAAGCCCGGCCCTTCCCTCGGCTGACCAGCTGCTCGCCTCCCGTGGCGCGCACTGGCATCAGGCTGGCAATGCCTTGCTCTCGCTCGACACCCTGCGCGCGTGGCTGCAGCAGAGCGGCCTGGTTCTGTATACGCCGAAGCCCCAGCTCGGCGCGCCCGCCCCGTCGCTGGTCGAAGCGACCCTCGGCAAGGCTCAGCCCACGCCCGAGCTCACCGATCTCGACACCGCGCGCAGCCTGATGACGCGGCTCATCTCAGAGGGCAATGCTGTCCCGCTGAACCTGCTCGGCGTCACTGGCGGCGTAGGCACGGACCAACCGGACTTTGTTGTCTCGGCCGGCGTCTTCTCCTACATCTTCACCCTGCGCGGCAACAAGGCATGGAAGCTCGCGCCCGTCACCTCCGGCCCGGTCAAGGTTTCGCCGCTTGCGCTTGCCGCCTACGAGATCCTGAGCGCCAAAGTTGCGCTTTCGGCCTATGACCTTACCACGCAACTCGGCAAGGAGGTCACCGAAGCCGCCGTCCTGCGCGCCCTTACCGAACTCTGGTCGCAGCTGCGCGTCATCCCCGTCCCGCAGCCGGACGGCTCCGCAACCCTGTGGGAGCTCTCGACCGCACGCTTCACCAAGCAGATCAAAGCCGGCGCCAACGCGGGGCAGCCCTCCGCGCTCAGCGCGCTGATCTCGCTGTATCTGGCGCAGGCCATCATCGCGACCGAGGCCGAGGTTGAGTCCTTCCTTTCGCCGCTCGCCTCGCGCTCAAGGGTGCGCGACGTCCTCCATGCGCTACTCTCTGCGCGGCAGCTTGAGACCCTCGTCATCGACGGCAAAACGCTGCTGCATGTCGCCGGCGATCTCCCTGTATTCGCCGCCGAGTCGATTCCTGATGCATCAGAAGCCGGCGTAAGCGAAGCAGCCGATGGCTCGCGCATCTCGAAGTTCGCGGCGAAGCCCGGCAGCAAGATCGGCACCGGCCTCCGGTCGAAGCCAGCATTCGGGGCGAAGCCAGCCTTTGGCAAGAAGCCCTATGGCGCGAAACCAGCCTTTGGACGTGCGGAAGGTGGTGACCGCGAACGGCGGCCGTTCAAGCGCGACAGCAAGCCTGCCTTTCAGCGGTCGGCGTACGACAAGCCGACGTACGACAAGCCGGCGTACGACAAGCCGTGGCAGGAGAGCCGACCCGCACCAGCCACACCTTCGAGCGAATCTGAAGCCGGTGAGTTCAAGCCCGCTTCCCGTGCCTCCGAACGCCGTCCAGCAGGCGACCGTCCCAGCTTTTCAAAGCGCCCCGCATTCGGCGCACGTGGCAACGCCCAGGGCGACAGTCGTCCCACGCGTGGCGAGTACAAGCCGCGAGAGTTCGCTCCACGCGAAGGCGCCAGCGATGCCCCGCGCAGGACGTTCTCGAAGCCCGGCACCTTTGGCCGCAAGCGCGAAGGCGGCTTCTCCGCTCGTCCCGCAGCCGGTGCAGGTGAAGGACGTCCACCCCGCCGCGACTTCGCCGGCGCCAGCGAGCGGCCCGGCGCTTCCAACCGCTCCGACCGCTCAGAGCGGCCCGCAACCGGCGGCATCAAACGCCCCGGATCCTTCTCTCCCCGTCCCCAGGGTGGAGGCAGCTTCGGCGGCCCGCGCAGGGAGTTCGGCTCGAAGGCCGGGTCCTCACAGGATCGACCAGGGCGTCCGGATCGCAGCTCCCCAACCGAGGCAGGTGCCGAGGTCCCGCGTAAAGTCTTCCGCAAGTTTGACGCACCGCGCAGCCCGAAGCCCTTCGGCAGCAAGCCTTCCTTCGGCAGCAAATCCGCAGGAAAGCCCTCTTTCGGCAGCAAGCCAGCATTCGGCGATCGCGCCCCGCGCCCCGCCTACAATCCTGACCGTCCGGCTCGACCGGCACACGACTTCGACAGCCCGCGCCCGGAACGCTCCGTCGGCTCCGACCGTCCACGCTCTGAGGGCCGGTCCGGCTTCGGCGCAAAATCAAGCCTCGGCGCAAAGCCCGGCGGGTTTGCAGGGAAGAAGCCGTTCTCGCGACCCGGCAGCCAGTCCGGTCCGAAGCCCGGCGGCAAACCAACCAGCAGCTTCGCCGCGGGCGGCGGCCCCTTCGCCAAGTTCGCCGACGGCAAGAAGCCCTTCCGCAAACCGGGTGCCCCGCGCGGCACCAGCGACCGCGCCATCTCACCTCGCGGCAACGACAGCGCACGCCGTGGTCCGGGTGGCTTCGCTCCCACGCGTCGCCAGCGCCCCGAATAGGACGGACGCACCATGACTGAAGCAAAACGGGAACGCCCCGTCATCGCTATCGACGGGCCAGCCGGCGCCGGCAAGAGCACATTGGCCGCGCATCTGGCCCGTCGCTTCGGCTACCTGAACCTCGAAACCGGCGCCATGTACCGTGCCCTCGCCTACAAGGCAATCGATGCTGACATCGATCTCGACGACGAGGCAGCCCTGCTTGACCTCGCAAAGCTGACCACCATCAAGCTCGAACCCACCCGCGACGGCAATCGCGTCCTGCTTGATGGCCGCGACGTCTCACGCCGCATCCGCGACGGCGATGTCACAGCTGCCGCCTCGCGCGCGTCGGTACACCCCGCTGTGCGAGATTGGATGGTTCATCAGCAGCGCCTGCTTGGGGCAGCCGGGGGCGTCGTCATGGAAGGCCGGGACATCGGCACCGCCGTTTTTCCCGACGCTGAGGTCAAGATCTTCCTCGACGCCGATCCCAACGTTCGCGGCAGCCGGCGCTTTCGCCAGGTCGCCTCGAGCGAGCACGAGGTTGCGCCCGTTACCGAGGCGGCCGTCCTGGCCGAGATGAAGGCGCGAGACGAACGCGACCGCAACCGCGCTCAAAGTCCGCTCAAGCCCGCAGCCGACGCCATCATCCTCGATTCCACCAGCCTGTCGCTCGACGAAGTGCTGGCGAAAAGCGAAGAGATCGTACGTTCCCATCTCCCAAGCTGAGGGAAGGACAGGCTGGTTGAACGGCTTAGACGGAGCCCGTGCGAATGGGTCACTCGTCCTACCACAAAATATTTTGTGAATTACGTGACATGTGTGCTACCTTTGGTTCATCGTTTGAAACAGATTGGTCTTCTGCACCGGATGTACGTCGAACCCCGATTTGTTCTAGCGGCAAATTCAAGAAGGTTTTAAGGAAATAACGAAAATGGAACAGGGAACAGTTAAGTGGTTTAACGATGCCAAGGGGTTTGGCTTCATCAGCCGTCAGAACGGTGAGGACGTGTTCGTGCACTACTCGGCGATCAATTCGAACGGTTTCAAGAGCCTCCAAGAGGGTCAGGCTGTGCAGTTCAACGTGGTCAAGGGACCGAAGGGCTGGCAGGCGTCTGACGTTCAGCCTCTCTAATACACCCGTGGCACGGTAGACTCACCGATCCCTACCAATCTGGAGCCGATCCTTCAGGATCGACCAAGATTTGCAGGTATTTACAGAAGGGAATGGCCGCGTGCTGTTCCCTTCTGTGCCTTAAGAAGCTCTCAGATCCTCGCCAATCTAGCATCTTCGACGCACCTGCGATCCTGCATCGCAGTGCATGCTGGAGTCGCGCTTCATGCTTCGCCTTCCGCTGAAGCTCCTCGTAGCTGTTAACCCGCCTTCCGGCGCCCGACAGGCCCAAGCGACCTCAGGCTTGCAGCAGTCCTCCAAAGTACACTGCAGCTATGTGGGTTTACGAAGCGATGCTCGGCGTTGAGACTATTGAGCGTATGAGCTCGACGGCGGAAGTAACCGGGGTCCAGTACGATTCGCGTCAGGTCCAGGCCGGAGACCTCTTTGTCGCCATGCAAGGCGGCACCACCGACGGCAATCAGTACATCGGAGGGGCCATCGATCGGGGCGCAAAGGTAATCGTCACCGACTCGCCGACCGTCTGGGGGCAACGCAGCCGGTACAAGGGAGTCGCGATCTACCTCGTAGCCAGCGGCCGTCGCGCTCTCGCCGGGATCGCGGCAAACCTGCTCGGCCACCCGGAGCGAGCCCTGAAGGTAAGCGCCGTGACTGGTACCAACGGCAAGACCACCACCGCCTACCTCCTTGAGCAGCTTCTGAAGAGCGCAGACCGCACCTGCGTCCTGGTCGGCACCATTGAAACGCACATCGGCGACGAAGTCCGTCCCAGCGAGCACACCACCCCCGAGGCAGCAGACCTGCTCGGCATCTTCGCCGACGGGGTGAAACGCGGCGCAACCGAGGCCGTGATGGAGATGTCGAGTCACGCCCTTGATCAGGAGCGTGTCTGGGGTATCTATGTGGACGTCGCCATCTTCTCCAATCTCACCCAGGATCACCTGGACTACCACGGCACGATGGATGCCTACGCCAAGGCGAAGGCACGGCTCTTCGACGGAGTCGGCTCCGCACCTCCGCGGATCGCAGTCGTCAACGCAGATGATTCGATCGGTGCCGGGCTCGGCTTGCGCTCGAGGCGGATGACCTACGGGATCGATGCTGGAGACTATCGCGCCACCAGCATCTCGCTCAAGGCCGGCATGACCACTTACACATGGACGACCCCCGAAGGCGACATCCAGATCACGTCCCCGCTTACGGGCCGCGTTAACGTCTACAACCTGCTCGCAGCCTCCTGCGCAGCGCTCGCACGTGGCCTCACGCCAGGGCAGGTCGCTTCGGCAGTGAGCAGTCTCAGGCAGGTTCCCGGCCGTTTTCAGGTTGTGCCCGGCAGCGCGGAGGCCGGGTTCACCGTGGTCGTCGACTACGCTCACACCGAGGATGCACTCGCCAACCTGATCGCCCTGGGGCGCGAACTGGTCATGCCTGCGAAGGGCCGGGTCATTACGCTCTTCGGTTGCGGGGGAGACCGCGACCGCACCAAGCGCCCGAAGATGGGGCGTGTTGCCGGCGAAGGCAGCGATCTGGTCGTCCTTACGAGCGACAACCCGCGCAGTGAAGACCCGCAGGCCATCCTCGATGAAACATTCGCCGGCATACAGGGAAGCCTCGCCGAATGCATCGTCGAAATCGACCGCGCCGCGGCCATCGCTCTGGCCATCGGGGCTGCCAAGTGCGGGGACATGGTCCTGCTTGCCGGAAAGGGCCATGAGAAGGTGCAGATCCTCGCTGCGGGAACCCATCCCTTTGATGACGTCGCGATTGCTGCCGAAGTCCTGAGTCACGCAACCGGAACATCCAACCTCGAACCGACGGAGAAACAATGAAGTTGAAGTTAGGCCAGGTAGCCGACTGGATCCACGCCGAAGGCGACTTTATCACTGAAGCCGAAGCAGTGGGCTACTCGATCGACTCCCGCACGATCGGAGCCGGCGACCTCTTCTTCGCCGTTCGTGGAGAGCGCATGGATGGCCACGACTATGTCGAAGACGCGCTCGCCAACGGCGCCATCGCCGCGGTTGTAAGCCGTTCCTGGGAGCCGCCCGACGAGGTCGAGCGAATCGATCCCTGCAAGCTCCTCTGGGTACCCGAGAATGGCCCGCCGCCTAACCAGGAAGATAACGTCCTCGGCGCATTGCAGACGCTCGCGCATCATGTCCGCAAGGCCTGGGGCAAGCGCGTCATCGGCATCACTGGTTCGGCAGGCAAGACCACCACCAAGGAGGCCGTCGCGACCGTTCTCGCGGCGAAGTTCAACGTGCTGAGGTCTGCCGGAAACCTGAACAATCACTTCGGCGTGCCTTTGCAACTGCTTCGGCTCGAGCCTGAGCACCAGGTTGCTGTGATCGAGATGGGCATGAATCACGCGGGTGAGATCGCCGCGCTTGCAGCCATCGCCGAGCCTGAATGGGGCGTCGTCTCGAACGTGGCCGCCGTTCACCTGGAGTTCTTCCCTGAAGGCATCGCGGGCATCGCCGCCGCCAAGAAAGAGCTGGTGGACGCGCTGCCGGCTGATGGCCTCGCCTTCCTCAATGCGGATGATGAGCGCGTGGCGGCCATGGGTCGCGGCCTCGGCGAAGGTGCCGTCATGTACGGTCTCGCCCCGCTTGCCGAGATTCGAGCAGAAGACATCCGCGAAGCCGGACTGGAGGGAGTTCACTTCATCGCTGTCAGAGGACAGGAACGTGCTCCTGTGATGCTTGCGATGCTCGGCCGTCACAACGTCTACAACGCGCTTGCCGCCATCGCTGTCGGCCTCAGGAGCGGCATCACGCTCAGCGCGTGCGCTGAGGCTGTTGGCGAGTTGCGCGCCACGGAAAAACGCGGCTCGATCATCGCGTGGAACGGCGCCCGGATCATCAACGACTCCTACAACTCGAACCCCGCGGCGCTCGATGCCATGGTCGACGCGCTCGTTGCAACTCCGGTCGAGCCCGGCGGACGCCGGATCGTGATCGCCGGCGAGATGCTCGAGCTGGGGCCGGAAGGTGAGGCTCTGCATCTTGCCTGTGGCGACCGCATGAGGCGAAAGGGGATCGATGTGATCCTCGGCGTGCGCGGCCTGGCTGAGGCATTCGGCGGCACTTTTTTCGCCACGCCGCAGGATGCCGGGCAATGGATGCGCGAGAACCTCTCCGAAGGCGATGTGGTGCTCTTGAAGGCAAGCCGCGGGGTAAGGCTTGAAGGCGCACTGACTGCTCTCGGCCTCTAGGATCGGCACCCGGCTGTTTGAAGGTGCATCATAGGAGCTATGGCTATCGTACGAGTTGAGGGTGGTGGGGTGAGCAGGCGTGTCGGCTTGAAGGCGGCTGCGAAGGGCGCAGCGAAGAAGGCAGCCAAAAAGGGCACGAAAAAAGGTGCCAAAAAGGGTGCCAAACACGCCGTTGAGAAGCACGTCGCCAAGCACTCCGCCAAGTATGCGATCGAAAAGCACGCAGCCAAAAAGCATGCCGACAAGCACGCCGGTAAGAAGGCTGCAAGGCACACCCCAGAACCATCGAACGATGGCCGCAGCAAGGATGCAGACAGCGACACCGGCTCAGGCAAGCTGACCAAGGCCTTCCACCACATGCAGCGCGCGGCCGCCGTCATCTCACTGGTCGAGAAAGAATCAGCCGACCTCAAGGCGTTGCTCGACACCGGCGTCGCTCTCTACCAAAGCGCCTCCGCCAAGGACGCTCCGGGCAGGCTTGCCAGGCAGGCTACCCCACTGCTTAAGGCAATCGAACACCTGTCACTCGCCGGCCTCTACTCGGCGCGCCATGACTTTCGCATAGACGCGCCGGAACCCAACGCAGGCAAGACCGGGAAGCGCCTGCGCGATCTCCGTCCGCGACTGGAAGATCTCGGTGTGCCAGACAGCGAAGACGCGCAGAACCTGCTCGGCCTCGCCTGGGAGCTGCTTCGCCGTGCCGATGCTGCAGGGGATGATGCACAGCTGGAATGGGAGCTTGCGATGGCGGCCGATGGGCTTTGTGAAACCCTTGAAGAGGGGTTTTAGGGCTGTCTGTGCCTTTAGCGCGGGCAGAGAACACCTCAGAACAGCTATGCTTCGCGTGCCTCACCAGATACCTGTGGGGTGTACCCGCTGCTGTTAACATGAGCGGGTACCCCAACCGGAGATCGCGTTGCTTTATTGGCTGCTCTACCAGAAGCTCTTTCCTTATTTCCGCCTCTTCCGCATCTTCCACTACCTGACGTTTCGCTGCGTCTTCGCAAGCCTCACCGCGCTGCTCATCGGCCTGCTCATCGGCCCGTTCGTCATCGAACGCCTGCGCGAGTTCCAGATCGGCCAGTACATCCGCGAAGAAGGCCCGCAGTCACACCAGAAAAAAGGCGGCACGCCCACCATGGGCGGCATCCTCATCGTTATCTCGATCATCGTCCCAACCCTGCTCTGGTCTGACCTCACCAACCCTCTCGTCTGGCTCGTCACCCTGTCCACCCTTGCCTTCGGCGCCATTGGCTTCACCGACGACTACCTGAAGACCGTCCACAAGCGCAGCCTTGGCCTCACCAGCCGCCAGAAGCTGGGCCTGCAGTTCATCGCCAGCGCCGCCGTCGCCAGCTTCCTTGTCTTTCTGCAGTCGCGCGGCAGCTACTCCACTCGCCTGGTCGTTCCGTTTTTGAAGCGCTTCCGCCCAGATCTCGTATGGGAGTGGATGGGCCATATCCCGCACATGCACTGGCTCGCCTTCATCCCCTTCGTGGTCTTCGTCATGATCGTGATCGCCGGCTCTTCAAATGCCGTCAACCTTACGGACGGCCTCGACGGCCTGGCCATCGGCTGCACCATCATCGCGGCCGGCGCGCTCACCGTGCTCACCTACGTCAGCGGCCACGCCATCTTCTCGGATTATCTTGAGCTCCAGCGCATGCCTTTGGTGTCCGAGCTCACCGTCTTCTGCGGTGCCATGGTAGGCGGCTCGATCGGCTTTCTCTGGTACAACGCGCACCCGGCGGAGGTCTTCATGGGCGACGTCGGCTCGCTCGCCCTCGGCGGGGCCATCGGCACGGTCGCCGTAGTCATCAAGCAGGAGCTTCTGCTGCCCTTCATCGGCGGCGTCTTCATCCTCGAGGCGATCAGCGTCATGCTGCAGGTAGGCAGCTACAAGCTGCGCAACGGCAAGCGCATCTTCAAGATGGCCCCCCTCCACCACCACTTCGAGCTGCTCGGCTGGAGCGAGTCAAAGGTCATCGCACGCTTCTGGATCCTGGCGCTCATCTTCGCTCTGCTCGCCCTGACCACCCTGAAGTTGAGGTAGCTCAGCTGCCTTGACGTGACCTCTTCGGAGAGTAGCGATCGCGGCTTCTCTAAGCTATCGGTCAGGCTGCCAGTGGGCCCTGGGCAGCATCCTCTTAGCTTGATTCCATCTTCCTGCCAATAACCCGTCATAAAGCAGCAGTTCGCTCGCAGCCTCAGCGCTCGTCCACGTCAGGTAAGCACGAGCTCTCAGCAGCTGGATCGATTGCCCAAGAGTGGAGACCGCCGGCATCTTCGATCGAGACTTCAACCAACTTTGTCATCGTCGCCCCGCATCCGCTTACGTTGGCGCATCCTCTATTACGACCCAACAACTGCGATCAATTAGGCTGGACGGATGGAACTGAAGAACAAACGGGTGCTCGTAGTTGGCCTCGGCAAGAGCGGCCTTGCCGCAGCGCTCTTCCTGCGCGATCGCGGCGCGCGCGTCACCGTCTCGGACACCCGCTCGGCCGCCGCACTCGGCGACCAGATCCCCGCCCTGCTCGAGGCCGGCATCATGGTCGAAGCCGGCGGCCACGGCCTGCTTACCTTCCGCCGCCAGGACCTCATCGTCGTCTCGCCGGGCGTTCCGCTTGACACTCCCGAGGTCAAACAGGCCCAGCAACTCGGCCTCACCGTCATCGGCGAACTCGAACTCGCCAGCCGATTTCTTCAGGGCGAGACCGTCGCCATCACCGGCTCGAACGGCAAGACCACCACGACCACCCTGCTCGGCAAGATCTTCGCCGACGCCGGGCTCCGCACCCAGGTCGGCGGCAACATCGGGCTGCCGGTCATCGACCTGATCGCCGAAAGTAATCCAGAGACCTGGAACATCCTTGAGGTCTCAAGCTTCCAGCTGGAGACTGTCGTCCAGTTCCGGCCCCGGATAGCCCTCGTCCTCAACATCACGCCCGATCACCTCGACCGCCACAAGACCTTCGAGCGCTACGCCGCGGCCAAGGCGATGATCACCGCCAATCAGGGTCCTACCGACTACCTGGTCTTGAACGCCGAAGACGTCAAGACCCAGCTCGTCGCGGCCAGGACCCGCGCCCAGATCTACTGGTTCAGCGCCGCCCGCCAGATCAAGCAGGGCACCTTCGTCCACGGCGAGACCATCTTCTTCCTCGCGCAGGAGGGCGGCCGACCGGAGCCCGTCCTGCCTGTCGCCGAGATCACGCTCAAGGGTGCCCACAATATCGAAAACGTCCTTGCCGCCGTCTGCGCCGCCCGACTCTCAGGCATCGCCTCCGAGTCAATCCGCTCGAGCGTCGCCAGCTTCCAGGCCGTCGAGCATCGCCTCGAACACGTACGCACCGTCGCCGGCGTGGCCTTTTACAACGACTCGAAAGCCACCAACGTCGACGCCACCCTGAAGGCGCTCGCCTCCTTTCCGGGCGGCGTCCACCTCATCCTCGGCGGCAAGGACAAAGATTCCGACTACACCCTTTTGGCGCCGCTTCTCCGGGAACGGTCCGAGGCTGTTTACACCATTGGTTCGGCGGCCGAAAAGATTGAGCGAGAGCTCGCCGGAGTCGTGAAGATGGTCTCAGCGGGAACCCTCGGCAAGGCAGTTGCAGCCGCCTCAGAAGCAGCCAGGCCGGGCGATACCGTCCTCCTTGCACCCGCCTGTTCCAGCTTCGACCAGTTTGAGAACTACGAGCATCGCGGCCGGGCCTTCCGGGAAGCCGTGATGCTGTTACCAGAATAGGAACCTGATGGCAAAGCGCGTAGGCGTCGACAAGTGGCTCTTCGGTGTAGTGCTGCTGCTGACCCTCTTCGGACTGGTCATGGTCTTCTCCGCCTCGGCCGTGCTTGCCAAGGCCGAGACCGGCTCGCCCTACCACTACGTCGCCAAGCAGGGCATGTACGCTCTCTTTGGCATGATCGCGCTGGTCGGCCTCATGCAGGTGGACTACCGCCGCTACAACTCTCCGCGCGTCGTCTTTCCCGCAATGGCAATCACCACGCTGCTGCTGGTCGGCGTCTTCGCCATGCACGCGCTCAACAACACGCATCGCTGGTTCCGTTTCGGGCCATTCTTCACCTTTCAGCCGTCTGAGCTCGCCAAGCCCATGATCGTGCTCTTCCTCGCCTGGTTCCTCCAGTCCCGTATCCACCGGATGGAAGACTGGAAGGGAACCGTGATGCGTGCCGCGCTGCCCCCGTTGGTCTTCATCGCGCTCATCCTCAAGGAACCGGACCTCGGGACGGCCCTGGTCTGCGCCGCCGTCACCATGCTGATGCTCTACCTCGCCGGCCTCGAGCTCAAATACATCGGCTACGCCATCCTTGCCGCATCCCCGGTCATGTACTGGATGCTCTTCCGCGTGCCATGGCGCCGCGCCCGCATGGTCGCTTTCATCAACCCCGAGGCCGATCCGCGCGGCACCGGCTTCCACATCATGCAGTCGCTGATCGCGGTCGGCACCGGGGGCTTTCACGGGCTCGGCCTGGGCGAAGGCCGGCAGAAGCTTTACTTCCTGCCCGAGGCCTGGACTGACTTCATCTTCGCCAACATCTCTGAGGAACTCGGCCTGCTCGGCGCAATCGCACTCGTTGCGCTCTTCGTGGCCTTCGGCTATCGCGGCCTGCGCGCAGCCTTTCTTTCGACCGATCCGTTCGCGCGCTTCCTCGCCTTCGGCCTCACCTCCGCCATCCTGATCCAGGCCTTCTTCAACATCAGCGTCGCGCTCGCCCTGCTGCCCACCAAAGGCATTACGCTGCCCTTCGTCTCCTTTGGCGGCACGTCCATCTTCTTCACCCTGGCCGGTATGGGCGTCCTCTTGAACGTCACCCGCGAGATCGACTAGGGTGTCAGAAGCCCCACGCTCAGCAGGAAGCGCCGCCAACCTGAAGATCCTGATCGCAGGCGGAGGTACCGGCGGCCACGTCATCCCGGCCCTCGCCATCGCAACGGAGTTGCGCGAAGCTCATAACGCCGAAGTCCGCTTTGTCGGGACGGCCCGTGGCCTCGAAACCCGCCTGGTCCCCGAAGCTGGCTTCCCGCTTGAGCTCATCCACGTCGGCCAGCTTAAGAACGTCAGCCTCTTTACCCGGCTGCGCACCCTGCTGGACCTCCCGCTCGGGGTCGCACGCTGCATCAGCCTGCTGCGCCAGTTCAAGCCCGATGTCGTCATCGGCGTAGGCGGCTATGCCTCGGGCCCGGCCATGGGCGCTGCCGTGCTGCTCGGCATTCCCACCCTCGCCTTCGAGCCGAACGCCGTCCCCGGGCTCGCCAATCGCATCGTCGGCAAGCGCGTCTCGGCCGCAGCCGTCAACTTCGCACCCACCCTCGCTTTCTTCCGCAACGCGACCGTCACCGGCATCCCTGTGCGCGCCGAATTCTTTGCCATTGAACCCCGACCGCACGCCGCACCTCGCCGCCTGCTCATCTTCGGCGGCAGCCAGGGCGCACGCATCCTTAACGACGTCATGCCGCAGGTCGCCCGCGATCTGCTGGGACGCTATCCGGATCTGACCATCGTCCACCAGGCCGGGGGCCGCCACGGCGAAACCACCGCAGCCGCCTACGAGCGTGCCGGTGCCCTCACCCCCCGCGTACGCGTCGCCCCCTACCTGAACGCAATGGTCGAAGAGATCGCCGGCGCCGACGTCATCCTCTGCCGCAGCGGCGCAAGTACCGTCGCCGAACTGGCCGCCGCCGGGCGCAGCTCAGTCCTCGTCCCCTTCGCAGCGGCCGCCGATGACCACCAGAGAAAGAACGCCGACGTGCTGGTTCAGGCTGGCGCCGCACGCATGATCACCGAGGCCGACCTTTCCCCGGCTCGCGTGCTGGCTGATGTATCCGCCCTGCTTGAGGACGCTGCGGCTCGAGCTGCGATGGGCATGCAGGCGCGTACGCTCGCTCATCCCGCGGCGGTTCAGGAGATTGTTGGGATTTGCTTTGGCCTGGTGAAAGGCCGAGGCAAGGGTGCCCTGATTGCGGGCGGCGACCACTTCGTGGAGTGAGTGCATTACGTGCCGCTACGAAACAAAAGAGCCCCGGCTGATTGGCCGAGGCTCTTCTTGTGTGTTGATGACGCTAGCGATGTCCACCGCCACCGTGGGATGCACCACCAC
>CAXTUS010000041.1:18019-28354 GCA_964247475.1 uncultured Acidobacteriaceae bacterium | reverse complement strand
GCGAGGACGGTATCTTACGCCTTTGCCTGGCGCCGGCCGGCGCCGCCACCGGTACCGTTCTCTGCGACGGCGCCATGGGATCCATGCTCTACGGCCGCGGCATCTTTATCAATCGCTGCTACGACGAGCTCAACGTCACCCAGCCCGAGATCGTTCGCGAGGTGCACCGCGAGTACCTGCAGGCCGGCGCCGCCATCATCGAGACCAACACCTTCGGCGCCAACGCCATCCGGCTCGAACGCTATGGTCTCGAGGCCAGCGTCAGGGACTTCAACCTGGCCGGCGTACGCCTCGCCCGGGAGTGCGTCTCGCAGATGCGCGAAAAACAGGCGAGCGAAGCCTTCGTCGCGGGTGCCATTGGCCCCATCGGCGTGCGCCTGGGCGCAGATGCAAAGGTGACCGGAGACGAGGCCTACAGGGCCTTTGCCGCACAAGTCCGCGCGCTCAGCGAAGGCGGTCCGGGCGTCGGCGCTGATCTGCTCATCGTCGAGACCGTCATGGCCATGAACGAGGCGGAGATCGTGCTGCGCGCAGCACGTACCGAGGCTCCGCACCTGCCCGTGATCGCCATGGTGACGGTCAACCCCGACGGCAACTGCCTCGACGGGACGACTCCCGAAGAAGCAGCCCGCCGGATGGAAGCGTGGGGCGCGAGCGCTATCGGCTGTAACTGCAGCGAAGGCCCGCAGATCGTGCTCTCGACCATCGAGCGCATGCGCCAGGCCACGCAGCTGCCGCTCGCTGCCATGCCGAACGCCGGCGCGCCCAGCGCAGTCGAAGGCCGGCACCTTTACCTCACCTCGCCCGAGTATATGGCCAGCTTCGCGAAAAAGTTCGTCAAGGCAGGCGCTCGCTTCGTCGGTGGCTGCTGCGGCACCACCCCCGCCCACACCCGCGCCATGCGCGGTGCCCTGCGCTCGCTCGATGCCCAGGAGAGCGGCGTCGAGGCGGTAGAGACCGGCCAGGCGCTTGCCGGAGAAAAGGGCCGACTCACCCCGCCTCCCATGAAGGACCGGTCGAAGATCGGCGCCATGATCGCAGCCGGAGATTTCTGCACGCTGGTCGAGATCGTCCCGCCCAGGGGCTTCGACTGCAGCAAAGAGCTCGAAGGCGCCGAAGAGCTTCACAAGCTTGGCGTCGACGCCATCAACGTGCCCGACAGCCCGCGCGCCAGCGCACGCATGAGCGCGCTCAGCCTGTGCACGCAGATCCAGCAGAGGATCGGCATCGAGACCGTCCTCCACTACACCTGCCGCGACCGCAACCTGCTCAGCATCCAGAGCGACCTGCTCGGCGCAGCATCGATCGGCCTGAGGAACATCCTCTGCCTCACCGGTGATCCGCCGAAGATGGGCAACTACCCGAACGCTACCGCGGTCTTCGACGTGGACGCGATCGGGCTCACCCGTATGGTCCGCGATCTGAACGCTGGTCTCGATATCGGGGGTGGACCGGTTGGCGGCTCGGCCGGCTTTACCATCGGTGTCGCCGCCAACCCGGGGGTCGCCGATATCGACAATGAGGTCCGGCGCTTCGCTGCCAAGGTCGAGGCCGGTGGCGAGTATGGCATCACCCAGCCGGTCTTCGATCTGCGTCTGCTCGAAGACTTTCTCCGCCGCATCGAGGGCTTCCGCATCCCCATCATCGCCGGCATCTGGCCGCTTACCAGCGTCAAGAATGCCGAGTTCATGAAGAATGACCTGAAGGTCAGCATGCCGGACGCGATCCTCGCCCGCATGGCCGCCGCCTCCGGCAGCCCGGAGGCCTCGCGCGCCGAGGGCATCGCCATTGCCCAGGAGATGCTCGCCGAAGTGCGTGGCCGCGTACAGGGCGTGCAGGTCAGCGCACCCTTCGGCAAGTACAAGGCCGCCGCCCAGGTGTTGGGATTTGCCCGCGGTTAGTCCTTCTTAGAACACGCTCAAACCAGGAAAAGAAAAAGAGAAGATGGCAAAGTTTGAAGATCAGTTAGGTGCGCTTGAAAACGTGGTTGAGCGCCTGGAGCGCGGTGAGTTGTCGCTTGAAGATTCCGTGCGCCTGTTCGAAGAGGGCATCAAGCTTTCGAACGCCTGTAAGCTCGAGCTTGAACGCGCGGAGGGCCGCATCCAGGTGCTCGTCGACACCCAGGGTGCCGGCATCCAAACCACCGATCTCGAATTCGACCCAGCGAAGCTCGACGACAACTCGGAAGAGGAATAGCCGGGCGCGCAACCCGCCCCTGGCCTTGCTCATCTTCGACGCGCGCGAGCACTAATAGGCGGTTCCTGCCGGAACCACCACCTCGAGCCTCAAGGGAACGTCGACCTCCATGCCGTCGAGCCTTCCGGGCTCATAGCGATATAGGTTCACCGCAGCGAGCACGCGCCCGCTGAGATCACGGTCTGCGGATTCAACGATCCTCAAGTCTTTCGGTGTGCCGCTGCGATCGACCACCATCAAGACTACGACTTTCTGAGCGCGCGCCGAAAGCTTTGTCGTCTTCAGATCAGGCAGCCGCTCGGTGTGGATCAGGCGTGGACTCGTGACCCCGCTGGTCACGCGGCGGGCCCTGTCATGAGCGGGCAAGTTCGCACTGGCGGGGAGGTCCGGGCGAGCATCGGACGTGGCGAATGACGACCGATGCGTGGGGAGGGCTGAGCCGGCGTACCGGCCTGTGCAACGAGCGCCGCAGGCGAGAGCGCAAGGATAGCCATGAAGAGACTCGTCATGGTTATGCTCCACACGGGCTAACATACCCGTCCCCTCTACGATGCGCGACGGCGAAACGTGTCAGCAAAAAACTTGCGATCGAGCTTTGCGCAACAAAACGGGCATCAGGGACGCGTCTGATCCGGCCTGCTATGCAGCTGATGCCGCCGTGGTCGACGGCCTGACTGCGAGGCCGCAGGTTGATACGGTTGCCGGGTCGTACCAGGAAGAGCCGATTTCACGGCAGGAACCGGTCCCGAACGGTAAGCCGCCGGGGGACGCGTCGCATGCCACGCGAACAGCAGCATCAGAGCCGCCTGCAGCGGGATGAAGCCTGCGAGAACACGGTAGGTGGCGGGACGGGAGACCGTCTGCATCATGGCACCCCTCTGCCACAAGCAAGGTTCTAGAACGTTCTAACGATCGCGCGAGGTCACAAACCCGGGTACCCAGAGCAGCGCACGCTTGGCCTCAGACTCTGGCAGATCGGCGATTGAAAGTCGCGCCGCCTCGGCATACGCGCATGCCGTGTCCATCGCGTAAGCAAGCGACTCGTGGCGGTTCAGAATTTCGAGGATCTGCGGGTGCGATACGCGCGAAAAGCTGCGGTCCGCAAGCACCGTCCGGATCGCCTCACGGTCCGCGCCAGTGCCCCGCTCGAGCGCATGGATCACCGCAAGCGTTGCCTTGCCCTCGCGCAGATCGGAGGCGACCGGTTTCCCCAGGACATCCTCAGCCGCCGTTAGGTCAAGCACGTCATCGACAATCTGGAAGGCGAGCCCGAGATTGCGTCCGTACTCGCCCATCTGCTGGTCGAAGTTGGGAGTGGCCTCATCAGAGATCTGCGGCTTCAGATCAGAGATCGCCGCGCCCAGCTGCATCGACACCTTGAACAGGCAAGCCGTCTTGCGATAGATCAGGTCGAAGTACTCTTCCTCGTTGATCAGATGGCCAAGCTTCTCCATCTGCAGCAGTTCGCCTTCGACCATCTGCTGGGTGAGCGAGATCAACAGGTCAAGTACGCGGAAGTTGCGTTCTTCAAGCGCTGTGCGGAAGCTCTGCATGTAAAGCCAGTCGCCCGCCAGCACGCACTTCGCATTGCCCCACGTCGTGTTTGAAGAGGGCCGCCCGCGCCGCGTATCCGCCTCGTCGATGATGTCGTCATGCACCAGCGTCGCGGTATGCAGCATCTCGACCACCGCGCCCAGCCTGATGCGTGCGTCCGACTTGCACCCGAGCGCCTTCGCTGATAGCAGCAGGAGCAAAGGCCGTATCCGCTTGCCTCCGCCCGCGATCAGGTACGCGGCAATGTCGGTGACCACTTCGACCGGTGAGTGCGATTGAACGGTGAACTCGCGCTCGATGGCCGAAAGGTCGTCGCGAAGGAGGTCGATCACCTCGTTTGCGGTCGCGATGGAGAACGTGCTCACTTTAGCTAAGACTATCAGGCAAGGCAAAGCGTGCCGATGATCGCACCGCGCAGTTTCATAGAAGTGCAGAGGAGACCCCTGGTTGGAAGCAGGGAGGCGCGGCGCCCTCCCACTTCGGGATGCGGGAAGCGCCTACTGCGAGCGGAAGTTGGTGAATTGCAGCTCGACGCCGAAGTCTCCGCCGCGCAAAATCCCCATCACCTGCTGCAGCACATCGCGATCCTTCGACACCACGCGCACCGTCTCGCCCTGGATCGAGGCCTGCGCCTTCAGTTTTGAATCCTTGATGGCCGCGACAATCTTCTTCGCGTTCTCGCTTGCGATCCCCTGCTTCAGCTTGATCTTCTGGCGCACGCTTTGGCCGGCGGCCTGTTCCACCTTCTCATGCTCTAGGTTCTTGAGCGAGATGCCGCGCTTCACCAGCTTCTGCGACAGGATCTCGACCACCGCGGTTAGCGAGTACTCGTCCGCGCTCGCAAGCTGGATCGCCTCATCCTTTTCAAGTTCGATCTTCGACTTCGAGTTCTTCAGATCAAATCGGGCGCCCACTTCCTTGCTTGCCTGGTCGATCGCGTTCTTTACTTCCTGGAGCTCTACCTTGCTTACCACGTCAAAGCTGTTGTCTGCGGCCATGATTTCCTCGGAGTTCTATTGTGCCTGAAAAGCGTTAAGACAGGGCAGTACCCGTGTACGGTTGCAGCGGGCTACGGTTGTAGCCGCTTCCGGTTACAGCGGCTAGGATTGCAGCGGCCAGGTTTGAAGCCGTCAGAGTTGGAGCGCACTGGCGGCTGAAGGGAAGAGCCGTGCGAAGTTGTTGGTTGTCTGCCGCGCAAGCTCAGCCGTCCGCACACCGCGCAACTCCGCCACAAAGCCCGCCGTGTGTGTCACCAGCGATGGCTCGTTCTGCTTCCCGCGAAACGGGACCGGCGCCAGAAAGGGGCAGTCGGTCTCGACCAGGATGCGGTCGTCCGGTGCCTCGCGCGCTGCCTGCTGGATACTGAGCGACTTCGGGTACGTCACATTACCTGCGAAGGAGAGGAAGAAGTTCGCTGCGAGGGCCTGCCGCGCCTCCTCGGGCGAACCCGAAAAGCAGTGCATCACCCCCGGCAGCCCAGCCGGCGTCCAGTGCTCATCAATCAGCCGCATCAGGTCGGCAAAGGCGTCTGCCAGGCCAAAGCGTGCCTTGGCGTCGGGGGTCGCAAGCGCGGACGTCCGGCAGTGGATCAGGATCGGCTTGCCAGCGTCCGCCGCAATCTTCATCTGCGCCACAAAGGCCGCCTGCTGTACCTCGATGTCAGGATTGTCCAGGTGGTAGTAGTCAAGGCCAATCTCGCCGACCGCGATCACCCGCTGGTTCGCCGCCAGGGCGGCAAGCCGGCCAAGCGCCTCGGGCGTCGCCTGGTGCGCCTCCTGGGGATGAATGCCGGCCGACGCAAACAGAGGCAGCTCCGGTGACGTATGCGCTTCGGCGATCTCAAGCGCGCGATGCATCGTCTCCGGACCCTGCCCGATGCCGATGGCAAGAATGGCCGTAAGCCCAGCCGCGCGCGCGTTGGCGAGCACGGGCGCCGGATCGTCATAGAAGTCGAGATGTGCATGCGAGTCGATCAACATAGAAGGGCTTGGGTGCTGGATTCTGGCTGATGGCTCCTGGCTTCTGGCTGCTGGCTAGAGGCTCAGAGCTAGATCAGATCTAAGTAATGGCTTCCAGCTTCCGATACAGAGCTGGAAAGCTACTTCAGCCGTGCTCCCAGCGGCAGCGTGTCCTGGTCGAGGAAGGTCGCAAGCGCCGGCTTGCCGCCCTCGGGCGCACTCGCGGCCAACAGCATCCCGTGCGATTCCAGACCGCGCATCTTCCTCGGTGCGAGGTTGGTGATGACAACGATGCGGCGGCCGATCAGATCTTCCGGCGTGTACCACTCGGCGATGCCGGATAGAATCTGCCGCTTTTCAAAGCCCAGGTCCACCTCGAGCCGCAGCAGCTTGTCGGCCTTGGGGATGCGCTCGCAGACCAGCACCTGAGCCACGCGCAGCTCTACCTTGGCGAAGTCGTCGATCGTGATCTGCGGCGAAGCGTCCGCCGGCTGGTGCGCAAAGATGCCGGACGCGGGAGCCTCGGTATGCGACGGGGTGCCGGTACGCTCAGTCGTTTCTGCGGCAGAGCCCGCAACGTGCGCGCCCGGATTTGGTTCGAGGATGGTGGCGGTGCGTGGACCGGCGGCGGGGTCGTGCTGGCGCGTCTCAGGCTCGGCGCCGGGATCCGCTCCGGGCCTTCCCGCCTCGCTCGCGATCGGCCCGGTCTTGAAGTCGTCGGTTGCTCGATGCGTAGCGTCGTTCTGTTCGGTGATGCTGCCAAGCGTCGCGGCCGGTGGTGCGGGTGCTTCCATGTTTGCCATGATCTGGGCAAGTCCTTTCTCTGCTCTGGGGAAGACAGGGGCGAGCGCACCGAGCCTGGTGCCCGGCTTCAACCCACCCCATGTTAGATCTTTCAGTTCGCCATTGCGGGCAGCGTCTTCAATCTCGCCAAGCCCAAGCTGACGCCACACGGATGCTGACGCGAACGGCAGCACCGGATACAGTAGTGCAGTGATGATGCGAATAGACTCAGCGGCGATGTAGAGAACGATTGCTAAGTTCGCCAGGTCCTCAGGCGAACCATTCTTCGCCATCAACCACGGCTTTGTAGCGGCAAGGAAGCTGTCTGTCTGTGCGACGCACTTCGAAGCTCCAAATAAGAAGTCCTCGAAGATGAGTTTGTCCAGAGCGTTGTCAACTTGCGAGGGATACGCGGTCGCATCAGGGGAGAAGAAGTTCTGATGCGCCGACGCGGCTTCGATCACCCACGCAGACGCCGAACCTAAAGGCAGGTGCTGGTTCGGACTTGGCTCGCGATCATCTGTGATGATACCGCTGAGATTATGAATCATCGTCAACGTACGGCTGACGAGATTGCCATACCCATTCGCAAGATCAGCGTTATACCGCGTGATCATGGCGTCAAACGAGAAACTCCCGTCCTGGCCGAACGGTATCTCGCGCAGCAGAAAATACCGCAGCACATCACTCGCGAATAGATCCTGCTCAATCTTTGAACTCTCAGGAAACTGCTTCTGATAAACCT
The DNA here is from genome assembly GCA_964247475.1 of uncultured Acidobacteriaceae bacterium. Taxonomy (GTDB): domain Bacteria; phylum Acidobacteriota; class Terriglobia; order Terriglobales; family Acidobacteriaceae; genus Edaphobacter. The sequence goes on along the minus strand of CAXTUS010000041.1, from coordinate 21,118 downwards.
CGGTCCCGAAGGCCTCCAGAATCGTCTCGGTCCGCACAATGTTGCCCTTCGACTTGCTCATCTTCGAGTCATCGAACAACAACCAGCCATGCGCCACGATCTTCTTCGGAACCGAAAGACCTGCCGCCAGCAGAAACGCCGGCCAGTAGACACAGTGAAACCGGATAATCTCCTTGCCCACAATGTGCAGATCAGCCGGCCAGTACTTCTGCCATAGGCTGTCATCCTCGGCGCCATACCCAAGCGCTGTCATGTAGTTCGCGAGCGCATCCAGCCACACATAGATCACATGCTTCTGCGCCGCAGCCGAGGCCGCAGGCTCAGGCACCGCGATCCCCCAAGTAAAGCTAGAACGCGACACCGACAGATCACGCAGCGCGCCCGGCACATACAACGTGCCCGCCTGCGACCTCGCAGTCGCTTCGCCGCCACCTACATTGCCCCGCAGAAAACTCAGCACTTCATTCCGCCGAGCCTCGTTCTCAATCTGCAGCTCACCCGCTTCAATCAAGTCGATCAACTGCACCTGGAATGCCGACAGCTTGAAGAAGAAGTTCTCCTCGGTCACCGTCTCGGTTACACGCCCGCAGTCCGGGCAGGGCGTCCCCGCAGCCACATCCACAAACGTCTCGTCCGACACGCAGTAAGCGCCCGTGTACGAATCGAGATAGATGAAACCCTTCTCCCACAAGGCAGCAAACAGCTTCTGCGCACCACGCTTGTGCGCCTCATCTGTGGTACGGATAAACGCATCGTTGGTGATGCCCATCCTCTGCCAAAGCGTGCGAAAGCTCTCAGACACCTGGTCTGCAAACTTCTGCGGCGGCACCCCCGCAGCCTGCGCGCTGCGCTCGATCTTCTGTCCATGCTCATCCGTGCCGGTAAGAAAGAACGTCTCCTCGCCCAGCAGACGATGACGCCTGGCCAGCACATCAGCAACGATCGTCGTATACGCGTGCCCGATGTGCGGACGCGCATTGACGTAATAAATCGGGGTTGTCAGAAAGTATTTGGACATCAGGGCTCGAAGCCAAGTTTAGCAGGCGAGAAGCAACAGCAAGCGCATCCTGACGCCGGACGGCCCGCCACTTCATAAGGTTAGAAGCGCTTGCGAGCTCGGAGTGCAGACGCCAGCCATAACTCCTGTCGCGGGCGCAGCGCTCCCACCCCACGAAGTGGTCGCCGTCCGCGATCAGGACGCAATTGCGGTTGACTTTTTCCTCCGCTAGAACCTGCTGATGAGCCACAGCCCACCGACCATCAGGGCGCAGCCTGCAATCCTGGCCGGTGAGGCCGGATGCTGCTTGAAGCCGATCAGTCCAAAGTGATCGAGCACGACCGAAGTCACCAGCGACGCGGTCAACGACGCGCCCGTAAAGATGCCCGAGCCCATCTTCTGCGCGATCGACAGCCCGACAAAGGTCGAGACGATGCTGACAATGCCGCCCAGCCAGGCCCACCAGGGAACGTCGGCCAGCCTCTGGTGCGGCAAAGGCTCCCGCACCAGAGCCTGCAGCAATGCGATCCCGGCCAGACCGGAAAGATAGACAAACAGCGTTGTCCACACCGGAGTTGCCAGCCGCTTGTTCAGCTCGGCGTTCAGCCCGGATTGAAAAGGATTGGTGGTGCCCGCAGCCAGCGCGGCAAGAAACAGAATCCAGGTCATGATGCCTTTCAGATGTTCGTCACCGTGGCTACAGATACCTGCCCAGAAAAGGAGCGATCGCACCCAGCAGCTGCATCTGCCCGCCGCTCGAAAACCAGTGCCCTTCGCCTGCCAGGATGCGCTTCTCGTGCGGCACCTTCAACCCGGTCAACAGCGTGTCCAGGTTGTGCGCATTCGCGACCGGCACCACGGTGTCAGTATCGCCATGGAGGATCAGCGTCGGAGGGAAGTCACTCGTCGCCTGCAGGTCCCAAGGTGCAGCAAGGCCGCCCGAGACCTCAACGATCGCCCGGAGCTTCCGCTTGCCCGCGAGGATGGTACCGAGCGCAAGGGACAGAAATCCTCCCAGCGAGATCCCTACCAGCGCGATCCTGCGCGGATCAACCGCCGGATTCGCCGCGACGTGAGTGATGGCATCCTGCACCGCCTCAAGCCACAATGGCACATGGATCCCATCGAACAGCTGGGCCGATTCGGCTCGGATCGTGCCGGTCGAATCGAAGTAATGCGGCGCAAAGATAGCGATGTTCAGCCGGCCCAGGAACGGCGCGATGCGTTCGAGCCAGAAGCCCGTATTGCCGCCCGAGCCATGCAGCAGCAGGATCGCCGGATGCCTGCCCGGGCCGGCCGGGATCGCCTGCTCCATGCGCACGGAACGTTTGTTGCTGATGAAGGAAGACTGCATGTCCCGGTTGGATGCTCGCGCACGCCTGCCGGACCCGGGGTGACAACAGGCACGAACGGTATCATGTGCCTTGTGACTCCGCACCCGGCAGCTGAAGCGAAGAAGATGGCAGAGCAGCTCGCAGCCGGCGACGTCCGCGCCCTTGCGCGCGCCATCTCCCTGGTCGAGGCAGGCGCCGCCGGTCCGATCCTGGCGGCTCTCGAATCGCTGAGCAGCCGCGCCCTCCGGGTCGGCCTCACCGGCTCCCCCGGAGCCGGCAAGAGCACCCTGGCGGACGCACTCATCCGTCATCTCCGCGGAGAAAATGAGCGCGTCGCAGTCATCGCCGTAGATCCCAGCAGCCCCTACACCAGCGGTGCGCTGCTGGGCGACCGCATCCGCATGGTCGGCTTCGCAGGCGACCCCGGCGTCTACATCCGCAGCATGGCCTCGCGCGGTGAGCCAGGCGGCATCGCCTCAGGCGTTGCCCAGGTCGTGACGCTGCTTGAAGCTGCCGGCTTCACCCATATCCTCATCGAAACCGTCGGAGTAGGGCAGGACGAGGTTGCCGTCACGCCACTCGTCGACGTCACCGTGCTGCTCCTCGTGCCTGGCGCGGGTGACGACATCCAGAGCCTGAAGGCGGGCATCATGGAGGCCGCCGACATCTTTGCGATCAACAAGGCGGACCTGCCCGGCGCCGACGAGGTCGAGGCTGGCATCAGGGCCATGCAGACGCTCGGTACCGCCGCGTCCGACCAATGGATCC
>CAXTUS010000041.1:0-18009 GCA_964247475.1 uncultured Acidobacteriaceae bacterium | reverse complement strand
GGGCCGTGAAGAACCACGTTGACGCCGAAACAGAACAAAAAATAACGCCGGTCGTCCGCACCGTGGCATCAACCGGTCACGGCATCCCCGAACTCATGACTATGATCCGAGCAGCGTGCGCTTCGCTCCCACCCCACAAAGGAGTCGCCACCCGCGATCTGGGCGCAGTTGCAGTTGCTGCAAAGAAGTCCCAGCCAACCCTCGACCACCTGGGCATTGCCGTCCGCAGCATCGCCGACGCGCGTGCCTTCTACGAGACCCTTGGACTGAGCATCACCCACCAAGAGAACATCCCGCACGAACACGTAAACACCGCCATGCTGCCGCTCTCCGCCGGCCGTCTCGAGCTCCTTGAGCCTACCTCGGACGACTCCACCATCGGCCGCTTCCTCGCAAAGCGCGGCGAGGGCCTGCACCACATTGCGCTCCGCGTCGATTGCCTCGACGAACGTTTTCGCGCCATGCAGGCCGCCGGCGTCCGTCTCGCCAGCGACCAGGTGCGCACCGGCGCGGGCGGCCATCGCTACTTCTTCGTGCATCCGGCCAGCACCGGCGGGGTGCTGGTAGAGCTTGTAGGAGACTGATGAACTTCCTGCTGATCAGCACCTGCGGCGCCACCGGCGAAGTCGCACTCGCCAACTCGTCCGGCGTCCTCGCCGCCGAAACTCTTCCCGGCCGCGGCACCTCTGAGGCCTTGATGCCTGCCATCCGGCGCCTCTTTCCATCCGGCACCTCAAGCCTCGACGCCATCGCCGTCGTCAATGGGCCGGGCTCCTTCACCGGCGTGCGTGTAGGCCTCAGCGCGGCTAAGGGTTTGTGTGACGGGCGAAATATCCCAATGATCGCCATGTCCCGCCTGGCGCTTGTAGCCGCGGCTGTTGAACCGCCAGGGGAGGTCGCAGCCGTCCTCGACGCCGGCCGCGGTGAGTTCTTCGTGGGCCTTTACACCGACCGTCGACGCATCTCGGAACAGCTTCTGGACCACCCCCAGACCCTGGCGAAGCTCGCCGGACGGACCGCCATTACCTGCGAGGAGCGCGTCGCCGACCGGCTCAGTATCCGCCTGATCCCCGAGCCTGGTGCCGAATCCATGCGCCGGATGGCGCTCGCACGCGCCGCAGCCGGCGACTGGAGCGATGTCGCCACCATTGACGCCAACTACCTGCGCCGCACGGACGCCGAGCTGCTGGTGAACGCAAAGTGAACGTCCGCCCCGCGAAGCTCAGCGACCTTCCCCGCATCCTCGAGATCGAACGCAACTCTGAGACCGCCCCCCACTGGAGCGAAGGCGACTACCTGCGTATCCTCGAAGGAGCCACCGGGGTCCGGCGCCGCCTCTTCATAGCCGAACGATCGTCCGCAAACCAAGCCCCCATCGGCTTCGCTGTCGCCAGCCTCACCGAGCTCGAAAGTGTCGCCGTCGATCCCCCCGAGCGACGCCAGGGTGCAGGCCGGGCGCTCTGCCTGGCAGCCATTCAATGGACCCGCGAGCAGGGAACACAGGCGCTCGAACTTGAAGTGCGCGTCTCAAGCCACGGCGCCATCGACCTCTACCGGAGCCTCGGCTTCACAGAGACAGGACGCCGTCCGCGCTACTACCAGGAGCCGGTTGAGGACGCCGTCCTGATGCGTCTCTCAGAGTCAAGAGCAACCGCGTCCTAGGCCGGATGGGCACCACTCCGCGGAGTGAACGCGCTCCGCGCAGGAGATCTCCGGCTGGTCCGGGGTGCCTTTGCGCACGGCGCGTTCACCTCACGAAGTGGTCGCCGCACGCGATGAAGACGCACTTGCCATTGCCTCTGCGGGCGTCCCGAGCCCACGTATAATCAAGCGATCATGGTGAAAGATGGATACCTTTATGGGGCAGGACTGGCGGTCGTCGCGGCGATCCTCTGGTTCGCCACCGGGTCGCACTGGCTGATCATCCCGCCGATCGTGCTGGCCGCATTTTTTCTCTGGTTCTTCCGCGATCCCGAACGTGTGATCCCGCAGGGTGACGGCCTGATCGTCTCGCCGGCAGACGGTCTCATCACCGAGGCAGAGTGGGTCGAGACCACGCTCGGCAGCCGGCTGCGTATCAGCATCTTCCTCAACGTCTTTGATGTCCACGTAAACCGCAACCCCATCTCGGGTGTCGTGAAGGTGGTTGATTATCGCAAAGGTGCCTTCCTGAACGCCATGAAGCCGGAGTCGGTCATCGAGAACGAGCAGACCATGGTCGTGATCGCAGGCGAAGGCATTGAGGTCGCATTCAAACAGATCGCTGGCCTGCTCGCACGGCGCATCGTGTGCAACCTGAAGCCGGGCGACAAGGTGGTTCGCGGCCAGCGCATGGGACTGATCAAGTTCGGATCGCGCTGCGATGTCCTGATGCCGGCTGAGGCTGCGCTCAAGGTGAAGGTGGGAACGCGCGTCAAGGGCGGATCGACCATCCTCGGGGCGATCCCGCAGGGTACATCCTACGGCAGCGCGGACGGCGCTTATGTGGACGGGCAGGGATGACCGAGCCGATGCCCCCTGAGGCCTCCGGCATGAGCGGCGAAAGCATCGTGCAACGGCGTCGGCCAAGCCGCGGCATGTACGTCTTGCCGTCGCTGTTTACAGCGGGCAACATCGCCGCCGGCTTCTACGCCATCACCGAAAGCGTCCGCGGTGCGGGCGGCGACATCTCCGCCTTCAACCGCGCGGCGCTGGCGATCGGCTTTGCCGTCGTCTTCGACGGGGTGGACGGACGCGTCGCGCGCATGACCCGCACCACCTCGGACTTTGGCAAGGAGCTTGACTCTCTCGCCGATGTCGTCACCTTCGGCGTGGCGCCTGCGCTGCTCGCCTGGGTCTGGGGCTTTCGCATGCTCCCGCCCTCCTACATGCCGACGCTGCGCGACGCTGTCGTGCCCTTCGGCGTCGTGGTGTGCTTCCTGTTTCTGATCTGCGGCGCATGCCGGCTGGCGCGCTTCAATATCAGCATTAATCCCCAGCCCCGGAACCCCGGCCGGCCGGGACGCAAGTACTTCGTCGGCATGCCGATCCCGGGCGGCGCAGGTGTGCTCGCCTCGGTCGTCCACTGTTTCAGCGGCAGCCCCATCCACGATCCGCGCATCTCGATCATATGGCTTCTGCTGATCGCCGGCACCGGCTTCCTGATGGTCTCGAGCTGGCGGTTTTGGAGCGGCAAAGAGATCGAGTCGAGCGGCCGCAAGCCGTTCCAGTTCTTCGTCCTGATGGCACTCGCGATTGCCGTCATCGTACGGTTTTCAGAGTTCGCGCTGATCGCCATCGCCATGGGATACCTGGTCTCCGGAGTCGTCGCAAGGCTCGCTTACAGCTGGGGTAGAAAGCGTCGTCTGAACGCAGGATTGAGGCCGTAGAAGATGGCAGAAGGTATGTACAGAATCGCGATCGTCGGCGCATCATCGCTCGCCGGCAAAGAGCTTGCCGATGAGATCGGCGACTCGCTGCTCGCTACCTCGAACGTGACCCTGCTTGACGATGAAGAGCTGTCGGTCGAGGCCGCCGGCCAGGTTGCGTCGGTGGGGGAAGAGGCAGCCGTCATCCAGACCATCGATGCCGCCTCCTTCGAGCGCATGGACTTCGTCTTCTTCACCGGCGATCCCAGGACCACGTTGAAGCACTGGAACGCCGCGCGAGTCGCCGGCGCAAGTATCGTCGACCTGACCTACGCCCTTGAGGGAGAGGCCGGCGTCGTGGTCCGCACCCCGTTCGTGCAGGCTGCACTTGGCCGGAAGGCATCGAACGCGAAGCCGGCTTCCGCGCTCGACTTCGCGACCGTCGGAGTGGTCTCCGCGGCTCCGGCCGCCGTGATGCTTGGGCTCGTCGCAGAGCGGTTAAAGGCTCGATTGAAGCTTGAGCACCTGGCGGTTACCCTGTTCGAGCCAGCGTCGGAGTACGGACGTGAGGCCATGGACGAACTGCATCAGCAGACCGTCAACCTCCTGTCATTTCAGAACCTGCCGAAGGAGCAGTACGACGCCCAGGTCGCCTTCAACGTGCTGCCCAGTCTCGGCGAGTCGGCACGTATGGATCTTGGCGCGTCGGCCGCAAGGATTGCCCGGCACTATGCGCTCGTCGATCCGTCTCTGCCTGAGCTTGAAGCGCAGGTAGTGCATGGCCCGGTCTTCCACGGCTACGTGGCCTCGGTGCTGCTCCAGGTGGAGCAACCCGTCCGCGTCGCCGACGTCGAAGCCGCGCTCGAAGGTGAAGGCATCGACGTTGTCGTCGAGGACTCGGACCCTCCCAGCAATTTGAGTGCAGCCGGGCAGGAGGACATCATGGTGCAGGTGCGGTCGGCGCGGATGAGTCACCAGGAGGCGCCCGGAAGACGCTTCTGGCTCTGGCTTGCGGCCGACAACCTTAAGCTGGGCGCACTGAACGCCATCGCTTGCGCCAACGAGCTGAAGCGTCTGCGGCCACGCGGCAGCGTGCAATAGGCCGTCGCGGCAACCCCTTTACCCTTCCTGCCTAGCGGTGCCCGAGCCGGATTCCTCGCGGCCTATATGACGGCTGGAAGAGGTCGAAGCTGATCCCCGCGCTGACGCCGTAAGGGTGCAGCTCGCCGTAGGTGAAGCGCGGCCAAAGCTGGTACTCGAAGTCCAGCAGGCGGACCGTGAGGCGGCTCTCCCGCAGGTGGTAGTCGAGCCCAGCCGCGGGCGCGACGACGAAGTAGTGACCGACAGCATAGTGAAACGGAAACTCGAGGGTGCCGCGGCCCGCGAGCAGCTTCACGTAGGGACGTACCATGTGGCCGCGCGCCGAGATCTTCGGTCCGACCAGGTAGGTCGTCTGCTTGACGTCCTCTTCGGTGTGGGCGGCAAGCCGTCGCACCTCCGCCTCGATGCCGATGCGCCGGTAGAGGTTCGCATCCAGGTAGAGAGTGCCTCCGCCGATGTAGTGATGGCCATAGTCCTGCTGGAAGCCGGAGGCCGCGACACCAAGCGACAGGTAGGTGCCGGGGCCGGTGGCGGTGTAGGCAGCCTGTGCGTATGCCCGGCCGGCAGTCAGCACGCAGACGAAAAGGAGGCAGAGCGCTTGGAGGAGCAGGAAAGAGCGCCTCATGTTATTTAGTCACCGTCAGCTGAACCGTCGCAGACTGTGAGGCGGCGCTGCTGTTGCCGGTCGCGACGATCTGGAAGGTGTAGCTCGCTGCCGGGGTGTGGCTCATGGTGATGTCTGAAGCACAGCCCGAAAGAGCCGACGATCCGATCCCGAACAGCAGCAGGATGCTCAACAGCGTGAGCTTGCGGTTGAGGTGAGAGCGGCGGCGTCCGCGGCAGAGCAGCAGCGCAAGCAGGGCTCCGGCCGGAAGTGCGGCTGCGTAGATCCCCGTGTGGCCGCCAGGTGAAGTCAGCTTCGCGGTGGGACCAGCGCCCAGCGGGTCACCGGTGTCGACCATCACGGTCAGGTTCTTGGTCTTGCCGCCGCCTACCGGGATCTGGTTCTCAGAGAAGGTGCAGGTCGCATCGACCGGCAGGCCGGCACAGCCGAGCGCAAGGGTGTCGATGAAGGTAGCAGCCGTGCTGATCGAGATGTTCATCGAGCCGTGGGCGCCGCTCACCAGGGTCATGCTGGCCGGGTCGAGCATGATGCGGAACTCGATCGGAGGTCCGACTATGATCTTGATCGCCTTCGAAGCTGAGGGCGCATAAAGTGAATCGCCGGAGTACTCGGCAACCGTCGCCCAGACGCCCTCGGGCGGATTCACATTGACCGAGGCGAGCCCGGTCGCGTCCACCGTGGCAGATCCAAGGACCGTCGAGCCCGAGACAAACCGTACCGTACCGGTAGCGGGTCGCGAGCCGTTAGCCTGAACCACCGAGATCATGGTGATCTGCTGGCCGGAGGAGATGCTGGTCAAAGAGGGATTGAAGCTTGTGCTGCTGGGCCGCAGGGTCACGGTCTGGATCAGCGGCAGCGCGGCGGCAGGGCTGTTCTGGGCGTCGCCGCTGTAGCTGACGTTCAGGGTGTGAGTGCCCAGGGCAGGTGCCTGCATGGTGTAGGAGGCGGTTCCTGACGGGCCAAGCTGCAGGGTCGCGAGGGCGGTCCCGCTGTCCGTCAAGACGACCGATCCGGTTGGAACCGTGACCCCGTTCGATACCGCAATCGTGAGTACCACGTTATCTTCGAGCAGCGAAGGGTTCGCCGAAGAGGTAAGCGTCACCGAGGTCGGGCGCGCAACCTGCTGCGCCGTGGTCGGCGAGACGCTCGGACCATCCAGCGGATCACCCGAGTACGAGGCGGAGAGCTGGTGGATGCCCGGAGCCAGGGTCGAGATGCTGAAGCTCGCCGTACCCGTGGACGTGAGCTCGACCGTGGTCAGCACCGTACCGCCATCGTGGAAGGTGACCGTGCCGGTCGGCGTTCCCCCGTTGCCGGAAACGGCAGAGCTCAAGGTCAGCAGGTTCCCCGACAGAATCGGGTTTGCGCTGGTGCTGAAGGTGGTATTCGTCGCGGCCAGCTTCAGGCTTACGTTGACTGCCGCGGAGGTGCTGGCCGCATCGACCGTGTCGCCCGAATAGGCGGCAGTGAGCACGTGCGAGCCGGGGATCAGGTTGGTGGTCGTCCAGGTGGCCGAGCCGCTCGCGTCCACCGCAACGCTGGCCAGGGGGGCGCCCCCGTCAAGGAACTTGATCGTGCCGGTGAGCGGCCGGCCGGAGATTCCGGTGACGATCGCGCTCAGTGTCTCTGTCTTGCCTGCGATCAGCGAGAGCGAGCTCGCCGCGAGGCTTGTCCGGGTGGCCTGCAGGATAGTTTCAGTCAGCAGGGTAGAGGTCACCGCCGCATGATTGGTATCGCCCGAGTACACGGCGGTCAGGGGATGGACGCCGATCGCAAGCGCAGGATTGAGGAACTGGACCACGCCGTTCGCGGGCACGGGCAGAATGGCCACCGCACCGCCAGCGTCCAGCAGGGTGACCGTGCCGGTTGGGTTCGAGCCGTTTCCGGTAACCGTCGCGGTAACAGCCAGGGCTGAGGCGAAGACCGATGGATTAGCGCTCGAGCCGAGCGAGATGCCGATAGTCGCAGTTTGGATGATCTCGGGGACAGACGGCGAGGTAGCGGGGGCGTCGTTCGCATCCCCTGAGTAGACGGCGGTAATGGTGTGGGTACCGATCGCGAGTGCGGTCGTGGTGAGGCTTGCCGAAGCCGAGGTGGCGCCGGTTGCGACCACCGGGATGGCGCCGAGCGAGACCGGTCCGTCAAAGAACTGAACCGAACCGGCGGGCGTGCCGCCGGTCGTCGTGACTCCGGCCGTAAACGAGATCGAGGCGCCGAGACCCGCAGGATTCAGCGAAGACGTGAGGGTGACGTTGCTTGCCGCGATGCTGATCAGTTCAGAGACCGGAGCCGACGTGCTTCCGCTGTCCGCGTCGTCGCCGTTATAGACGGCAGTCAGGCTGTGGGTGCCGACCGTCCAGAACCTGCCGGGCACCGCGAGGACGGCATAGCCCTGCGCGTTGATGGTTGCCGTGCCGAGCACGGCCGCGCCGTCGAGAAAGCTGACCTGTCCGGACGGCACGCCGCCGGTCGAGACCAGGGCAGCGGTCAGGCTGAGCGCGCGGCCGGCGATCGAAGGGCTGGCCGCGGTGGTCAGGACGATCCTGCTCGAGGCAAGCTGAACGATCTGTGTGAAGGCCACGGAGGTACTGCCCGCAAAGCTTGAATTACCGCTATAGACCGCCGTGATGGTGTGGGTGCCGACCGTCAGGGTGCTCAGCGGAAGGCTCGCCGTGGCAAGGTTCCCGGTGGCCGAAGCCGCGTTCAAAGGGGCGACCGCGAGGATGTTGGCACCCTCGCGGAAGGCGACCGAACCACCAATATTGCCATTGCCGGAGTTGGGGGTGACGGTCGCAACCGTGGCGCTCAGCGTAATCGAAGCGCCGGCAATCGCCGGGCTTGCGCTTGACGCCATCGAGGTGGCGGTGGCTGCGAGCTTATCCTTGACTACCTGGTTCAGCACGTTTGAGACCGAGGCCGCATTGCTTTTGTCGCCTGCATACGAGGCAGTGAGCGGATGGCTGCCGCTCGAAAGATTCGCCAGGGTGAAGCTGGCGACTCCGCCCGAGGTGAGTGGCGTGGTAGCGATGGCGGTAGGTCCGTCCATCAGGGTGATATTGCCGGTAGGCGTCGAGCCGGTGCTCGTCACATTCACCGAAAAGACGATGGTGTCCCCTGTGGTCGCCGGATTCTCGCTCGAGGTGAGGGTAGTGACCGAAGGATCGACGTTTAGAACCTGGCCTTCGAGGATGAGGGTGGAGGGCGAGTTGCCGGCATCTGACCGGATCTCCGCTGTTCCATAGACGATAGCGCCGACCGAGGTGGGTGCGAAATCCACGCCGACGACGCAGCTCTCGAGCGGAGCAAGCGGTGTACCGGCACTGCAGATGGTCGTGCCGGCATCGATCTGCGAGTTGCTGACGGCTGCGATGGCTGAGATGTTCAAGGGCGCGTTGCCGTCATTTTCAAGCGTCTGGGTGAGCGGAGCTGAGACCCGGTCGACACGCATAACGGGAAACTGGAGCACCGCCTGGTTGGCGCTTACCTCGCGGATCCGGTTATGGAAGACGTCCGCGATGTAGAGGTTGCCCTTGGCGTCTAGGGCAAAGGAGTAAGGGCCGTAGAGTCCCGCCTGGTTCGCTGGCCCGTTGTCGCCACTGAGCGACTCGCCGTTGTTGCCGGCGAAGGTATCGATCACGCCGGTCTTTGCATTGACGCGGCGGACGCGGTTATTGCCGGCGTCCGCAATATAGAGGTTGCCGGCGACGTCGAGCAGCACGCTCGCGGGCTCAAAAAGCTGCGCCTGATTCGCTGGTCCGCCATCGCCTGAGAAGCCGGGGACGCTGCCGATCAAGGTCGAGATGGTTCCCGAGACATCGACAAAGCGGATGCGTGAGTTGTTCTGGTCCGCAATGTAGAAGCCGCCCGAAGGAGAGGGCGTGACGCTGAAGGGTGCATTGAGCAGCGCACCCGTCGCGGGACCTCCATCGCCGGCGAGGCCGGAGGCACCCGAGCCATTGCCCGCCACGGTGACGATCGTCTGCGTGCCCGCGGAGATCATCCGGACCGCGTGATTGCCGGTATCCGCGATGTAGAGGTTGCCGTTGGCGTCGAATGCGATGCCATTTGGGGTGTTGAGAGTGGCGCGGTTGGCAGCTCCGTGATCGCCCGCATAGCCATGCTGGTTCATGATCCCGGCGATGGTGGTAATGATGCCGGTATTTGCGTCCAGGCGTCGGACGACGTTGTTCCCGGTGTCCGAGATGTAAAGGTTGCCGGCCGCATCGAGTGCGATCGAGGAAGGATTGTTGAGGCTGGCGGCGGTGGCGGGGCCGTTGTCGCCGGTGGACCCGATGTTGCCGTTGCCCGCGATGGTCGAGATCAGCCCCGTGACGGCGTCAACCTTGCGGATGCGGTCGTTGCTCGAGTCCGCGATGAACAGGTTGCCGCCCCCGTCGACCGCTATCCCGTAGGGAAGGAAGATGGCTGACGCGTTCGCGGGGCGTCCGTCACCATCGAAGACCCAGGTGCTGCTGCCCGCTACGGTTAGGAGCAGGCCAGGGCTGAAGACACCGACCGAACCCCGGGCGGAGGCGGTAAGCAGCTGGGTGGCGAGCGTGTTCCGGCTGCCGTCGAGCAGGGTGATAGCCCCGCGGCGCTCACCGGGCGAGGCAGGGCTGAAGACCACCTGAACCGTGCAGCTCTGGCCGGGGAGAAAGTTTGCGCCCTGCACGCAGGTCCCGCCGGCGTTCACAAAGTCGACTCCCTGGGTGCCCTGGCCGAGCATCTTCACCGCACCGATCGTGCCTCCGGACGGCAGCCCGATGGTCACGGTGACCGCCGCGGCCGAACTCCCCACAGCCGTCTGTCCAGGGATCGCGACCGCCTGCGCGTCAGCCTCGTTGAAGCAGAGGATGGCGAAGACGAAGAGCAGGGAAGAGGCGATGATCCGGGCGAGCAGACGACGAAACGAAGGAATGCGCAGCAAGTGGTTCTCCTGGCGGCCGGGGGCCTGAAACCTTCCGATCATGACGAACGCAGATGGTCGGATATATCCCACTTTTGTCCTTGCAAGTCCCCCGTCCACCCCTTCCAGAACCTGGCAGGACCGGGTGGGGAAGGGAGATCAAGTCCAAGCAGGTTATCGGCTCACATGGAGGGCAACTTGAGGCGAATAAAAAGCGTAGGTGCGGCACCGGGAAGGTACTCCTCTAAACGGGTAACGCCGGCACCTTAAACTCCGGGCGGAGTCGTGTGCCGGCGTTACCTGCGTCTGGCTCATCTCACCAGGAGGTGGGATTCTATTTCGCGAAGACCTGTGACATGTCCGCAAACGCCTTGAACTCGAGCGCATTGCCGGAAGGATCGTAGAAGAACATGGTCGCCTGTTCGCCGGTCTGGCCTTTGAAGCGGATGTATGGCTCGATCTCGAACTTCTGGCCCGCCCTCTTGAGGCGGTCGGCCAGCGCATGCCACTGATCCATCGTCAGGACCACGCCAAAGTGGGGGACCGGCACGGCATGGCCATCGACCGGGTTATGGTGAGGGCCCTGCTCAACCGGTCCTTTCGGGGCTAGGTGAGCCACAATCTGGTGCCCGAATAGATCGAAGTCGATCCACTCGGCCGAGCTGCGGCCCTCGGGGCAGCCAAGTGTCTGACCGTAAAAGGTGCGTGCGCGATCAAGATCATCGACCGGGAAGGCGATGTGGAAAGGAGTAAGGGACATATAGGCCGATCATAAACGGCGCGGCCACGAGCCACTCCGCCCGGCACTGCGGAACGGAGCTGATCGGACGCTCAGCCGATGCATTGCCCCGGGGTCGCCGGCAGACGCACCACAAACTCCGTCGAGCCCGGTACCGAGCTGAAGCGGATCGAGCCGCCGCACTGCTCTACGATCCGGTAGACGATGCCCAGTCCCAGCCCGGTCCCCACCCCGACCGGCTTGGTGGTAAAGAAGGGGTCGAAGATCTGCGCCTGGCACTCGAGCGGGATCCCGGTCGCGCCGTTATCCTCGACCATGATGCAGACCTCCGAGCGTTTGCCGGCTTCGGTGGCGACCGCCTCAAGCCAGGTCTTCAGCTTGATCGTCCCGCCCTGGGGAACCGCGTCAATCGCGTTATCGAGCAGGTTCGTCCAGACCTGGTTGATGCCCGAGCAGCCACCAGCAAGCTGCGGAAGGTCGGGTGCAAATGTCTTCTGCAGGGTGATCTGTTTCTCCCGAAGCTTGTGCGCAAGGATCACCAGGGTCGCGATGATGCTCTTGTTCACATCGATCGCCTGCTTCATCCCCTTGCCTTCGTAGGCGTAGCTCTTCACCGCGCCCACCAGCTCGGTCACCCGCGAGATCGACTCCTCAATCGTTCCCACCAGCTGCTGGCTGGATACCAGGGCTTCGAGCCAGTTGAGCGCATCCGAGAAGACAGCACCATCAAACATGTCGCGGGTACAGGCGAGCGTCTCAGAGCTGATGCCGATCGAGACCAGGGTCGGTGCAAGTTTCCAGGCGTCGGCCACCTGCGCATCCTCCAGCCATTCAGAGAGCGCTTCTTCGGCATCAGTCTGCTCGAGCGACGTCAACGTGCTGGTCGGTTTGGTGTTGAGCGCGTACTGCTGCAGGTCGAGGATGCACTCCTTCTGCTCAGGTGAGAGCGAGATGCGGGTAAAGCGGGCGGCGAGCTCGTGCAGGCGCATCAGGTTCTCACGCAGCTGCGAGCTGGCGCGGCGGGCGGCGGAGCCTGGATTGTTGAGCTCGTGCATCAGACCCGCAGCAAGTGTGCCAAGCGCGGCCATCTTCTCCTGCTGAAAGGTGGTGCTCTGCATCTTCGCCAGGCGCATCGCCATGTTGCCGAGAATCGCCTTGCGCACCTCCGGGCACTCGGTCATCAGGTGCCAGAACTGCTCTTCGTCCAGGGTCAGAATGTCGCACGGCTCGGTGGCGCGAATGGTGACAGCGGAGGGGATGTTTGCGAGCAGCGGCACTTCTCCGAAGGCGATGCCCTTTTCTGCCATGTAAAGTGTCTGGTCCGTGCCCGCGGCGCCTTGGCTTGAAAGCCGCAGCGTGCCGTCGAGCAGGATGTAGAACTTCCTCACCACGTCACCCTGCTTGACCAGGACCTCGTCCGTATCAAGGTGGACCTTGGCTGCTCCATCCAGGCAGCGCAGACGCTCTTCACTCAGCGAACGAAGGATCTCGACGCCGCGAAGCTGGTCGATGATGGCGGGGCTGAGGGCGGGCTTTGGATCGATTCCGGGTTGAGCGGCTGGGGTCATTGGCTTCGCTTAGGAGCTCCGGGCTACAGTGCGGCAAGGTACTGGTGAACAAACTGGATGGCAATCGAGCCTTCGCCGACAGCCGAGGCACAACGTTTCACAGATCCGTGACGAACGTCGCCGGCGACAAAGATGCCGGGCACGCTCGATTCAAGCAGGTAGGGGTCCCGGTCGTACTTCCAGGCGTCCTTTGCCAGGGTCTTCAGGTCCGGACCTGCGAGCACAAAGCCCTTTGCATCGCGTGCGATGGTCGGCGGCAGCCAGTCGGTTTTGGGCGACGCGCCGATAAAGACAAAGACCGAGGATGCTTCGCGCAAGACCACGCCATCGGGAGTCTGGAGCCGGATCTGCCCGAGGTGCGCCGGGTCGTTCTCCAGGCCTTCGAGCCCGATCAGCGAAGTCCGCGTCTCAACCACGATGTTCGGGGTCGCGCGGATCTGATCGATCAGGTACTTCGACATCGACTTCTCAAGGCCGTCGCCGCGCACCAGCATGTGCACCGATCGGGCGTGGCGGGAAAAGTACATGGCGGCCTGGCCTGCGGAGTTCGCGCCGCCGATGATGTGGACATCCTCGTTCGCGCAGGATGCCGCTTCCGTCAGGGCAGCGCCGTAGAACAATCCGGCGCCCGAGAACTTGTCCTCACCGGGAATCTCCAGCCGGCAGTACTCCACCCCGGTGGCGACGATCGAGACTCGGCAGGAGACCTGGCGTCCATCCGCCAGCTTGATGATGTGATAGCCGTTTTCGTTTGAGATCGAGCACACGCGCTGGGTCAGAAACTCGGCGCCAAGCCGGCGCGCCTGGATGAAGGCCTCCTTGGCCAGACGCTCGCCGCTGACTCCCTGCGAGAAGCCGAGATAGTTCTCGATCTTTGAAGACGAGCCGGCCTGCCCGCCGGGTGCGAAGGAGTCGATGATCAGCGTCGGCAGCCCTTCGGACGCACCATAGACTGCCGCGGCGAGGCCTGCGGGGCCCGCGCCGATGACGATTACGTCGTAGTGCTCGAGCTTTGCCTGGGTGCTGAGCCCGGGGATCTTCGAGGCGAGCTGGGTGGTGTCGGGCTGGACCAGGTGCGTGCCATCCGGGAAGAGCACGACAGGCAGCTTGCCGTCGTCGATCTTGCGCTCGCAAAGCAGTTCAAGCGACTCCGGATTCTTTTCCGGATCAAGCCACTTGAAAGGGACAAGGTTGCGTGAAAGGAAGGTGCGTATCTCGTGGTCGCCCACGCCCCAGCGTGGACTGATCAGCAGGAGCCCGTCGTAGGGCGGCTTGTGGCCTTCGTTCCATGCAGTCAGCAGATCGTCGAGAACCGGGTAGAGCTTCTCCTCGGGCGGATCCCAGGGCTTATTGAGGTAGTAATGAATGCGCGCGGAGTTGATCGCCCGGATGGCTGCCTCGGTATCCGCATAGGCGGTCAGCAGCACGCGCTTGGCATCGGGGTAGAGCGGCATCGCCTGCTCAAGGAACTCGACGCCCGTCATGCCCGGCATCCTTTGATCCGATAAGAACAGTGCAAGCACATCGCCGCGCTCCTTCAACTGCCGGCACACATCAAGGGCAGCCTGCCCGGACGCGGCGCGCAGCACGCGGTAGCGCTGGCCGTAGTTGCGGCGGAGGTCCTGAACCACCGTTTCAAGTACGCTTACATCGTCATCGACTGCCAGGAGAACGGGTTTCGCCATAGTTCATTCTCTCTTGAGTCGACCGGCGCACGCCACTCGGGCCACAGGATCAAGACTCGATTTTTACTAGCGCCTGATGGGGTCGTTCTATCCCTTGAAAGTTGGATGATACGGATTGCCCCGCAGGTTCAGAATGATGCAGTAAGAAGAACTTACGTGCCCGATTGGGGTTTTTGCGAGAAGAATTCGTTCACTGAGGTACTTGGCTGTGGGTGTTCTAAATAAATACAGAACCGGCAAAGCAGTCGCTGACGCCGATGAGATCATTGCGGGCGGAACGATTCGGCTCGAGGAGGAAGACTTCGATGCAAAGAATCATTCTCGCTGACAACCAGACGATCTTCCGTGCGGGTGCAGCACGTGTGCTTGCGCTTGAATCAGACATGCGCATCGTCGCCCAGGTGGGTGACCTCGAGCGCCTCATGTCGAGCATCCAGAACTTTCGCACGGCCACTGTCCTGTTTGCCAATGGACTGAAGCCCGATCTGCCGGTAATCGCCAGGGCGCTCAAGGCATCCGAAAGCCGCGGCGTCCTGATCGCGGAAAAGGGCGAAACCTACGACGAAGCCGGCGCCGCCGAGCTGTCCGGTCTGATCGGTCGCGGGATCACGGCCACCGAGCTGACAGACTGCCTCAAGCGGGTCGCGCGCGGTCAGCGCTACGTGCAGGCCAACCACGCCAGCACCGCCCAGGTACAGGACGCGGTCGGCGCGCGGGTGCGCGATCGTCTCACCCCCAAAGAGATGCAGATCGTAGCCCTCATCGTGCAGGGCTGCAAGAACAAGGACATCGCCTTTCAGCTTGGCACCAAGGAGCAGGTGATCAAGAACTACCTACGCAGCATCTACGACAAGACTGGCGTCAGCGATCGCCTGGAGCTTGCCCTGTTCACCCTGCACCACCGGATCCTGGCCGAAGCCGCCGCCAAGGTAGGCTCCATGCTCGAGGTCCGCACCGCTTAGTGCAAGGCCGGGCGGCTGCGGTTAGAGGCCCATGCGGGCCTCTTCCTCATCCGCCTGCCTGGAAACATGGGTCAGCTTCTCGGCGATCGACTTGCCCTGGGTAAACAGCAGCAGGTAGTCCGGGCCGCCGGCCTTTGAATCGGTGCCGCTCATGTTAAAGCCGCCGAAGGGATGCGCGCCCACCATGGCGCCCGTGCACTTGCGGTTCAGGTAGAGATTGCCCACCTGGAACTCTTCACGGGCATGATTCAGCTTGTCTCGCGACGAGCTGTAGAGTGCGCCGGTCAAACCGTACTCGGTATTGTTGGCGATGGCCATGGCGTCTGCAAAGCTTTCGGACTTGATGACCGCAAGAACCGGTCCGAAGATCTCTTCGAGCGCGATGCGCGCGGTCGATGGCACGTCGACGAAGATCGTGGGGGCGATGTAGAAGCCCTTCTCAGCCGTCTCGACGGGAACGCCGCCGCGCAGCAAACGTCCTTCCTGCTTGCCTGCCTCGATGTAGTCAAGCACACGCTTGTAAGCGACCGGGCTGATCACCGGGCCAGCGAAGAAGTTCTTTGCGGGATCACCCTGTTCGATGGCGCCGACACGCTCATCGAGCAGATCGACGAACTCGTCGTACACCTCCTGGTCGACGATCGCGCGCGAACACGCCGAACACTTCTGGCCATTGAAGCCGAATGCAGCAGCCACCACGCCCTCGACGGCCGAAGCCAGGTCCGCGTCGCGATCGACGATGATGGCATCCTTGCCACCCAGCTCAAGGATGGTGCGCTTGATGAAGCGCTGACCGGGCCGGGTCTTGGCGGCAGACTCGTGGATCTCGAGCCCGACCTTCTTCGAGCCGGTGAAGGCGATGAAGCGAACCTGCGGGTGCGCGACCACGCTCGAGCCAAAGCCCGGGCCCTCCCCAAGGCAGAAGTTCACCACGCCATCCGGCATGCCGGCCGCCTCAAGCAGATCGAAAAACTTCGCCGCGATGGTCGGCGCATCGACCGACGGCTTCAGCACGACGGTGTTGCCGGTGACGATCGCCGCGGCGGTCATGCCGGCCATGATCGCAAAAGGGAAGTTCCAGGGCGAGATGACTGCACCCGCTCCGAGCGGCACATAGCGCAGCTGGTTGCGCTCGCCCGGCAGCTGAATAGGCGTTGTCGCCTGGTCGAGCTTCAGCGCCTCACGCGCGTAAAACTCGAGAAAGTCGATGCACTCGGCGACGTCCGCGTCAGCCTCTGCCCAGTTCTTGCCCACCTCGTAGGTCAGCCACGCGCACAGCTTCAACTTGTGCTTGGACACCAGCTCGGAGACGCGCAGGATGAAAACAACGCGCTCCTCGACCGTTCTGCGCGACCACGCAGGGAACGCTGCAAGCGCGGCCTGGACCGCAGGCTCGGCATGCTCGGCGGCCGCGGCCTGGTGGATGCCGACAACCTGTGCCGGACGCGCCGGATTGACCGAGGTGATCTTGCCTGAGGTTCGGATCCGCCTGCCGCCGATCACCAGATCGTACTCGCGACCGAGCTCCGCCTGCACCTCATCAAGCGCCGACTCCATGGCGCGCTTGATGCTGGGGTCGGCAAAGTCGAGAAAAGGCTCGTTGACGAAGGGCTTGAGAGGTGCGGCGACCGCAGTGCTGGTTGTCATCTTGATGCTGATTTTACCGCCGGCAGCGTGAGAGCAACAGCAACCGCGTCACCACGCCGGACGGGCGCCACTTCGTGGGGGGGTGGAAGCGCTTACGCGCGATAGAAGAGGCCGACCTCAGCTCCACACGCGCGCCAGCGCCCCCAAACCAATCATTGGTCGCCGCCTGCATTTAGGGCGCAGTTGCCGCTGCACTCGCCTGAACCGTATGAAAGAGCACGTGAAACGGCGCTCCGCGGTAGGTGCTGATGTGGCTTTCGATGAAGCCACACTTGGCCGCGACCCGGAATGAGCCAGTGTTCTCGGCGTGGATGATGCAGGAGATGCGGTCGCCCAGCGCAGGCAGGTTGCGCGCCCAGGCAAGTGCCGCCTGTGCGGCCTCGGTGGCATACCCGTTGCCCTGAAAGCGAGGCAGCAGGGTCCAGCCGATCTCGGGCGCGTCGCCGAGCGGCGGCTCGATGGCTCGCTTGTAGTTCGAAAGCCCGACCTCGCCCACAAAGGCGCCGGTCGCCTGCTCTTCAACCACCCAGTAGCCGTAGCCAAGCAGCGACCACAGACCCAGGTACCGCAGCAGCCGCGACCAGACCTCTTCTTCGGTCTGTGGCTTGCCCACGGTATAGCGCACCACCTCCGGATGCGCCCAAAGTTCGCAGGAGCCTGAAAAGTCGAGCCGCGTATGCCCGCGCAGGATCAACCGCGGCGTTGCGACTACAGGCACCTCAAGCGAGCTAAGATCGTGGATCGACACAGCTTCAGTGTAGCCGCACGCCTTCAGTGTAGCCGCACGCCTTCAGTGTAGCCGCACGCGACAGTTGGTTTAGCATGACGGGATGGTCTTCCGCATCGTGGCAACGACGTTGTCAACCCTCCTGCTCATGGGTCCGGCGCCCGCAGAGGCTAGTCAAGCAAGCGCGCAGGGTAACCCGCCGCCCGCACCGGCGGCTCAGCCTGGACCGTCCGACAGGTCCCCGTCTGCCATGATGCAGACCTCGCTTTCCACCCTCGGACAGGCGGTCGGCCAGCTCCACGTCGAAAAGTGGAAGATGTCGAAGGATGTTCGTCAGGCTACGATCGCGAACGTGGCCTCGATCCGCAAGGATCTTGATGCCACCCTGCCGGGCCTGCTGGCGACGGCCGACGCGTCCCCCTCCACGATCTCGGCCCTGTTGCCCGTATCGCGCAACCTGGGCGCTCTCTATGACGTGGTCCTGCGGGTGACGGTGATCGCTGAATCAGCCGCGCCGCAGGATCAGACCGGCGCGCTGGAGCAGGCGATGACCGAGCTCGAAGGCGCGCGCCGGGACCTCAGCGACCGGCTGCAGTCGACCGCCGCCACACAGGAACAGAGGATGCAAAGCCTGCAGAAGAGCCTGTCCGAGCGGCCCGCGCCCGCGGCTGCTGCGCCGCCTGCCCCGGCGCCCTCCGCCCC
>CAXTUS010000040.1:21970-28752 GCA_964247475.1 uncultured Acidobacteriaceae bacterium | reverse complement strand
GCGTTAGGACGCGGTTGCCGTTGCTCCCTCAGACGCTGTTTGCCGCGAGGAACTTCCGGATGGCGTCAGCGATCTCAGGGGTGTGGGTCTCAGTGGCGAAGTGGCCGGTGTCGAGGAACTCGACCTGGGCGCTCGGCAGGTCGCGCTTGTAGGCTTCGGCTCCTGGCGGGATGAAGAACGGATCGTTCCTGCCCCAGACAGCCAGCAGCGGCGGCTTTGCCTGGCGGAAGTACTCCTGGAACTTCGGGTAAAGCTTCACGTTGTTGCGGTAGTCGAGGAACAGGTCGAGCTGGATCTCCATGTTGCCCGGCCGTTCGATCACCGCGGCATCCAGGGTATAGCCCTCGGGTGCGATCGTCTCCGGATGCGGCACGCCATAGGTGTACTGCATCTTGATGCCATCGGCGTTCAGGATCGCGCGCACCGCCTCGCGATTGGTCCGGGTCGGCTCGCTCCAGTACCTTTGGATCGGCGCCCAGGCCTCGCCAAGCCCTTCTTCATACGCATTGCCGTTCTGCGAGATGATCGCCGAGACCCGTTCGGGGTGCGCCATCGCCATTCTCAGCCCGGTCGGTGCGCCGTAGTCGAAGATATAGAGGGCGTAGCGCTTGAGCTTCAATTCGTCGGTAAAGGCTTCGAGCGTCTTGGCAAGCGCGTCGAAGCTGTAGGTGTAGCCGCGCGCGGCCGGCACCTCGGTGAAGCCGAAGCCCGGAAGATCGGGCGCGATGACGCGATACTTGTCAGCAAGCCGTGGAATGAGTTCGCGGAACATGAACGATGACGTCGGGAAGCCGTGCAAGAGCAGGATCACCGGCGCGTCCGGCTGGCCGGCCTCGCGGAAGAAGACATGGACTCCGTCCGCTTCGACCCGGCGGAGGGTGGTGCGCGGAAATGCGTTCCAGCTTGCCGTCCGCGTTACGGCATCGGCGGGGATTGCAGAGCTGGTTGCGGCGACAGCTGCGCCGCTTGCCGAGAGGAAGTTACCTGGTGTCATCGGAAGCTCCTGAGATGCCAAGTTTGTAACCGGTATTCACGGTCAATCGGATGTTTACGCGGTTACAGGAGATTCGTAACCGGTAAAATTAGTTTCAGAGGTTACACACATGCGAAGGAAGAAGCCCGAGCCGCCAAAGCCCGCCGTGCCGAAGCTCGCGGACCACCCTGTGCTCGACTTCATCAACACGCTTCCCCTGGTTGAAGGCCGGCTGGTCGACTGCTTCCGGGCGGATGCGGACGTACTCAGCTGGCTCCTCGAAGCCGGGTTCGAGGAGGCGCTCATCGTTGCAGATCCAGGCGGCGCGGAGGACGACAGGCATGCAGCGGGTGCTGGCCGCAAACGCAACTCAGCGGAAGAACAGCAGGTCGACACGGAAGCGGACATCGCGATTGCACCGGCTGGTGGAGCAGAGCCTGTCCCAGCGCGGCCGATCACGGCAGGAGATGCGCCTGAAGGCCTGCTTGAAGCAGCGCGAACGCTGCGCCACGCGCTGAACTGGCTGGTGGAACGAAGGAGCGCAGGCGCCGCGGCAGAGCCCGAAGAACTCGCCGTCCTGAACCGCTTCCTGGCTGCCGCACCCGCCTTCGAGCAGCTCCTAGCAAGCAGAGCCGGCGCCTATTCCGTGCAGAAGACGCGCGACCGCACGACCGCCGAAGGCGCGCTGGCACCGCTTGCGGAAGCCGCCGCGAAGCTGCTGGTCGGCGGCGACTTTCACCTGATCCGGCGCTGCGAGAGCCCCGCCTGCGAGCTGTGGTTTTACGACCGTACCAAGTCGCACAAGCGCCGCTGGTGCAGCATGGAGACCTGCGGCAACCGCGCCAAGGTGACAGCCTTCCGCAAGCGCGACTCGCTCCGCAACGCCATGCGCCGCGAACAACGAGCCCTCCGCAGGACCAACACCCGCAGGCGCAAGGCGCTGCTTTAGAGACAAAGGCAGCGGTCAACCAAGCCCCGGTTACGGGCGGCGACGACCAGGTGGAGTGGTGGTGCCCGCGCGCGGGGCTGCCGAGGCCCACCGTGGGCTTTCATCCGCGAGCGCCTTCCGATCCATAAAGTGCCTCCCCCCGAAACTCTTGCTGCGGTGGTCTGACTAAGCGCCGAGAGCACAAAGCCGGCTGCGGCGGAGACGGCACTTGGTAGACTCAAAGCAGCTATGGCCTTCTCGCTTTTTGGCAAACGTAAAGACGAAGCACCTGCGGAGCTCGAGGAGCAGAAAGCTGAAGAGGCTGCCTCCGCAGAACCTTCGCCCGAACGCGGCGGCTTTCTTGCGCGCATGCGGCAGGCCGTCACTCGCACCCGTACCACTTTTTCGGAGTCGCTTAACCAGGTTCTGGCCCTCACCCGCGAGGTAGACGAGGCCACCCTCCAGAATCTCGAACCAATCCTGCTCGCCGCCGATATCGGCTCCGCCACCACTGCCATCGTGCTCGAACGCCTGCGCGGCCGCGCCCTCCGCGCTAACATCGAGGGCGGCGACGAGCTCAAGACCCTGCTCAAGACCGAGCTGCAGGCGATCCTTGACGGGGTCGCGAGGCCGGTCGTTCACCCCGCCACGGCGCCCGAGGTGATCATGATGGTCGGCGTCAACGGCACCGGCAAGACCACCACCTCCGGCAAGCTCGCCGCGCACTTCACCGCCCAGCACCGCAGCGTGCTGCTGTGCGCTGCGGATACCTTTCGCGCCGCCGCCATCGAGCAGCTTGAGGTCTGGGCCACACGGTCAGGGGTCCAGATCATCAAGACCAAGCAGGGCGGCGACCCGTCAGCGGCCCTCTACGACGCGTGCACCGCGGCGAAGGCGCGCGGGACCTCCATTCTCATCGTCGACACAGCCGGCCGCCTGCATACCAAGACCGACCTGATGAAGGAGCTCGACAAGATGCGCCGCACCGCCGAGCGCCTGGTGCCCGGAGCCCCGCACCAGACGTTTCTGGTCATGGACGCAACCACCGGCCAGAATGGGCTCACCCAGGCGCGCCTCTTCACCGAAGCCGCCAAGGTGACGGGTATCGTGCTTACCAAGCTCGACGGCACGGCGAAGGGCGGCATCGTGCTCGCGATCGCGACCGAACTTGGACTGCCGGTTGTCTACGCGGGCACGGGCGAGAAGATCGACGACATCATTCCCTTCGACAGCAAAACCTTCATCAACTCGCTGATCGACTAGCGGGGGCCAATTTCAACGCGCCCTTGGGGTCAGCAACTTTCCGTCACGTCCGGTCCGGCGCCAGGACGCGGTTGCTGTTGCCCGTTCCAAAAACGAACCCGACGCAAATGTTCTCTCGCTTAGACCGGCCAGATCGTCCTGCCGCCTGTAGCCTCGGAGCAGGCGATCAACATGGCATCGAGGGTTCAGCTTCAAGACATCCCGCTGCCCTCCCCGACAGTCATCCAGCCGGTGCCGCCGCGCCCGCACACTTTGCCCGAAGCCGCGTCGTTCCTGCTCGATGTCATTCGGTTCTCGGCAGCCATCCTGGTCGTCATCGCCCACATCGGGCACGACGAGATCACCACCGGCTTCCACGATCGCCAGATCCTCGGCCAGATCGCCGTCCCCATCTTCTTCGTGCTTTCCGGCTTCGTCATCCGCTTCGTCACGCGCGCTCGCGAGCCCACGCTCCGCATCTTCTTCATCGATCGCGCCGCGCGCATGTACTCGGTGATGCTGCCCGCCATGGTGCTTACCATCGTCCTCAGCGTCGCCACCCGGCAGCTCCAGCCGCACTTCTATGCACGCTACTTCGGTGCCTTCGACGATCACCCGCTGCTGCGCATCCTGCTCAACCTCAGCTTCCTCAGCCAGAGTTGGGGACACACCACCATCCCCTTCATCAATCTGCCGTTCTGGTCGCTCAGCTACGAGTGCCTGTACTACATCGGCTACGGACTCATCTTCTATCTGCGCGGCGGCAGACGTGTGCTGGCGCTCGGCCTGTGGGCTCTCGCCGCAGGCCCGCAGGTCCTGTTCCTGTTCCCGATCTGGTATCTCGGCTGCTGGATCTACGACCTCTACCATGCACTCAAAGGCAGGCGAGGCGGCAACCTGATCCGTGCATCCAGCCTGCTTTATCTGCTGCTCGCCCTCTTGCTGTTCGCATGCGGGAACCCGATCCTGTTTGTCGGTCCCGCACAGGCTGAAGCCACCTTCAGCGCGCTCACGAATCCACTCACCCTGCTCCATCTCAGTACGGGAAGGGCGACGCTGATGGCCGTCGGTACCGGCACCTTCGCCGCTGTCATCATGCTCGCGGCGCTGCTGCTCTCAGACATGATCCGCCTAGCACCGCGCAGCCGCTGGGTGCGGCGGTTCCGGCACCTAGCGGACGGAACCTTCTGCATCTACCTGATGCACTACCCGCTCATGGTCCTGGCTACGGCGCTCAAGCTCTACCGGCCTGGTCATCGCACTTTGAACATCGGCGTTACCGTGGTGCTTTGTGCGCTGCTTATCCTGTTCGCCAAACCCCTCGACCGGCTGAAGATCAGCCTGCGCGGTGCGCTGCTGCGACTCTTTCCCATCCGGCAAAGCCGAGGCTTGCCTCCCGGGCGCCGCAGCATCAGCACCGCTCTCCGCTGACTCGTCGCTGGCCGCAGATCGCCAGAACCATCTGCCATGACGTAGATCGGAAAAGAGAAAGATCAATCAAGCGGCAGCCGAGATCTCTGCAGCACGGACAGCGGCATCCGGTAGTCGACCGGCAAATCAACTACGACTTCCAGCGGCTCCAGCCCCACCGCACAGAGGCTCAGAAGGATGCTTTCCCGGAACCAGGAGCGCAGCCGAGGACAAGCGATCGACCGTGGTTCCTCTGCAAACAACCCCGTCTGCGTCACCATGTACCTTGATGAAGTGACTTTTTCCGATGCTGACGAACACTACATGCTGCGCGCGCTCGCCCTGGCACGCGACAGCATCGGCCAGGCTTCTCCAAACCCGCAGGTCGGCTGCGTCCTGGTGCAGGCCGGCGCAGTCATCGGGGAAGGCGCGCACTTCTACGATCGCTTCGATCACGCCGAGATCGCCGCACTGAAGCAGGCTGCGCAGGGACAGATGGTGGTGCGCGGCGCTACAGCCTATGTCACGCTCGAGCCCTGCAGCCATCACGGACGCACCGGGCCGTGTGCGGATGCGCTCATCGCAGCCGGCGTCGGCCGCTGTGTGGTCGCCACGCCTGATCCGAATCCGCAGGTGAGTGGGCGCGGGATCGCCAGGCTTCGCAATGCGGGGATCACGGTAGAGGTCGGGCTGTTTGAAGACCGGGCGCGAACCCTCAATAATGCCTTCGCTCTCTCGATCACGCGGAACCGGCCCTTCATCACGCTGAAAGCCGGGCTTTCGGTCGACGGCATGCTGGCACCGCCGCCCCATCTGCGCACCCGTACGGAGCCCTTCTTCCTGACGGGCGAGGCTTCCCGCGCGGAGGTGCAGCAGATGCGTCACCGATCCGATGCCATCCTGACGGGCATCGGGACGGTCCTCGCCGATGATCCACAGATGACCGACCGGAGCGGGCTCCCCCGGCGGCGCCGGCTGCAGCGTATCCTTCTCGATTCCAGGCTCCGTATTCCTGTCTCGTCACGCCTTTTACATCCCGTCGAGCAGGACCTCTGGATCTTCTGCGCCGCGGACGCGCCTGAAGAAAGCGAGCTCGCGCTTACCTCCGCAGGTGCCCGGATCACGCGCATCGAAGGTCTCCCGATCCGGGACAACGAGGTCGCGAGCAGCTCACGTCCGGATCTTCGGCAAGTTCTCCAGTACCTCCACGAGGCCCGCATTCTGTCTGTGCTGCTTGAGGCCGGTTCGGCTCTCAACGGAGCCTTCCTCCGGCAGGATCTCGTGGACGAGGCGGCTTTGTACTACTCCGCTCTTGAGCTCGGCCGGGGCGCCGTTCCCTTTGCGGAAGACCATCCGGGACCGTTCGCCCTCGAACAGCGCTTGATCAGGGTCAATCGACGCGAGGTTGGTGTGGATGTATGCGTCTCTGGTCTCCTTCATGACCCATGGAGGACCCCGTGAGATGCCGAAGCGGCTCTGCACAGGGGCGCACCCATATTCCCGGAATGAACTAAGCTTGAAAGATGTTCACAGGCCTCGTTGAATCGACAGGCACCATCGTCTCTATTACGCCTGCGGCGAACGCGGATGGCCCAACGCGTCTCGTCGTCTCGTCTGCAGACCTCGCATCGCGACTCCGGACGGGAGATTCGATCGCGGTCTCGGGCGTCTGCCTGACAGCTTTGGACATCAGAGAGACCCACTTCGCAGCCGATCTTGCCCAGGAGACGGTTGCCCGCACCCGGCTTACCCGCCTGGTGCCTGGCGACCTGGTGAATCTTGAGCTGCCTACCCCGGCCGGCTCGCCGCTTGGCGGTCACGTGGTTCAGGGTCACGTGGACGGCGTGGGTACCTTGATTGCGCTTGACCCGATCGATCGGTCGGATGAGGCGCACTCCGACTGGCGCCTGCGATTGAAGA
The DNA here is from genome assembly GCA_964247475.1 of uncultured Acidobacteriaceae bacterium. GTDB lineage: Bacteria > Acidobacteriota > Terriglobia > Terriglobales > Acidobacteriaceae > Edaphobacter. The sequence goes on along the minus strand of CAXTUS010000040.1, from coordinate 22,279 downwards.
TCCCTGCGAATCTGGTTCGCTACGTTGCCGCGCAGGGTTCGATCACGATCGATGGCATCTCGCTGACGGTGGCTGGGGTGGGGGGCGATGTCGTCTCGATAGCGATCATCCCGCACACCTACGCCGCCACGGCGCTCCATACCCTCAAGCCCGGCTCTCCGGTGAATATCGAGGTCGATATCCTGGCTAAATACGCGGAAAAGCAAGCGGGAGCTGGTTCCAGCTGGACGGTGACCGAGGAGTACCTGCTCAGCAACGGCTATTGATCCCGCGGGGAACGGCGACGGCACCGTGATCGCGGGCGGCATA